>NZ_VJVX01000089.1:0-17115 GCF_008033685.1 Microbispora sp. CSR-4
CCGTCGGCGGTGCTGTTGCCGGGGACGGTCAGGCACAGGCCGCTGGCGCCGTTCACGATCCGGTAGGCGCCCGCGCTGGGTCCCGCACTGGGTCCCGCACTGGGCGCCGCGTTGGACACGCCGACGAAGACGCCGCCCACCAGGGCGGCGACCCCGACAACGGTGCCGATCACCCCGACTCCGGTTCTCGTTGTGGTTCTCAAAGCCGAGCTCCTTGCATGTCGTGCAGGACCCCTGACCGAGGGGGGCTACTCCTGGTCCCGCGAAGGGCCGTTCATGAATGCGAACAGCATTCATGAGGAGGAACAACACGCATCAAATTACGGACCTGTTAAGCACCGGTCAATGGATCCGCCCGCCCGCGTTCCGGCCCGCCGGGGTCGCGCGTACCGGCTGGGCAGGTGGAGGCGGACGGACGGCCTTTGAGATCATCGTGAAACGTTCACGCCGCGACACGGGGAGAGATGCCGGATGACCGAGGAATCGACGACGCCGTTCAGCGAGTGGTTGCGGTCGGGGAGCGAGCCGGACTGGACGGCGGTGGTCACGCACCCCTTCGCGGAGGCGATCGGGAGCGGCACCGCCGACATGCGCCGCTATCTGGAGCAGGACTTCCAGTTCGTGGACGCCTTCACGGCGCTGCTCGGTGCCGCCGTCGCCGCCGCCGACGCCTTCGAGGCACGGGTGGCCGTGGGCCGCTTCCTCGGGCTGACCGTCGCCGACACCGAGCGGGGCTACTTCCACCGCGCGCTCGCCGAGGTCGGCGGTGAGACGGCACCGGCCACGCTGGAGCCGGTGACGGTCGAGTTCCGGGATCTGATGGACGAGGTGCGCCGCGGCCAGGACTATCCGCTGATCCTGGCGGTGCTGTGCGTGGCCGAATGGACCTATCTCGGCTGGGCCTCCCGGATCACGAAACTCCCGGAGGGCTTCGTCCACCGGGAGTGGATCGAGCTGCACAGCGGGCCGGAGTTCGAGGCGTGGGTGGGCTTCCTGCGTGGCGAGCTCGACCGGCTCGGCCCCGGGCTCGACGCGGACGGCCGGGCCCGGGTGCTCAGGGTCTTCCGGCGGGCGACCGCGCTGGAGCGCCGCTTCTTCGACATGGCGCTGGGCTAACCGCGCAGGGCGAGGGCGGCGAGGCGGCGCAGGGACAGGCGCAGGAAGACCGCGCTCACCGGCCCGGCGATCCGCCAGCCGATCCGCCCGGCCAGGCCGAGGGGCAGGTGGAGGTTCTCCTCCCAGATGATCCTGCTCCCGCCGTCCGGGCGGGGCAGCACGTGGAACCGCCCGATCCCGCGTATGACACGGCCGGTGTGGCGGACCTCCACCTCGTGTGGGGGCCGCCAGCCGGTGACGTCCATCGTGTCCACGAACGACAGCGGGCCGACACCGGTGGACGCCGCGAGCCTGCTGCCCCTGCTGCGCCCGTCACCGGCCACCACCCACGCCCGGGTCAGCACCATCCACTCGTGATGCCTGGGCCAGTCGGTCAGCACGGCGAACACCCGATCCGGGCTCGCCTGCGCGTCCACCGCCACCGAGAGGGTCTCCACCCCAAGGGTCCTACCCCAGGAAGCGGATGTCGCGCGCGGGGGCGTCGCCGGCCGCGAACTCCAGCAGGCGCTCGCCCCCCCGTTCTCGTCCCGGTAGGCGACCAGATCAAGACCCTTCACGACGGAGCGCAGCCCGGTCAGCCCCGACCAGACCTGCATGTCCTTTACCGACGCCGGACCGAAGGCGCGCAGATAACGCAGCACCATGTCGCCGGCGGCCGAGCCGTCGCCGAGCGGGCGGCCCAGCCACGACTCGGCGGGGACGTGCCAGGCCTGGCCCGAGGCGCCCCACACGCCACGCGGCGGCACCTGCACCAGCGGCACTGCCGCGCGTACGGCCTGGGCCAGCGCGTCGTGGCCCGGCCACCGCTCGCCGAGCAGCTCGTCGAGCTCCGCGAAGCTCAGCGGCCGCTCCTCCATGAGGGCGCGGGCGGCGCTCGCCACCTCGCCGAGATCCACCCCGCCGAGGCGCCTGCCGTACGACGTGCGCAGCAGCCGGTCGAGGAGCGGCTGCACGACCGGGCGCAGGGCGAGGCAGTCGTCGGCGCTGACCAGGTGGATGGTGCCGCGCATCAGCACGATCCGTACGGCACTGCGGTCGGTGAGCAGCCCGGCCAGGTCCTCGTGCCGGAAGCCCCGCAGGCGGGTCCAGAGGCCGACGTAAGGTGAGAGAGGAGTCTGCGACTGCATGCCGACCAGGTGCTCGATCGCGGCAAGAGCTTTGACGTCGTGGCGACGCAGCAGCATCTGGCGGTCGAGCAGCGCGCGGTTGAGCAGTGTGCGGTCGAGCAGTGTGCGGTCGAGCACGCGTCGGGTCAGCACACCGCAAATCTAACGACCGGCACCGACAGAACCGGGGGAGTGCCGATGATCAGAATTGACGTCCCGCACTGGGCCGCCCGGCTGCGAGCGCTGCGCCGCGGCCGCCTGTGGAGGCGCCGGGACCTGGAAGAACGGTTGAACGAGGCCGCGGAGGAGACCCAGGAGACCGAGCCCCCGCCCGCGGAGGCGGTGCGCGCATGGGAGACGGGGGAGCGGCGGCCGGATCCCGGCCATGTCGAGCTGCTGTCCCGCGTCTTCGGCATGGACGAGGCGGACCTGTTCGTCGGTCCGTCGTCGGGCACCGTGCTGTGGCACCACCTGACCGGCATTCCGCTGATGCCGGGCCTGTTCTCCGAAGAGGAGGAGGAGCGGGTCGGCCGGGCCGTCGAGCGTCCCTGGCGCGCCGACGCCGCCACGGCCGGCTACTTCGAGCGGATGCTCGACGCCTGCGCCGCGCCGTACGCGCGGCCCGCCGATCTCGTGGCGGCGCTGCGGCCCGTCTTCGCGGGCATCGAGGCGTTCCGCCGCGACGCCGGGTCGTCCGTGCGGGGTGCGCTGGTCGCGCTCGCCGCCCGCGACGCCGAGCTGATCAGCGGGATGGGGCACGAGGCGGGCGACGCGCCGGGGGCGCGGGCCTGGTCCGACCGGGCGATCCGGGAGGCACACGAGACCGGCGATCCTCTCACCGAGGCCTTCGCGCTGGTCCAGCGGGCCGGGCTGGTCGACGCCGCCGAGCCGGGCGAGATGGTCGCGGCGGCCGTGGCCGCCCGCGAGCGTGCTGGGGTCCCGGCCGAGGTCGGCACGCTGTCCCGGCGGCACGAGGCCCAGGCGCACGCGCTGGCGGGCGAGATAGAGCCGTGCCACCGCTGCCTTGAGGAATGCGAGGCGGGGGCGGAGCTGTGCGCGGGCTGCCTGGTCGACCTCGGGCGGCCGGGAGGCGCGATCGAGATCCTTGAGAGCGAGCCGCCCCTGTCCGTGCCTGCCTATCTGGCCGCGTACGGGCTGGCCCGCAGGGCGCACGCGTACGCCGAGGCGCACGAGCGGGACCAGGCGGCCGACCTCGCCCGGCAGGCGCTCGCGCTGGCCCGTCGTACGGGTGCCGCCCGGGCCCTGCGTGAGCTGGGCCGCGTGCACCTGCCGCCGCCCGTGGAGGCGGGCAGGCGCGTACTCGTGTGACGACACGGCACTGTTAAGTTGTGGGCGTTTCGCCTGATTCTTCCTGAAAGGGACGCCCATGACGGCCGGATCCTCGTTGCCGCCCTCCCTGCTCCGGGCGCTGGCCCGGCCGGTCCCGCCGGGGAGCCTGGCCGACGTCGAGCACGTCGTCTTCGTCATGCTGGAGAACCGCTCGTTCGACCACTACTTCGGGCGGATGCGCGGGGTGCGGGGATTCGGCGACCGCAACGCGGTGTCGACCCGAGCGTGGCGGCCGATCTTCGAACAGGACGGCGTGCTGCCCTTCTCCGTACGGGAGGCGGCCGAGCGGGCCGGTGCCGACCCGATGCTGCTCGACACCCACGACCACACCTGGCTCGGCACCCAGAACGCCTGGGCCCTCGGCTGGAACGACGGCTGGGTCGCGAGCAAGGGGCCCGGCTCGATGGCCTACTACGACCGGCGCGACCTGCCCTTCCACTACGAGCTGGCCGACACGTTCACGATCTGCGACGCCTACCACTGCTCGCTGCTGAGTTCGACGACGCCCAACCGCAACTACCACATGACCGGTCACACGGGCTACGAGCCGGGCACCCGGCAGCGCGCGCTGGACAACGTCGCGTCCGAGGGGGCGGAGGGGCACCCGGGCTACGACTGGGTCACCGTGCCCGAGCTGCTGACGCGGGCCGGCCACACCTGGCAGGTCTACCAGGAGTGGGACAACTACGAGTGCAACAACCTGGAGTTCTTCCGGCCGTACGTGGCCGTGATGGACCGGCTCGGGCTGGGCAGCATGCGCGCGTTCTACGAGAAGGTGCGGGCGGCGGAGGACCCGGCGCCGTTGCTCGCGGAGCTGGAGGCGCGGGTGGCCGCCCTGGAGCCGGCCGACCGCGACCTCTACGACCGGGCGCTGCGCCGTGCCCCCACGGGCGGCCTCGGGGAGTGGTTCGCCGCCGACGTCGCCGCCGGCCGCCTGCCCGAGGTGTCGTACGTCGTGCCCTCGCTGGCCGACTGCGAGCACCCGGAGGGATCGTCCGCAGTGGAGGGCGGGCGGATCCTCTACCGGCTGCTCGACGCGCTGGGGTCCCACCCTGAGGTCTGGGCGCGCACCGCGCTGTTCGTCACGTACGACGAGAACGACGGCTTCTTCGACCACGTGCCGCCGCCGGTCCCGCCCGGCGGCACCCCCGGGGAGTTCGTCGGCGGGCGGCCGCTCGGCCTCGGCGTCCGCGTGCCCATGATCGTCGTGTCGCCGTGGAGCGTGGGCGGCCACGTCTGCTCGGAGACGTTCGACCACACCTCGACCGTACGGTTCCTGGAGCGCCGGTTCGGGATCACCGCGCCGATCGGCGAATGGCGGCGCCGGGTGGCGGGCGACCTCACCTCCGCCTTCGACTTCGGCACGCCCATGACCCCGCCTCCCGTTTCGCCGCCGGTGGAGACCGCGGCCGCCCCGCGCTCGGTGCCGGCCGGGAACCGGTGGTATCCCCAGGTGCCCGATGAGCAGCGGATGCCGGTGCAGGAGCCGGGGGTCAAGCCCGCCCGCGCGCTGCCATACCAGCCGGACGCGGAGGCGGTCGTGCGCGGACGGGCGGTGGAGATCGCGATGCGCAACTCCGGCACCGCCTCCGCCCACTTCATCCTGTACGGCTACCTCGGCGAGGTGGCCACGCCGCTGCACTTCGACGTGCTCGGCACGGCGGAGGAGGTGGTCTACTTCCCCTGCCCGACCTACGACCTGGTGCTCGTCGGGCCGAACGGGTTCCGCCGGGAGTTCCGGGGCGGGACGGCCGACCCGGTGGAGGTCACCAGTGCGATCGACGCCGCGGCCCGCGCCGTCGTGATCGACGTGGCGAACCCTGGACCCCTCCCCGCCGAGGTGTCGGTCACCCCGCTGGCCTACGGAGGCGAGGCGCGTACGGTACGGGTCGAGCCGGGAGCCACCGCCCGCGTCGAGTGGCACGCCCCCACCGGGTGGTACGACCTGGTGATCGGCGTGGCCGGGCACAGTGGGCATGACGGGTTCGCCCGGCGGCTGATGGGACACATCGAGAACGGCCGCCCGAGCGTCACGGGGTGACGCCCGGGCCGGGTACGCGGGTCAGGAGCGGACGAGCGGCGTGTCCACGAGGTGCTCGGCGAGGAACCACGCCTGCAGCTCACCCGTACGGATGACCTCGGAGACGAGCAGGTCGTTGGTGCCGTCGTCGCCCATCTCGGCGGCACGGGAGGCGGCGTCGTGTGCGGCGACCAGGATCGTCTCGTGCGCCTCCAGGAGCCGGGAGAGCATGGCGGGCACCTCCTCCACGCCGTCCGGCGGGCGCGGGATCACGGTCATCTCCGCCACCTGGCGGGGATCGCCGACCGCGACGCCGCCGAGGGTCTGGATGCGTTCGGCGACGGCGTCGATGATCGGGAGCTGTTCGCTCGCGTGCTTGTCGAGGAGCAGGTGGAGCTGGTAGAAGGTCGGGCCCCGCATGAGCCAGTGGTGCTTCTTGTAGAGGCTGTAGAGGATCTGCGTGTCGGCCAGGATCTGGTTGAGCCGCTGGCAGGAGTATTCGCGGGTCTCCCTCGACATCCCGACCGGGAAGTCGCGCACGGTGCCGAACGCCTGTATCTCGGTGCCCCTCTGGTGAAGCCAGGGCTGGCTGCTCTCACGCATTCTGGAGGAAGGGTTGACGCTCAAGATGTCTCTCCTCGCTCAGTAGGTTTGTCCCCAATAGGGAGTCTTTCGCCGGGCATGACCTTTAAACGCCTGCTTAGGGCATATATCCCAAGGTGAACCATGTCACACCGGTTATCCGAGTGGCGCTCGCGTTGGTGCTGCTCGCGGTGACCGGCTGCGGCGGCGGCGAGGGGAAGACGCTCACCGTGTTCGCCGACACCTCGCTCACCGGGACGTTCGGCCCGCTCGGCAGGACGTTCGAGGCCACCCATCCCGGCGTCGCCGTACGGTTCGACTTCGGCGGCAGCGACGCGCTGGCGCGGCGGATCGCGGGGGGAGCGCGCGCCGACCTGTTCGCCGCGGCAGGAGAGGCGGCCATGCGCGCGTCGAGGGCGCCGAACGCGCGGGTCTTCGCGCGCGACAGCCTCCAGATCGCCGTGCCGAAGGGGAACCCCGCCCACGTCGCGAACCTGAAGGACCTGGCCGCCCCCGGCGTCACGGTGGCCCTGTGCGCCGAGACGGCGCCGTGCGGGACGGGCGCGGGCATCGCGCTCGCCGACGCGGGCGTGACCGTCACGCCGGCGAGCCGGGAGCGGGACGCCGCGGCGGCGCTCGACAAGGTCAGGCTCGGGAAGGCGGACGCCGCGCTGGTCTACCGTACGGACGTCAGGGCGGCGGGGGGAGCGGTGGAGGGCGTGGACGTCCCCGAGGCGGCGAAGGCGGCCCTCGACTACCTGGTCGCGACCGTCCCCGGCACCGAGAACATCGCCCTGACCAGGGAGTTCGTCGACCTCCTCCTGTCCAATGAGGGCCGCAGGGTGCTCGCGGGCGCCGGCTTCACCCCTGTGACAGGGTGACCTGCGGGCTCTCAGCGAGCCGCGCCGCCGTACGCTCGGCCGTGGCCCTGGCCCAGCGGCCGGTCGTCAGGAGGGCGACCGCCAGCACGATCAGGCCGTACAGGGCGTTGACCCGATGGGCCGCGGCGCTGGAGGCCATCGATCCCGCGATGGCCACGCCGAGAGACTGGCCGACCTGCCTGCTGGTCGAGGCGACCGCGGCGGCCACCCCCGCCTGCGCGATCGGCATCCCGGAGACCGCGGTGTTGGTGATCGGAGGGTTGAGCAGGCCGAACCCGACACCGAAGATCACGTAGATGCCGAGCAGCAGCGGAAGCGGCGTGGTGAGCGTCAACTGCGACAGCAGCCACCCGGCCACGGCGAGGCACACGCCCGCGACGACGGACGGCAGGCGCGGGCCGCGGGTGCCGACGAGCCGGCCCGACAGCGGCCCCACGACCGTCGTGATCCCCGCGACCGGCAGCGTGCACAGCCCCGCGGCGAGGGCGGAAAGACCGCGATGGCTCTGCAGATATAGCGTGTTGAGGAACAGGAAGGCGCCCAGGGAGGCGAAGCCCGACACCGCCATGACGGCCGCGCCCGAGAACGGCGCGCTGCGGAAGAACCGCATGTCGATGAGGGGTTCGGGCCTGCGCAGCTCCCAGACGATCAGCGCGGCCAGGGCCGCCGCCGCGAGGATGAAGCCGACGGCGCTCACGGCGGGGCCCGCGGCCCGGCCCTCGATGATCCCGTACGTGAGCGTGCCGAGCAGGACGATGACCAGCAGCTGCCCGATCGGGTCGAGCCTGCGCGCCGACGGCGCCTTCGACTCCGGGACGAAGCGCCAGGTCAGGAACAGGGCGAGCAGGCCGATCGGCACGTTGATCCAGAAGATGGCCCGCCAGTTCACCGTGTCGGTGAGCAGGCCGCCGACGACCGGGCCGAGTGCCATGCTGACGCCGACCACGCCGCCCCACACGCCGATCGCCTGGGCCCGCTCCCTGCGGTCGGTGAACGTGTTCGTGATGATCGACATGGCCACCGGGTTGAGCATCGACCCGCCGACGGCCTGGACGATCCGGGCGGCCACCAGCCAGCCCAGGCTCGGAGCGAGGCTGCACAGCAACGACCCCGCCGTGAAGACCACCAGGCCGGTCTGGAACGTGCGGCGGCGCCCTATCCGGTCGGCCGTCGAGCCGGCCAGCATCAGCAGGCTCGCGAGCGTCAGCGTGTAGGCGTCCACCGTCCACTGGAGGCCGGAGATCGGGGCGTGCAGGTCGTGCCCGAGCGACGGCAGTGCGACGTTGACGATCGTGTTGTCGAGAGACACGATCAGCAGGCTCATGCAGCAGATGAGCAGGACGAGTCTCCGCCGCCGGCGGGTCATTTGCGACACCACATCACACAACCGTACAGATCTGGTCAGGTGGTGCTTGCGGCAGGGCAAACCGAATGAAATTCTGGCTCGCATGCGTGCGACGGCTAACGGCATCGAGATCTGCTACGAGGTGTTCGGCGAGCCCGGGGGACGTCCGGTCGTCCTCATCATGGGGCTCGGAGCACAGATGATCAGCTGGCCCGAGGAGTTCATCGGCCTGCTCGTGGAGTCGGGTCACCGCGTCGTCCGGTTCGACAACCGGGACGTGGGCCTGTCCACCCACTTCACCCCGGCGGACGGCGACGCGCCCGCCCCCTCCTACCTCCTGGACGACATGGCCGACGACACGGCCGGCCTGATGGACGTGCTGGGCTGGGAGAGCGCCCACGTGGTGGGCGCGTCGATGGGCGGCATGATCGCCCAGGCCCTCGCCATCCGCCACCCCGCCCGGGTCCGTACGCTGACCTCGATCATGTCCACCCCCGGGCCCCGCGTGGGGCGGGCGACCGAGGAGGCCATGGCTGCGCTGACGGCGCCCGCCCCGCAGGACCGCGACGGGGCGATCGCCCGCGCCCTGGAGAACGCGCGGGTCATCGGCTCTCCCGGCTACGAGATGGACGTCGAGCGGATCACCCGCCTGGCCGGGGAGGCCTACGACCGGGCGTTCGACCCCGCGGGCACCGCCCGGCAGTTCATCGCGATCCGGAGGTCGGCCGACCGTACGGAGGGGCTGCGCGGGCTCTCGGTGCCCGCGCTGGTGATCCACGGCGAGGACGACCCGCTGGTCACCCTCGAAGGCGGGACCGCGACCGCGGACGCCATCCCCGGCGCGAAGCTGCTGACCTTCCCCGGAATGGGCCACGACCTGCCCCGCCCGCTCTGGCCGGTCATCGCGGAGGCGATCACCGAGTTGACCGGGAGGGTGTGACCCGGCCGGGTGGTCATCCGCGTCCGGCGAGGGCGGCGATCCTGTTCGCCGCCCTGAGCCCCTCGATCCGGAGCTGGCGGAGATCGGCTCCCTGACACGTGCGGACGGCGAGGACGAGCGTGGGGCCCGCGGCGTAACACGCGGTGTGTCCCTGGGTGCCGGAGATCAGCGTCTCCTTCAGCAGCCCGATCCTGGCGAGGTCGGTCATCTTCCGGCTCAGCGACAGCAGCGCCGACGTGAGCGCCGCGGTCTGCTCGGTGTCGGCGGTCAGGTCCGTCGTCACGAGCATGCCGTCGATCGTGCAGGTGAGCGCTCCCGTGATCTCGGGCGCGCGTTCGCGCAAAGCGACGAGCTCCTCGTGTATGCCGTGATGTACGTCGTGGCGCAGATCCACCGGGACACCCTTTCCCCGCACAGCCGGTGCAGCGCGGCCAACACTAGAGGAGCAGGTGGACGGGCATCCCGGGCCGAAAACGGCTCGGATAAATGGATTAGTCCGGAAGAATAAGAATTCTTCCTCTTGGAATGGTAATTCCGATTTTCGTGAGCTTTCCTCATGTCGTCGGGGCCGGCACGTGCACCGCCGTACGGTGGCGAGAATGGGAGGCGTGGAACGGATTCTCGTCAGCGCCTGCCTGCTCGGCAGCCGGGTGCGCTACGACGGCGGGGCCAAGACCAGCGACGACGAGCTGCTCGCCCGCTGGCGCGCCGAGGGACGTCTGGTGCGGTTCTGCCCCGAGGTCGAGGGCGGGCTGCCCGTTCCCCGGCCGCCCGCCGAGATCGAGGGCGGCGCGGGCGGCGCGGCCGTCCTGGCGGGCGAGGCCCGGATCCTGACACCGGAGGGCGACGACGTCACCGCCGCGTTCGTCTCCGGGGCGCGGCAGGCCCTCGCCGTCGCCCAGTCCCGCGGCGTACGGGTCGCGATCCTCAAGGAGGGCAGCCCGTCGTGCGGGTCCCTGCGGATCTACGACGGGAGCCACCGGGGGAGGACCACTCCCGGGCAGGGCGTGACGACCGCGCTGCTCGAGCTGAACGGCATCCGCGTCTTCGGCGAGGACCGGATCCCCGAGGCCGCTCAGTATCTTGCGAGCCTTGTCAGGGAGACAGGGGATCCGACGTGACGATCACGGCCTTCTCGTCGGGCTTGTGCACCAGGACGTTGTCCACGTAGGACCGCACCGCCGCCTCCAGGCCGACGTCCCTGCCCGCGGCCTCCGACATGTACCAGCGGTGGTCGAGCACCTCGTGGAAGAGCTGGGCGGGCTCCAGCTTGCGCCGCAGGTCGGCCGGGATCGCGTTCACCACCGGCTGGAACACCTCGGCCAGCCATCGGTGGGCCACGATCGCCTCGTCCTCGTGCCGCAGGCCGGTGGACACCCGGAACGAGTCGAGGTCGTTGAGCAGCCGCCTGGCCTGGTTCTCCTCAACGTCGAGGCCGGTCAGGCGCAGCAGGCGGCGCTGGTGGTGCCCGGCGTCGACGACCTTCGGCCGGACGATCAGGCGGGACGTGCCGGCCTTGCGGCGCACCATCATCTCCGCGACGTCGAAGCCGAGCGAGTTGAGGCGGCGCACCCGCTGGTCCACGCGGTGCCAGTCGACCTCCTCGATGATCTCGTCCTCGGTCAGCTCGTCCCACAGCCGCTGGTAGCGCTCGACGAGCTGCTCGGCGAAGGCCAGCGGGTCGATGGTCGGGTGGAGCAGCCCGCCCGCCTCCAGGTCGAGCATCTCGCCATAGATGTTGACGTGCGCCACGTCGATGTCGTGCGACCGCTGGCCCTCGCTGATCGCCGGATGGAGCTCCCCGGTCTCGGCGTCCACCAGGTAGGCCGCGAACGCCCCGGCGTCCCGCCGGAACAGCGTGTTCGACAGCGAGCAGTCGCCCCAGTAGAAGCCGCTCAGGTGCAGCCGTACGAGCAGGACCGCGAGCGCGTCGAGCAGGCGGATCAGCGTGTCGGGCCGCACCGACCCCGACAGCACCGCGCGGTAGGGCAGCGAGAACTGCAGGTGCCGCGTGATCAGGGCCGAGTCCAGCTCGGTGCCGTCCGGGGTGGTCCTGCCGGTGACGACGGCGACCGGCTCGACGGCGGGGGCGTCCTGCCGCGCCAGGTCCCACAGGAGCTGGTACTCCCGCTTGGCATACCTGGTGCTGATCTCCTTGATCGCGTACACCCGGCCGCTGAGCCGGGCGAAGCGCACCACGTGACGCGAGATGCCGCGCGGCAGCGTCACCAGGTGGTGGACGGGCCACTCTTCGAGGGGGACGTCCCACGGCAGCCGGATCAGGTCGGGGTCGCTCGGGGCGCCGGTGATCTGCAGGGGCACCAATCGCTCCTTATCTGGGGGCTTCTACCCAAGTGTCGCGGATAGAGTCGAGCGCTATGACGCTGGTGGACGAGTTCATTGACTGGTACCTGGCCGAAAACCCGGTCAGGGCATCCCTCCTCGGAGCCGACGGATACGACCGTACGCTGGGCGACCTCAGCGCGAGCGGCTTCGCGGCGAGGGAGCGGGCGGCCGAGGAGTGGCTGCGCAAGTTGTCGGAGGCGACGCCCGAGAGCCCCGAGGACGAGATCGACAGGGACCTGGTCGTCGCGCACCTGCGCGGGCAGATCGCGCAGGCCCGCTGGCCGGAGTGGCGGCGCGAACCGGCCGCCTACCTCGGGGTGATCTTCGCGTCGATGTTCACGCCGTTCCAGCAGCGCCTCAAGCCGGAGGCCGAGCTGGTCGACGCCGCCGTTGCGCGGCTGGCCGAGGTGCCCGCCGTGCTCGCCGCCTGCCAGGCCAACCTGGACCCCGGCCTCGCCGCCGGCCTGCTCGTCAAGCGCGGCCTCGACCAGGCCCGTACGGGACGCCGCTTCCTGACCGAGACGCTGCCCGCACTGGTCGGCGACCCGGACCTGCGGGCGCGGCTGGCGAGCGCCGCCGAGCCCGCCGCCGACGCGTTCGACGGGCTGGTCCGGTTCCTGGAGGGCTTCGAGGCCAGGGGCACCTGGCGGATGGGCGAGGAGCTCTACTCCGCGCTGCTGCGCGAGCAGGAGATGCTCGGCTATGGCGCCGCCGAGCTGCACGAGAAGGGCCGCCAGGCCTGGGCCGAGCTGGACGGGCAGATGACCGAGGTCGCCGCCCGCCTCGGCTCCGGGAGCTGGCGGGAGGCGATGGAGTCGCTCATGGACGACCACCCGCCGACCCTGGAGGCCATGCGCGCCGAATACGAGGCCGAGACGCAGCGGGCGCGCGAGTTCGTCCGCGAGCGCGGCCTGGTGACCTTCCCCGAGGGGGAGGTGTGCCGGGTCGAGCCGTCTCCGGAGTTCCAGCGGCCCATCATCGCCGTGGCCAGCTACCTCGCCCCGCCGCCGCTGTCGTCCTCGCGCGACGGCGTGTTCTTCGTGCCGTACACGCCGGACGGCTTCACCGAGGAGCAGGTGCGGCAGCGGCTGCGGACCAACTCCCGCCCCCAGATGCCCTCGATCAGCGTGCACGAGGCCTACCCCGGCCACCACTGGCACCTGTCCTGGATGGCCGGCAACCCGCACCGCGCCCGCAAGATCTTCCGTACGCCCTACTTCGTGGAGGGCTGGGGGCTCTACGTCGAGAAGCTCATGCACGAGCAGGGCTACTTCGACACGCCCCAGACCGAGCTCGCCCACCTCGACTGCCGCATCTGGCGGGCCGCCCGGATCGTGGTGGACACCGCGCTGCACTGCGACGACATGTCGATCGAGCAGGCGGAGGAGTTCCTGACCACGAAGGCGTCGCTGTCGCCGGGCACCGCCGCCGGTGAGGTCAGCCGCTACTGCGCCTGGCCCACCCAGGCGCCGTCCTACCTCACGGGCGCGCTGGAGATCGAGCGCATCCGGGCGGACTACACGGGCGACCTGCGGACCTTCCACGACACGATCGCGGGCTCCGGCGGCCTCCCGCTCGGCCTCGCCCGGAAGGTCGTCCTCGGTTAGGCGGTCTTGTCCAGCCGGTTGCGTCCAGCCGGTCGCGTCAGCCCTGCAGGGCGCGCTCGATGACGGCGGTGAGCTGGTCCTCGGTGAGCACCGTGGGCCGGCCCACCCCGAGGGCGCGGACGTAGACCTCGCACAGCCACTCCAGCAGGCGGGTCGCCTCGAACGCCTGCTCCATGCCGCCTTCATCGCCGCCGCCGATCGTCACCGCGCCGTGATTGGCCATCAGGGCGGCCTGCCTGCCCTCGATCGCCGCGATCACGTTGCGGGCCAGCTCCGGCGTGCCGTACGTCGCGTACGGGGCCACCCGTACGGCGCCGCCGAGCAGCAGGGCGTTGTAGTGGATCGGCGGCAGCTCGGTCATGGTCGAGGCGACCACGGTCGCGAAGACCGAGTGGGTGTGCACCACCGCCCGGGCCCCGGTCTCCCGATACAGCGCGAGATGCATCGGCGTCTCGGAGGAGGGCTTGCGCTCCCCCCGTACGACCCGCCCGTCGAGGTCGACCACCGGGCAGTCCTCCGGGCTCAGCCGGTCGAGCGCCACGCCCGATGGCGTGACGACCACCAGGTCACCGTCGCGGGCGCTCAGGTTGCCCGACGTACCGATCACCAGGCCGAGGGCCGCCGCCCGCCGCCCGTACTCGCACAGCTCCCGCCGCAGCGCGTCGACCTGCTCGCTCACCTGCTCGTCCGCCTGCTCGTCCACGCGGCGAATCTACACAATCGGCCGAGTTTCGTGATGTCCTGATCTCATGTACGAGGCTTCCGAATGGCGCCGGGAGGGAGACACGATCCGCAGGACCGTGGTCGCCCGAGACTTCCGTACGGCCATCGCGATCGTGAACGACATCGCCGAGCAGGCCGAGGCGCTCAACCACCATCCCGATATCGACATCCGATGGCGCACCCTCCACCTGGCGCTGACCACCCACGACGCCGGAGGCCTGACCGACCTCGACTACAAGCTCGCCGCCCGCATCGACGCCATCGTGGCCGACCACGAGTCCGGAAAGTCGTAGGTCACGGCCGGCGACGTGGGGCTCTCACACGCGAAACGGGCCGGGGAGCCGTGGCGGGTCGGCCCTGCGCCATCCTGGATTCCCGCTCGCGACGTTCTGCCGGAGTCTGCTCGGACAGGGGCTGCTCAGAGCGCGTTCAGGGCGGCGAGGAGTTGCTCCTCCTCGCGGGCGAAGTGGGCCTCCAACTCGGCCGACAGGCGGGCGAACCGGTCCTTGAGGGCGGCCGGGGCGCCGGAGCCCGCCTCGCCGACCGCCGCGCGCAGGTCCTCCCTGATCTCGGCCAGCCGCACGTGCTCTTCGCGCAGGCGGTCGAGAGCCGGGGCCAGCCCGGGGTAGGCCCGCTCCAGCAGGGGGAAGCCCCGCTCGCTCTCGTTGATGTGGTGCTCGTGGAAGGCCGTGCAGAAGGACAGGCAGCGCTCGCGCAGCGCCTCCTCCAGGCCACGACCCGGCAGGTTCACCGGGATGCCCGTGGCGGCCCCGTCCTCGGCCGCGTTCCCGGCCGCGTCCTCGACTGCGTTCCCGGCCGCGTCCTCGATCGCGGCCATCAGCGCGGCCATCTCCGCCCGCATCCCGTCGTGGATCCGTACAAGCTCGTCGCCGAGCGCCCGGGCGCGCTTGGGATCCCGCCGGTAGAGGGCGACGACAGGGATGACCCGGGAGGCTTTCTTCTGGTAGTCGGCGAAGACCGGCGCCACCTCGGCCTGCCGGGCATAGATGCGGTCGCGCTCCTCGCCCGACAGCGGTCTGGCCGTGGCGATGAACGTCTCGATCGCAGTCCCGTCGCCCACCTCGACGGTCACCGTGGGATTGGCCAGCAGGTTGTGATACCAGTCCGGGTGGCGTGGCGCGCCCGCGTTGGAGGCGAACACGAGGATCCTGTCCCCGTCACGCCGGCAGGCGACCGGGTTCGTCCGGGCGGCGCCCGTTCTGGCACCGGTGGTCGTCAGCAGGATCAGCGGTGTCCCCTCGAACGGTCCGCCGACCATGCCGGCGTTCGCCCGGAACTCTTCAATGATCTTGTCGTTCCATTCGGACATGCGACGATGGCTCCCCAGCCTCAGAAGTGTTTGCTTTGATAGCAAAGCTATTTTGGAGATCAATATATGTCAACGGATGACGGACTGAGCCTGGACGAGGGGATCCGTACCCTCCTGCTGCTGATGCCGCGTCTGGTGGGGCGTGCCAAGCGCATGCCCGTTCCAGAGTCGCTCCGGACGCTCGACCTGGCGCCGCGCCACCTGTCGCTGCTGTCCTATCTGCTGTTCGACGGCCCGCTCACGGTGAACGAGCTCGCCGCCCGCCTGGAGGTCGCCCCGGCCACCGTGAGCCTGATGGTGGGCGACCTGAGCCGCAAGGGCGTCGTGGACCGCCGTGAGGACGATGCGGACCGCCGCCGGACGATCGTGAGCATCGCCGAGGCCAACCGGGAGGCGGTCGACGCCTGGCTCGCCCGTGGCGCCAGTGCCTGGCGCAGCGCCCTTGAGCCGCTGACGAGCGAGCAGCGGCGCATGTTCGTCGAGACGCTCCGCTCGTACGAGCGAGCCGTCACCGGTGACGCCGAGTAGCCGGCCGGATTTCCGTCTCGCCTGTGACCCCAGCTCAGAGGGCTTGCGAGCTTGCTTCCTGCTCACTCAGCGTGAAAGAATCCATACATCAGTTCGAATCGAGTGAGGAGGGTGTGATGGATCTGTTCGATATCGATCCTGAGCGCCTTCGTCATTCGAACAATCCCGACGACGGCTGGTGGGACCGTCTGATCGCCAATTCGCCGCTGTGGTCGTCCGACGGCTCATCCGCCCGCGATCCCTTCCCGATCATCGACTTCGGGCTCCGGCAGCGCGCCGACGCACCCGTTGCCGAGAGCACGAACGGCCCGGTGGCGGACGCCCCAGGCGCCGAGACCACGGACGGTCAGGGCGCCGATACCGATTGCGCAGATGCCACGCGTAGGACCGCCGCCGGTGCGGCTGCCGCTGGCGCGGATATCGCGCGTTGGGCCGCCGACAGCGCGGGGTCTGACGCGGATGCCGCCCGTGAGGCTGCCGATTGCGCGGATGGCACTGGTGCGAATGCCGCTGGCGCGAACGCCGCGCCTTGGACCGCCGACAGCGCGGGATCTGACGCGGGTGCCGCCCGTGGGGACGCTGATGGTGCGGCTGCCGCCGGTGCGGATGGCGCTGACTTTGGTGCCGCGCGTGGTGCTGCCGACGGTGCAGATATCACTGGCCCGGACGCTGCTGGCGCTGCTGGTGCTGGCTTTGGTGCCGCGCGTGGTGCTGCCGACGGCGCGGCCGCTGCAGGCACAAACGGCACTGGCGCGAACGGCACTGGCGCGAATGGCACTGGCGCGGCCGGCCCGGGTGCGGGTGCTTCCGGCGGTGTGGGTGGGCGTGATCGTGGTCGGGGTCGTGTGCGGTCGTCGTGGGTGGTGGTGGGGTCGGTTCGTGAGGTGGCCCAAGAGCTGGCGCTGACGCCGCTTCCCGATGACGTGGATGTGTGCCTGGCCGAGGCGGAGGAGTTGCTGTTCGCCCGGGATCGGATCACCAGCGCCCTGGCCGACCGGGTGGGGCGGGTGCATCGGGCGGGGCAGGCCAGGCAGCACGGCCATGCCTCCACCCGGTGCTGGTTGCGCACGAGTGGGGGGATGACGGTGGGCGGTGCTGGCCGCCTGCTCACGTTGGGGGCGGAACTGCCCCGCCTCCCGGTGGTGCGGGAGAAGTTCGCCACGGGTGAGTTGGCGGCGGGGGTGGTGGAGGCCATCTGCGCCGCTGTGGCCGGGCTATCGGATGAGCAGGCCGGCCTGGCG
>NZ_VJVX01000009.1:0-149836 GCF_008033685.1 Microbispora sp. CSR-4
GCTGGACCAACATCGCCGCCGCCACCGACCACTACCGCAGCCACCCCACCGATGCACTTCAGCTACTCGGTCTCACAACCTGAGAACGCTTCAGCCCTGGACCCTCCCATTCCGGGTGCACCAGCGAGGGGGATGACTGCGAGCCGAAAATTTTCGGACTCCACGCAGTCACGTGGCTGGTCATGGTGACAGACGGTCGCTCGGCTCTCACGGCACCGGCCGCCTCCGAAAAAACGATCAGAAGCATGGCGGCAGGCACCGCGACAGCACGGGGTTCGGTGCGCAGCTACTTCTTGCCTTCACCCTCCGTTGAGCCAGAGCGGGGCGCTGAGGCTGGAACCGTGGCCGGATCGCCGATCGTGGCGATGACCGCCTCAGGAGCTTCGCCTATCTAAGCACCAACTAGACTAAATGTCACTAAAACCACAACATTCACGAGCGCATCGTGAGCACCACTCGCACCATCCCTTGAGGAGGGCCTGGCACCACTCAGGCCCTGGTCAGGCCCTGGTCAGGCCCTGGTCAGGCACCGTTTTGCTCAGGCCCTGCCGAGTTGCAGACGAGGCGCCGGCGAGGCGCTGTTCCGGGTTTTGACGAGGCGCCGGCAAGGCCCCGCTCCGGCTTCGGCGACGCGCCGGCAAGGCCTCGCTCCGGCTTCGGCGAGGCGCTGCTCAGGCGCTGTGCCCGGCCCGCAGCAGGCCGTACGTGACCGCCTGCTCGAGCGCCTGCCAGGACGCCTCGATGATGTTCTCGCCCACCCCGACCGTGGCCCACTCGCCGGTCGCGTCACTCGACGTGATCAGCACGCGGGTCACCGCGTCCGTGCCGTGCGTGCCCTCCAGGATGCGGACCTTGAAGTCGATCAGCTCGACCGCGGCCAGCTCGGGGTAGAGCTTCTCCAGCGCCAGCCGCACCGCCTTGTCGAGCGCGTTGACCGGGCCGTTCCCCTCGCCCGTCGCGATGATCCGCTCGCCCTTCGCGTGGAGCTTGACGGTCGCCTCGCTGACCACGTCGCCGCCGGGGCGGCGCTCGACGATCACCCGCCACGACTCGACCGTGAAGTAGCGCCGGAGCTCGCCGTCGACCGTGTCGCGCAGCAGCAGCTCGAACGACGCGTCGGCCGCCTCGAACGTGTGCCCCCTGGCCTCCAGGTCCTTGACCCGCTCGACCAGCTGCCTGGACTGCTCGCCGGTGAGCTCGTAGCCCAGCTCGCGGCCCTTCAGCTCGACCGAGGCGCGGCCGGCCATGTCGGAGACCAGCATGCGCATGTCGTTGCCGACCTCGGCGGGGTCGATGTGCTGGTAGAGGTTCGGGTCCACCTTGATCGCCGACGCGTGCAGGCCCGCCTTGTGCGCGAAGGCCGACGTCCCGACGTACGGCTGGTGGGAGTTCGGCGTGACGTTGGTGACCTCGGTGATCGCGTGGGCGATGCGGGTCATGTCGCGCAGCGACTGCGGCGGCACGAGGTCGAATCCCCGCTTGAGCTGGAGGTTCGCCACCACCGTGAAGAGGTTGGCGTTGCCGGAGCGCTCGCCGTAGCCGTTGGCGCAGCCCTGCACGTGTGTGGCGCCGGCCTTGACCGCGGCCAGCGTGTTGGCGACCGCGCAGCCGGTGTCGTCGTGGCAGTGGATGCCGATGCGGGCCCCGGTGCCGGCCGCCTCGTGCACCACGTCGGCCAGCTCGTCGGGCAGCATGCCGCCGTTGGTGTCGCACAGCGCGACCACCGACGCCCCCGCCTCCGCGGCCGTGCGCAGCACCTCCAGCGCGTACGCCGGGTTGGAGCGGTAGCCGTCGAAGAAGTGCTCGGCGTCGAGGAAGACGCGCTGGCCCTCCGCGGTCAGGTGGGAGACCGTGTCGCGGATCATCGCGAGGTTCTCCTCCAGCGTCGTGCGGAGGGCCAGTTCCACGTGACGGTCGTGACTCTTGGCCACGAGCGTCACGATCGGCGCGCCGGATTCGCGCAGCGCGGCCACCAGTGGGTCGTCGGCGGCCTTCACGCCCGCCCGGCGGGTCGCGCCGAACGCGGCGAGCTGCGCGTGCTTCAGGTCGAGCTCGGTCTGAGCCCGCCGGAAGAACTCGGTGTCCTTGGGGTTCGCGCCCGGCCAGCCACCCTCGATGAAGCCGACGCCGAGGCCGTCCAGGTGACGTGCGATAGCGAGCTTGTCGGCGACCGTGAGGTTCAGCCCCTCCTGCTGGGCACCGTCACGGAGCGTCGTGTCGTACACGTGGAAACGATCGTCGGCCATCTCTGTGTCTCCTTCGCGGGTTGCGTCTCGCCGCGCGCTCATCGGCCTGTGGTTCCGCTTGGGGCCCAAACAAAAAGACCCCTCACGGACGTGAGAGGTCTGCGCGCCGGCGGTGTCCTTTTAGCCGGCGCGCCTGCCGATAATGAGCAGACCGTAGAACATGGTGCTGAGCAGTTTGCCACAGCCGGTCACCCTCTGGCACATCGATCTCATAGTACGAGATATCCGAGAGTGTTCGCGCAGGTCAGCGGGCTGACGATCTAGTGTGAAGCCATGAAGGCCGCCAATTTCATCACCCCTGCCGTCGCCGAGTACGCCGCGGCGCACACGAGCCCGCCGGACGATCTGCTCACCGACCTGGCCGAGGAGACCCACCGGCTGGTGGGCGACCGGATCACCATGCAGATCGCGCCGGAGCAGGGCACCCTGCTGACCATGCTGGTCCGGCTGAGCGGCGCCCGCAGCGCCGTGGAGGTGGGGACCTTCACCGGCTACTCGTCGATCTGCATCGCCAGGGGGCTGCCCGCCGACGGGCGCCTGATCGCCTGCGACGTGAGCGAGGAGTGGACGGCGGTGGCGCGCCGCTACTGGCGGAAGGCGGGTCTCGACGACCGCATCGAGCTGCGCCTCGGCCCGGCCGCGGACACGCTGCGGGCCATGCCGGCGGGGGAGAGCATCGACTTCGCCTTCATCGACGCCGACAAGGCGGGATACCCGGTCTACTACGAGGAGATCCTGCCCCGGCTGAGGCCCGGCGGCCTGATCGCCGTGGACAACACGCTCCAGCACGGCGACATCACCGATCCCGCCGCCGGCGGCACCGTGCCCGTGATGCGGGAGTTCAACGACCTCGTCGCCCGCGACTCCCGGGTGACGAGCGTGCTCCTGACCGTCGCCGACGGCCTCACGCTCATCAGGAAGAACTGAATCCTGGATCTCGATGGACGTAGGGCAATGACCGGGTAATAACGCGCCATAGAGGCGCGGGACGCATGATCGCCGTCCCCTCGATGAGTACGCTCGCGAAGCGATTCGCATTGGCGGATCGCTTTGCCCGGAGCTCGTCTTTATCACCCGGCGTCTGGTGCGACCAGGCGTCTGATCCGAACAGGGGGCGGCGGATGACTTGTCGGCGCGGCAGCAGGGCGTTTCTCACCGGCAGGATCGCCGGTCTCCTTCTCGCCGGAACATCGGCTTCGACCGCGTTCATCGCCGGTGTCGTCCCGCTCGGGGCCGCCGCCGACAACGGGCACGGCCGTGGCGATCGCGCCGTGCGCAACGTCACGTCCACCCAGGGGAAGGACCCGCAGGACCGGCCCGGGGACAGGCTGTCGGTGTCCGGCGACACGCGCAACCACGGCTATCAGCACACGTCCACCAACACCGCGGGCGGCTCCTCGAACGTGCAGAACGCGCTGTGCCGGCGCGCCCGGGTCTGCAACATCACCCAGCACGTGACGGTCGTCGGCCCGACCGCGAGCCCGGCGCCCTCTGCTCCGGCGCCCAGTGCCAGGCCCACTCCGGTGCCCACGGTCACCGTCACGGTGACCGTGACGCCCACGCCGTCTCCCGTCGCGCCGCCGCCCCCCGCTCCGCGCGTCGTGTCGGCTCCGGCGCCGGCTCCCGCTCCGGCGCCCAGGCCGTGCCCGGTCGCGCGGCCCCTGATCAGTGTCGACGCGAGGGCCGGAGTGAGCGGCACCGGCCTGCTCCACGGACTGGTGTCGCTGTCCGTCCTCGCGGTGGCCAGGCCCTGCCCGGGCGCCATCGGCTGAACGACCGCTTGCACCCTGCCTCCGAGCCCCGTTCCTCAAGCCTCGTTCCTCAAGCCCCGTTCCTCAAGCCCGGCCCCTTGAGCACGGCCCCTTGCGCGTCGGCCGTTCAGCCCTGCCCGGCGCACGTTCCGACCGCGCACCGGCCACCACCCGGAGAGAGGCGGGCCGGTGCGGCGACCGTCAGCAGATCTTGTGGATCCAGTGGTGGGTGTCGGGGCGGCTGCCGTACTGGATGCCCACGAGCTCCTCGCGGATCTTCATCGTGACCGGACCGGGCGTGCCGTCGCCGACGGTCCAGCTCCGGTCGACGCCCTTGACGGAGCCGACGGGGGTGACGACGGCGGCGGTGCCGCAGGCGAAGACCTCGGTGAGCTCGCCGGACTCGCAGCCCGCCTGCCACTCCTCGATGGAGATCTTGCCCTCCTCCGCCTTGTATCCCAGCTCGCCGGCCAGGCTGAGGATCGAGTCGCGGGTGATGCCGGGCAGCAGCGTCCCGGTGAGCGCCGGGGTGACGAGGCGGTCGCCGAAGACGAAGAACAGGTTCATCCCGCCCATCTCCTCGACCCACCGGTGCTCGAAGGCGTCGAGCCAGACGACCTGGTCGCAGCCCTCCTCGACGGCCTGCCGCTGGGCCACGAACGCCGCCGCGTAGTTGCCGCCGCACTTGGCGAACCCGGTGCCCCCGGGCGCCGCGCGGGTGTACTCCGTGGACAGCCAGACCGAGACCGGCTTGAGGCCACCGGTGAAGTACGACGCGGCGGGCGAGGCGATCACCATGTACTTGTAGTTCCGCGAGGGGTGGTTCACCCCGAGGGCCTGCTGCGTGGCGATCATGAAGGGACGCAGGTAGAGGCTGTGCCCCTCGGCGGTCGGCACCCAGTCGCGGTCGGTCTGCACGAGGAGTTCGAGCGACTCGACGAACGTCTCCTCGGGAAGCTCCGGCATCGCCATGCGCTGCGCCGACTGGTTGAACCGCGCCGCGTTCGCGTACGGCCGGAAGGCGACGATGGAGCCGTTCGGCTGCCGGTAGGCCTTGAGCCCCTCGAACAGCTCCTGGGCGTAGTGGAACACCGACGTCGCCGGGTCCAGCACGAGCGGACCGTACGGCTGGAGCTTCGCGTCGTGCCAGCCCTCCCCCTCGGTCCAGTCGATGGAGATCATGTGGTCGGTGAAGACCTGACCGAAGCCGGGGCTCGCCAGCAGCTGCTCGCGCTCGGCCGCAGAGCGGGCCTGCGGATTGAGCTGCACGTCGAACCTGAGGTGGGTGGTCATGCGGGGTCCTTCTCTCTACGTCGTCGTAGTAATTGTGCGACGAGTCGGCTAAGGGAAAACTAGGGCATTTCACAGATATGAAAAAGCGCATGGCGGCCCATACCGGGCCGCCATGCGCGTGATGTCGGGATGAGCGGCCGGAATCAGCCGGCTACTCGGGCGGCGATGTCGTCGCCGATCTCGCGGGTGGAGCGTGCCGTCCACGCGCTCTGGCGCTCGATCAGGTCGTCGGCCACGGCCTGCTCGACACGGGCCGCCGCCTGGGCGTGGCCGAGGTGGTCGAGGAGCATGGCGACCGACAGGATCGTGGCGGTCGGGTCGGCCTTGCCCTGGCCCGCGATGTCGGGCGCGCTGCCGTGGACGGGCTCGAACATGGACGGCGCCGTGCGGGCCGGGTTGACGTTGCCGCTGGCCGCGAGGCCGATGCCGCCGGCGACCGCCGCGCCGATGTCGGTCAGGATGTCGCCGAACAGGTTGTCGGTGACGATCACGTCGAACCGCTGCGGCTGGGTGATGAAGAACATGGAGGCCGCGTCGACGTGGCAGTAGTCGGTCTCGACCTCGGGGAACTCCAGGCCGAGCCGGTCGACGGTGCGCGCCCACAGGTCGCCCGCGTAGGTGAGCACGTTGGTCTTGTGGACCAGCGTCAGCTTGCGGCGCGGCCGGGTCATGGCCTTCTCGAAGGCGTAGCGCACCACGCGCTCGACCCCGTAGGCCGTGTTCAGGGACTCCTGGGTGGCGATCTCGTGCGGCGTGCCGCGGCGCATCGCGCCACCGGCTCCGGCGTACGGCCCCTCGGTGCCCTCACGGACGACGACCATGTCGATGTCCTCGGGACGGGCCTGTCCGAGCGGGGTCGTCACGCCGGGGAACAGCTTGACCGGGCGGAGGTTGACGTAGTGGTCGAGCTCGAAGCGCAGGCGCAGCAGCAGGTCGCGCTCCAGGACACCGGGCGGGACGCTCGGGTCGCCGACGGCGCCGAGCAGGATCGCGTCGTAGCCGCGCAGCTCGTCGAGCACCTCGTCGGGAAGCGTCTGCCCGGTCGCGTGATAGCGCCTGGCGCCGAGGTCATACTCGGTGGTCTCGGACTTGACGCCCGCGGCGTTGAGGACCTTGAGGCCTTCGGCGACGACCTCGGTGCCGATACCGTCACCGGGGATGACTGCCAGGCGGATGTTGCTCGACTCCATGCGTGTACCTTACCGGTTGTCTCGTGGATCGAAACACGATCTCACTATTCGGTCCATACCCGGGCGCACCTGCCGGTCAGGCGGGTCCAGACGCGACGGCACGTTCGAAAACGAGGTCGCGCGCCGTGGACAGCCCGACCGCCAGCGCCCCGAGGATCACGGCGTCCGGCCCTAGCGTGGACACCTCGATCCGCGGTGGCGCGAGGGCCACCAGCGTCTCCAGCCGCTCGGCCACCGCGTCGGCGAGCAGGTCGCCGGCCTGTGCGCCGATGCCGCCGCCGAGCACGATCAGCTCGGGATCGAGCACGGCGATCACCCCGGCGAGAGCGCGGGCGACGTGACCGGCCTCGGCGGCCAGCACCTCGCGCCCGGCCGGGTCGCCGCGGCGCGCCGCGGCGACGACCTCACCGGCCGTGGCCGCCGTCATGCCGAGACGCGCCGCCGCCGCCACGATGCCGTCGGCGGACGCGACCGACTCGAACTCACCGCGCCCGGCTCCCGGGCCGTCCGCGCTTTCCGGAACGCCCATCGGCAGGTGGGAGATCTCGCCGGCCGCTCCCCGGGCACCCCGGTAGAGACCGCCGTCGATCATCACACCCATGCCGACGCCCGTCCCGATGGACACGAGGACGAAGTGGGAGACGCCCTTGCCCAGGCCGTACGCGCCCTCCCCCACCGCCGCGAGGTCGACGTCGTTCTCCACGGTGTAGGACGAGCCGGTCACACCGGCCAGCGCGTCCACCGCGCCGGGGCGTTCCCAGCCGGGCAGGCCGGGCGCGAGCCGGAGCGCCCCGCTCTCCTTGTCGTGGATTCCGGGAGTGCCGAACACGGTGACGGTGACGTCACCGGATGCCAGGCCGGCCTCGGCGACGACCTCGGCGGCCAGCCGCTCCAGCTGCCCCACCAGGCCGTCGTACGACCGCGCCGCCGAGGGCTCCTGCCTGCGGACGACGACGTCGCCCACGAGATCGGCGAGCGCGAGCCGCACGGTGGTGCGGCCGATGTCGGCCGCGAGCACCCAGCCCGCCTCCGGCCTGATCTCGTAGAGCAGCGCGGCACGGCCGGTGCCGCCGGTACGCAACCCGACAGGACGGACGAGCCTGGCACGCTCCAGGTCGGCAAGCGCCATCGAGATCGTCGGCTTCGACAGGCCGGTCACCTGGGCGAGCTCGGGGCGCGAGGCCTTGCCGAGGCGGAAGATCTCGGTGAACACCGCCCGCTGGTTGATCAACCGGAGCAGGCTCGTCGTGTTCGCGGCCCCACCGCCGATGCTCACCACGCACTCAAGATTGACACATCCGGAGGGTGGCCGTTCCCGCCCATTTCCGGCCAGACCGGCTTTCCGGCCAGGTCAGCGCTGCGGTACGCCCCCGTTGTCGCGACGGTCGAGCGCGATCTGCAGCGCCGCCGCCGCCTCGTCCTCGGCGTCCTCGGAACGACCCCAGGGATACATCTCGTACATGGCGATTCTCTCTTCGACGGAGAAATGCGGAGAGCGGGACCCGGCTGTCGCGGGTCCAATGCGTCGTGCGTCGGCCGCCGATGGAACGCGGGTCACGCGTCACGGGCGGGCCGAAGGCCGGCTGCGCGGCGCTCCGCGACGGGCCGGCCTGCCCTGATCAGGCCCCGTCGCGGCAGGTGGAAGCGCGGGGCGCCTCGTCATCGCAAGAGTACCCCACAATCTCGTAGGACGACCTAGTATCTCACCTGGTGAGACGCCGTCCATGAATCGGGAAACGGACGGGAGAAAACGAACGGCCCGGCGCACGAGGCGCCGGGCCGTTCGATGAGGCGGTATCGGAGGGTCAGTCCTCCAGGTCGACCGTGCGGCCGCTGTCGGCGCCGATCTCCCCCGCGATCTGCTCGACGACGTCGGACGGGATCGCCGTGTCGACCGTCAGCGCGATGAGCGCCTTGCCGCCCTTCACGTCCCGGGAGACCTGCATGGAGGCGATGTTCACGTTCTGCTCGCCGAGCAGGCGGCCGACGATGCCGACGATGCCGGGACGGTCGGCGTAGGTGAAGAACGCCAGGTGCTCGGTCGGCTCGATCTCCATCGCGTAGCCGTTGACCTCGACGATCTTGGTGATCTGCCGCGGGCCCGACAGGGTGCCGGAGACCGAGACCGTGCGGCCGTCGGCGAGCACGCCGCGCACCGTGACGACGTTGCGCCAGTCGGGGCTCTCCGCGCTGGTGACCAGCTCGACCACGACGCCGCGGTCCTTGGCCAGCAGCGGCGCGTTGACGTAGGTCACCGCGTCCTCGACGACGTCGGTGAAGACGCCCTTGAGGGCGGCCAGTTCCAGGACCCGGACGTCCTGCGCGGCGATCTCGCCGCGGACCTCGACGTCGAGGCGGGTGGCCACCTCGCCCGCGAGCGCGGTGAAGATGCGGCCGAGCTTCTCGGTGAGCGGCAGGCCCGGCTTGACGTCCTCGGCGACCGCGCCGCCCTGGACGTTCACCGCGTCGGGCACGAACTCGCCGGCGAGCGCCAGCTTGACGCTGCGGGCGACCTGCGTGCCGGCCTTCTCCTGGGCCTCGTGAGTGGAGGCGCCGAGGTGCGGCGTCACCACAACCTGGTCGAACTCGAACAGCGGGCTGTCGGTGCAGGGCTCCTTGGCGAACACGTCGATGCCCGCGCCCGCGACGCGGCCCTCCTTGAGAGCGGCGTAGAGGGCGTTCTCGTCGATGATCCCGCCACGCGCGACGTTGATCAGCCGGACCGTCGGCTTGACCATGTGCAGCTCGCGGTCGCCGATGAGGCCGATGGTCTCCTTCGACTTGGGCAGGTGGACCGTGATGAAGTCGGACTGCTGGAGCACCTCCTCCAGCGACGCCAGCCGCACGCCCATCGCCGCCGCGCGGGCCGGCTGCAGGTAGGGGTCGTACGCGATGAGCTCGACGCCGAACGGCTGCAGGCGCTGCGCGACAAGCTGGCCGATCTTGCCGAGGCCGAGGATGCCGATGACCTTCTCGTCGAGCTCGACGCCGGTGTACTTCGAGCGCTTCCACTCGCCGCTCTTGAGCGCGGAGTGCGCCTGAGCGACGTTGCGGGCGCTGGCGAGGATCAGCGCGACCGTGTGCTCGGCGGCGCTGGTGATGTTGGAGGTCGGGGCGTTCACGACCATGACGCCGGCCTTGGTCGCCGCCTCGACGTCGACGTTGTCCAGGCCCACGCCGGCCCGGGCGACGACGCGCAGCTTGGGCGCCGCCGCGATGGCCTCCGCGTCGACCTGGGTGGCGCTGCGTACGATCAGGGCGTCCACGTCGGCGAGGGCGGGCAGGAGCTGCGACCGGTCGGCGCCGTCGGTGTGCCGGACCTCGAAGTCCGCGCCGAGCACGGCGAGACCCGCTTCTGAGAGCTCTTCTGCGACAAGTACGACGGGCTTGTTCACTGGGTTGAGTCCTTCGTGAAGTGCGACAGCGCGGACGACGTGAGTCTATCCGGGCCTTGTGAAGGCTCTCACGAGCGCCCGGCATACGAGACGACGCAAGGTCTCGGCGGTGTCGCGGCGGCACGACGACCTGGTCTCGGAATCGCGGTCCGCGCGGCTCCGGGCGGCTCCCGGCGGCTCCGGGCGACTCCACGCAGCCCGGCTGCCGGGAGGTTCCGGTGGGGCTCAGGGGATTCGTGAGACTCGCTCACGTACGGGCCCAGCCGATGGATGTACCCCGGCTTAGCCTGATCCATCCAGACTGCCACCCATCTCGGTATTGATCGCACCTAATCTTGGGGATTAGCCTGATTCGCCATGGTCCAGTCCCTATCGTTCAGGCTATGAGCATCGGGAACCCCTCCCTGGGCGACGTTCTCGCGCGGCATGGCAGCCCCCGGCAACTCCTGGCGGCCCTCGCGGAGTGGGGCATCCTGGTGGCGGTCCGCCCCGACCGCTCCGTGGTGCTCGGCACTACGCAGAACGGCGAACGCGTTCTGCTCGGCTACACGGGACCGGCGACCTATGCCCGGCACCGTGGGAGCCACTCCCTGTCGGCGTGCGACGCCGACACCATCCTCGACATCCAGCGCGTCACGGGCGTGCGCGAGATCGTGATCGACGCGGCCGGCCCCGCCGCCGCCGCCGTGCCGATCGACGACCTGCGCCGATATCTGGAGCAGAACCGCACCGGTCCCGCTCCGGCGCTGTCGGCCCTGGGCTCGGCCGCCCCCACGGCGTACGCCACGGGCGCGATGGCGACCGTGACCCGCGCGCAGGCGGCGCGGCAGGCTCCACCGCCGCCCACGCCCGTCCCTCCCATGCCCGCCCCTGTCCCGGAGGCGGCCTCCGCGCTCCCGCAGTGGGTCCCCGCTCCCCGGCAGCACCTGTCGGGGGCGATGCAGGTCGTGGACCCCGGCTATCGCAGGACGCGCCATCCGATCCTGCCGGCGCTGCGAGTGGCGGTCGCCGAGCTGCTGCCGGAGTATCCCTACGTCCACCACGTCTGGATCTCCGAGGCGCGTACGGCCGCCGG
The DNA here is from genome assembly GCF_008033685.1 of Microbispora sp. CSR-4. NCBI lineage: Bacteria > Bacillati > Actinomycetota > Actinomycetes > Streptosporangiales > Streptosporangiaceae > Microbispora > Microbispora sp. CSR-4. Next base: position 10,951 of record NZ_VJVX01000009.1, read on the forward strand.
GCTGTGGGGGATCATGCTGCACGTCAAGGTGCACATCTCGGGCGCCGACGACATCGTGAAGGAGCTGCACCGGCGGGTGCGCAGCCGGCTGCCGCAACTGGCGGCCAGCGAGGCGCCGGTGCTCATGGCCCGGGTCGCCGACGCCCACACCGAACGCCGCCTGATCGAGATCGGCGCGCACGTCGTCTTCCCCGACGTACGCGACTGAGCCCGCGGGCCCGTCACCGATCTCCGCCGGGGCCGCCCCGGCGGAGATCGGCGGGACACCGGGCAGCCGCCGAACCGTTGCCGATCAGTCCTTCCTAACGGACGCTTGCTCGGCTTGAATGGCGACCATGGTTTCCACGGCGACGCCGTCCCCGTCGAAGGTCTCCCTCGGGGTTCGCCTCGGGTACGCCGTCGGCTCGTTCTGCACGGCCAACTTCTCCACGATCCCCGGGCTGCTGCTGCTCTTCTACATGACCAACGTGCTCGCGGTCCCCGCCGCGCTCGCGGGCGTCGTGCTCTTCGTGCCCAAGGCCTGGGACCTGATCGCCAACACGCTGGTCGGCCGATGGTCGGACCGCACGGTCTCGCGGTGGGGACCACGCCGCCCCTGGCTGCTCGCCGGGGCCGCGGTGCTGCCGGTGTCGTTCGCCCTCATGTTCGCCGGCCCGCCGATCACCGGCGTCCCCGCCGCCGTGTACGTCGGCGTCACCTTCCTGGCCGCCGCGACCGGATACGCCCTGTACGAGGTGCCGTACAAGGCGATGCCCGCGGAGATGACGACCGACTATCACGAGCGGACCTCGCTGCTGCAGTGGCGCATGGCGCTCATCGCGGTCTCGATCGCCATGAGCGGCATCCTCGCGCCGACGCTCGCCGGCGAGACGGCCGACGGCTACCGCGTCATGGGCGTCACCTTCGGCGTGATCCTTCTGGTCGCGATGCTGGGCTCGTTCTTCGGCACCGCCCGCGCGCCCTTCACCGCACCGCGCAAGTCCGAGGGGACGCTCCGGGAGCAGCTCGCCGCCGCCCGCACCAGCAAGCAGTTCCTGTGGCTCCTCGGGCTCAGCTCCGCGCAGACGCTCGGGGCCGGCGTGATGCTCGCCGGGGCGCCCTATTTCGCCGCGTACGCGCTCGACGACACCGCCGCCACCACCACGCTCTTCGCGGCGCTCGTGGGGCCGATGCTGATCACGATGCCGCTGTGGGTGTGGCTGGCCCGCAAGCTGGACAAGCGCGGTGCCATGATCCTCTGTGGTGCGCTGTTCACGATCGGCGCGCTGCTGCTCCTCGCGACGCCCGCGTTCGGCGAGCTGTACGCGCACCTGTGCGTGATGATCGTGGGCTTCGGCTACGCGGGCACCCAGCTGCTGCAGTTCTCCATGCTCGCCGACGTCATCGCGTACGACGGCATGCTCAGCGGCGAGCGCAGGGGCGGGATCTTCACCGGCCTGTGGACCGCGGTGGAGAACGCGGTCCAGGCGCTCGGGGCGACCGCGTACGGATGGGTGCTGAGCCTGGGCAGCTTCGCCTCCTCCGACCCCGAGCATCCGGTGACCCAGCCGGACAGCGCCCACGTCGCCGTGGTGATCGGCGTGACCGTGGTGCCCGCCCTGATCACGTTCGCGGGCGTGCTGATGACCCTCAGGTACGACCTCACCGCCGACCGCCTCGCCGCCGTCACCGGCGGGAGCACGCCCTCCGCGGCTCCCGTCTCCGGGAGCGACGGGCAGCACGGCGGACAGGACCGCACGCAGGACGGCGGGCGGCCCGAACCCGGAGAAGTGCTCCGCACCGAAGAATGAGGTGATCGGGCGGCCTCGCGCCGCCGGCGGCGCCCCGCCGGGCCGAGGCCGGCGTCCGGACAGGGGCCCGGCCTGCCACGCTCACGTCGTCCGCGGGCCGGTCGACGGCGGCGCCGGATGCCGGGAGGGCGACGACCTGGTGACGGCCGGCCGTCCGCCGTGGTGGGAGCGCTGCCGCGAGCGGCTGGAACGGGTGGCGCGGGAGGCCGCGGACGACCTTAAACGCGCCTCAAGCCGGTCTCTGCGCTGATCACGCCGCTGACCTGCGGATTATCGGGCATCCAAGGCATTGCGCGGCATAAAGGAAGTTTAAGAGAAGGTAGATACTTTCCTCCTTGGACCGATTTATCACCACATGTCGGTCTCTAGCGCACCATAATGACGACTTCCCCAGCGTCTAACCCCCACTGGAGGAATGATCGTGAACAGAGCGCTCGGAGCGGTCCTGTGCCTCGGGAGCGTCACGGCCGCCGGCATGACGGCGGTGCCGGCTCAGGCCGAGGCCTGGCACGCGGGCTGCCGGGTCGCCGCCGCGAAGCCGTACGTCAGCGTGGACGGCAAGATCCGCGCGGCGGGCTCGCGGGCCGGTTGCGTCGACAACGCCCGTTTCCGGGTCCGGATCGTGAAGAGCAGGCCGGGCCCCGACCGCGTGGTCAAGAGCGGCTCCAAGGTGGTCAGGAACGCGCGCGTCACCGTGGCGCTGACCTGCGTGAACGGCGCGTACTACAGCGTCGTCACCGACTATCGCGGCCACGTCTCGCGCTCGAAGCCGGTGCGCCTCGACTGCGACATCCCCACCACGGTTCCCACCGCCACCTCCTCCCCACGCCCCAGCGGCACCCCCTCCACCATCCCCACCACCACTCCCAGCACCACCCCAAGCACCACCCCAAGCACCACCCCAAGCCCGCCCCCCGCCCCGAGCCCCCCCCCCCCCGCCGCGCCCAGCGCCTCTCCGACGAGCGGCTCGGCCGTGGGCACCGCCATCGAGAACGAGGTGGTGCGCCTCACCAACGTCGAGCGGGCCAAGGCGGGCTGCGGCCCGCTGAAGCACGACGCGCGCCTGCGCGCCGCCGCGTACGCCCACTCGGCCGACATGTCCGCGAAGAACTACTTTGACCACACCTCGAAGGACGGCCGTTCCTTCGCCGACCGCATCACGGCCGCCGGCTACACCTGGCGGGCCGCGGCGGAGAACATCGCCAAGGGCTACGGCACGGCCCAGGCCGTGGTCCAGGGCTGGATGAACAGCCCCGGGCACCGGCAGAACATCCTCAACTGCACCTACACCGACATCGGGGTCGGGTACGTCGCCGCGGGCGGCCCGTACTGGACCCAGGACTTCGGCCGGCAGTAGAGCCGACGGTAGAGACGCGCCGACGGCGCAGGGAGCGGGGACGCCATGCCCGGCGCCCCCGCTCCCACCCCGGGATCGACGGGGAATACGGCGGTCTTCTGGACACCTCGGACCACTGCGACGGATACTCCTTTCATGAGCTCTCCCCCGGTTCGCGCATCGGACGGGGACCGCGAGCGTGCGCTCAGCGAGCTCCGCGACCGGGCCGCCGAAGGACGCCTGTCCATGGAGACCTTCGTCGGCCGGGTGGACCTCGCGCTCCGTGCTCGCAGTCGCAACGAGTTGGACGAGCTGGTCTCCGACCTCCCGCACCGCGGGCGCTGGCGCAGAAGGATCACCGACGCCGTCGCCTCCGTGTCGGAGCTGAGCAGCCGGATCGAGTCCGCCTGGCGGCGTCCCCGGCTGCCCCGGCTCGCCCTGCCCGCCGACGGCCGGGCCCGCTATCTGGTCGGCCGCGGCTCCTCCTGTGACCTCGTCCTCGCCGACCTGACCGTCTCGCGGGTGCACGCCGAACTGCGGCGGGAGCAGGACTCCTGGCTGCTCGTCGACCTCGGCTCGATGAACGGCACCCGGCTGAACGGCTGGCGCCTGGTCGGCCCCGCGTCCGTACGGGCAGGCGACGAGGTGGCCTTCGGCGACTGCGTGTTCCTGGTCTCGATGCCCGCCTGATCGTTATACGTACATTTCCGTATTGCCGCCCCGGCACGGCTCGCCGACGATCGCGGAAAGCCACTCACCCGGGAGCGGACCGTGCGATTGTCACGACGTATCACGATCATGCTGGCCGGTGCCGTCCTGGCCACCGGAATCGCCGGGTCCGGCGTCCCCGCCGGAGCGCGGGGTCCGGCCCCCGGCATCGCGGACCTGACCCGCGACCTCGACCAGATCCTCGCCGACTCCCGGCTGGCCCCCGCGCGGGCGGGCGTCGCCGTACGTGCCGCCGCCAGCGGCGAGGACCTCTACTCCCTCGACGCGGACAAGCTGTTCGCCCCCGCATCCAACACCAAGCTGCTCACCTCCGCCGCCGCTCTCGACACGCTCGGCGCGGACTTCCGGTTCACGACCGACGTGCTCGCCGCGTCCAAGGCGGGCCGTACGGTCGTGGGCGACCTCACGCTGCGGGGCACGGGCGACCCGACCATGCTCGCCGCCGACTACGACGCGCTCGCCGCCAAGGTCGCGGCGGCCGGGGTCAAGGTCGTCACGGGACGGCTGGTCGCCGACGACACCTGGTTCGACGACGTACGGCTCGGCACCGACTGGGCCTGGGACGACGAGCCGTACTACTACGCCGGGCAGATCTCGGCGCTGACCGCGGCACCCGACACCGACTACGACGCGGGCTCGGTGATCGTCTCGGTCGCGCCCGGAAGCGGACCCGGCAAGGCCGCCAAGGTGTCCACCACCCCGGCCACCGGCTACGTGACGATCGTGAACAGGGCCGTCACCGGCGACGAGACGGACGTGCTCGTCGAGCGGCAGCACGGCACCAACACCGTCGTGGTCAGCGGCACGGTCGCCGAGCCGTACGACGAGTGGGTCGCGGTGTGGGACCCCACGCTCTACGCGGCCACCCTGTTCCGTGAGGGGCTGGCCCGGCACGGCGTGAAGGTGCTCGGGCCGACCGTGCGCGGGACCGCCACCGCGAAGGCGGTCACGGTCGCCGCACGCCGGTCGATGCCTCTCGGCGACCTGCTCGTGCCGTTCCTGAAGCTGAGCAACAACATGCACGCGGAGATCCTCACCAAGGCGATGGGACGCAAGGTCTCCGGCGCGGGAACATGGGCGGCCGGGCTCGCCGTGACGACCGCGTTCGCGCAGGCCAACGGTGTGAAGACGCTGCGGCTGCGGGACGGCTCGGGCCTGTCCCGGGTGGACGCCCTGACGCCCGGCGGGATCACCGCCCTGCTCGCGGCGGTGCGCGGCAAGCCCTGGTTCCCCACCTGGTACGCCGCCCTGCCGATCGCGGGAGAGGCGGAGCGCATGGTCGGCGGGACACTGCGCAGCAGGATGGGCGGCACGGCGGCGGCCGGGAACGTGCACGCCAAGACCGGCTCGCTGACCGGCGTGACCGCGCTGTCGGGCTACGTGACCAGCGCGGACGGCGAGCCGCTGGTCTTCTCGGTCATCAGCAACGGCTACCTGTCCGGCCCGCCGCGCGACCTGGAGGACCGGATCGCCGTCAGGCTGGCGCAGTTCACCAGGAACGCCCCGGTCGATGAGACGGTCGATGAGACGGTCGATGAGGCGGCGGGCGTCTCGGCGGACGCGCGCGGTGTGGCTCCGGAGCCGACGCCGCAGGAGACCGGCCAGGCGTCGCGGCGGCCCTCGGCCGGTGACCTCGAATGCTCCTGGCTCAAGCCCGCCCGGTGCTGACCCCGTCCGGCCCCGGCCGCTGCACCGGCGGCGACAGTGCTCTGAGGTCCGCCTACCGGCTGCGACGGTGCCGGGCCGTTCGGGTCCCAGCGCTGACCGGCGGGGTCGGCGGGGGCGGCGGGGGCTGGTGGGAGCTGCCGGAAACCGGTGGGGGGGCAGTGCCGGTCGGCGGGGGCCGGTGCCGGTCGGCGGGAGGCGTGAAACGCGACGCGGCGCCGCGCCCCGCCCTTCCGGGCGGGGAGCGGCGCCGCGGTCACGCGAGCGTTCGCGAGCCTCAGGCCTGCTCGCCCTTGAGCCAGCTCATCATCGGGCGGAGCTTGCCGCCGGTCTGCTCGATGGAGTGGCCCGCCAGCTCCTCGCGGTAGCGCTTGAAGTTGGTCTGGCCGGAGTCGAACTCCTCGACCAGCTCGCGGGCGAAGCGGCCGTCCTGGATCTCGTCGAGGATGCGGCGCATCTCCTTCTTGGTCTCCGCGTTGACCACGCGCGGGCCACGGGTGTAGCCGCCGTACTCGGCGGTGTCGGACACCGACCAGTACATCTTGGAGATGCCGCCCTCGTACATGAGGTCCACGATCAGCTTCATCTCGTGGAGGCACTCGAAGTAGGCGACCTCCGGCTGGTAGCCGGCCTCGATCAGCGTCTCGAAACCGGCCTTGATCAGCTCGGAGACGCCGCCGCACAGCACGGCCTGCTCGCCGAACAGGTCGGTCTCGGTCTCCTCGGTGAAGGTCGTCTTCAGCGCGCCGGCGCGGGTGCCGCCGATGCCCTTGGCGTACGACAGCACGAGCGGCCAGGCGTTGCCGGTGGCGTCGCGCTCGACGGCGACCAGACAGGGCACGCCGCGACCGGCCGAGTACTGGCGGCGGACCAGGTGACCCGGGCCCTTCGGCGCCACCATCGCGACGTCGACGCCCGCCGGGGCCTCGATGAGGCCGTAGCGGATGTTGAGGCCGTGGCCGAAGAACAGCGCGTCGCCCTCGACGAGGTTCGGCGCGACGTGCTCGGCGTACAGGTGCCGCTGGATGTGGTCCGGCGCGAGGATCATCGTGAGGTCGGCCTCTTCGACGGCCTCGCCCGGCGACAGCACGCGCAGCCCGTCGGCCTCGGCCTTCTCCCGGCTCTTGGAGCCCTCGGGCAGGCCGACCCGGACGTCCACACCCGAGTCGCGCAGGCTCAGGGCGTGCGCGTGGCCCTGGCTGCCGTAACCCAGCACCGCGACGTGGCGGCCCTGGATGATCGACAGGTCGGCGTCGTCGTCGTAGAAGATCTCAGTCACTTGCTTGCCTTTCACGGGTTGTCCGTCGCGACGTGCCTGCCATGGGAGCTATGCGCTGCGGTCGAGGGCGCGAAGCGAGCGGTCGGTGATGGAACGGGCGCCGCGGCCGATGGCCACCATGCCCGACTGCACGAGCTCCTTGATGCCGTACGGCTCAAGGACCCGGACGAACGCCTCCAGCTTGTCGGTCGTCCCGGTGACCTCGATCGTCACCGCGTCCGGAGCCACGTCAACGCAGCGTGCCCGGAAGAGGTTCACGAGTTCGAGGACGTGCGACCGGCTCTCCGAGTCGGTCCGCACCTTGATCAACATCAGCTCGCGCTGCACCGACTGGCTGTTGTCGAGCTCGACGATCTTGATGACGTTGACCAGCTTGTTGAGCTGTTTGGTGACCTGCTCCAGCGGGAGGTCCTCCACGTTGACGACGATGGTCATCCGCGAGATGTCGTCGTGCTCCGTGGGCCCGACCGCCAGCGAGTCGATGTTGAACCCGCGGCGGCTGAACAGGGCGGCGACCCGGGCCAGCACGCCCGGCTTGTTCTCCACCAGCACGGACAGCGTGTGGCGACTCATGCTTGCTCCATCTCCTCGCGCTGCTGGTCGTGAACGGGTCGGGCCTGGGCGGGGCTCATTCTCCACCCTCCCAGTTCGGCGCCATGTCACGGGCGTACTTGATGTCGTCGTTGCTCGTGCCGGCCGCGACCATCGGCCAGACCATCGCGTCCTGGTGCACGACGAAATCGACCACCACCGGCACGTCGTTGATCTCCATGGCCTTGCGGATCGTGTCGTCCACGTCCTCGGGACGCTCACACCGCAGGCCGACGCAACCGTACGCTTCGGCGAGCTTCACGAAGTCGGGAATGCGCTTGGGCCGCTGCAGATCGGTGTTGGAGTAGCGCTCGTCGTAGAACAGGGTCTGCCACTGGCGGACCATGCCGAGGTTGCCGTTGTTGATGACCGCCACCTTGATCGGCACACCCTCGATCGCGCAGGTCGCCAGCTCCTGGTTGGTCATCTGGAAGCATCCGTCGCCGTCGACGGCCCACACGACCTTGTCCGGGCGGCCCATCTTGGCGCCCATGGCGGCCGGCACGGCGTACCCCATCGTGCCCGCGCCGCCGGAGTTGATGAACGTCCCCGGGTGCTCGTACTTGATGAACTGGGCGGCCCACATCTGGTGCTGGCCGACGCCCGCCGCGTAGATCGCGTCCGCTCCGACCAGCGCGCTCAGCCGCTCCATGACGTACTGCGGGGCCAGCGAGCCGTCGGCGAACTCCTCGTAGCCCAGCGGGTAGGTCTCCTTGTAGCCGTTGAGCAGCCGCCACCACTCGCTGTAGTCGCCCTTGCGGCCCTCGGCCTGCTCGGTCCGCACCGCCGTGATCAGGTCGCCGATCACCTCGCGGCAGTCGCCCACGATCGGGACGTCGGCGTGGCGGTTCTTGGAGATCTCCGCGGGGTCGATGTCGGCGTGGATGACCTTGGCGTGCGGAGCGAAGCTGGACAGCTGGCCGGTGACCCGGTCGTCGAACCGGGTGCCGAGCGCGATCAGCAGGTCGGAGCGCTGCAGGGCGCCGACGGCCGAGACGCTGCCGTGCATGCCGGGCATGCCCATGTGCTGGGGGTGGCTGTCGGGGAAGGTGCCCCGCGCCATCAGCGTGGTGACCACCGGGATGCCGGTCAGCTCGGCCAGCTCCAGCAGCTCGGCCGAGGCGCGCGCCTTGTGCACGCCGCCGCCGACATAGAACACCGGCCGCTTGGCCTCGGTCATCAGCCGGGCGGCCTCGCGAATCTGCTTGGAATGCGGCCGGGTCACCGGACGGTAGCCGGGAAGCTGCATGACCGGCGGCCAGGAGAAGGTGGTGGTCGCCTGCAGGGCGTCCTTGGCGATGTCCACCAGCACCGGCCCCGGACGGCCGGTCGCGGCGATGTGGAACGCCTCGGCGATGGTCCGCGGGATGTCCTCGGCCTTGGTGACGAGGAAGTTGTGCTTGGTGATCGGCATCGTGATGCCGGAGATGTCGGCTTCCTGGAACGCGTCGGTCCCGATGAGCGGGGTGGAGACCTGCCCGGTGATCGCGACGATCGGCACCGAGTCCATGTAGGCGTCGGCGATCGGGGTCACCAGATTGGTCGCCCCCGGGCCGCTGGTGGCCATGCACACCCCGACCCTGCCGGTCGCCTGCGCATAGCCCTCGGCCGCGTGGCCGGCGCCCTGCTCGTGCCGTACAAGCACGTGCCGGACCTTGGTCGAGTCGTAGAGGGGATCGTAGGCGGGGAGAATGGCCCCGCCGGGGATCCCGAACACCGTGTCGACCCCGACCTGCTCCAGCGCCCGCACGAGGGCCTGGGCACCTGTCATTTTCTCGGTCATCGGCTCGTTCCTTGTGGCTGAGCTTGCTTCTGGCTGGGCTGCTTGGCGTGGCTCCTGGCATAAAAAATGCCCCATCCGCTGAGCGGAGCTGGGGCGCGCGCAGGACCTAGTGCTTCGTCAGGCTGCGCGCCTGCGAAGTACTACGAGAATCCCACCGCTATGCATGGCTACAACGATGTCCGATGGAGCGCCTCCACGTCAAATCATGTGGGACGCCCGTCTCGCCATCCAAGACACCCACAACGGACTCCCAGGCTATGCGACCCGCAGCGCGGCCGGCACGACGCCGCGTGTCCGCGCCACCGTTCTGGACTGAGGCGCGCGGGTGCGAAGCGACCACGCGCGACGAGGGACGCGCTCCTTGCGTGCCGCAGGCACGGCCCAGCCGATCAAAGCGCCCAGACGATCGACGCTGCCCCCTGGCGCGCCTCCGGCATGACGCTGTGCTCACGGCGCGCCTTCGGCGCGGCTCAGGCGGTGTTCTGGAGGGTCGTGCTCGGCATCAGGGAGTCGACGCCCCGTGCGGTCATGGGACGGGCCACCAGATAGCCCTGGCCGCGCGTGCAGCCCATCTTGCGCAGGAGGTCGAGTTGCTCGGGCCGCTCGATGCCCTCGGCGACGACGATCAGCCCGAGGTCGTTGCCGAGCTGCACGATCGTCTTCGTCAGCAGGGTCAGCGTGTCGTCGCGGCCGAGTCCGGAGACGAACGACGGGTCGATCTTGATCATGTCGACCGGCAGTTGCCGCAGGAACGCGAGCGACGCGTAGCCGGTGCCGAAGTCGTCGATGGCCAGCCGTACGCCGAGTGTCCTCAGCTCCGACAGCCTGCTGATCATCTCGCCGGCGTCCTCGACCAGCATCTCCTCGATGACTTCGAGGGTCAGCTTGCTGGCGGGCAGCCCGCTCTCGCTCAGCGCCTCCGCCACGGTCTCCACGAAGCGCGGGGCCATGATCTGCCGCGCGGACAGGTTCAGCGCCAGCCCGATGTCCCACGACGACGCGCGCCAGGCCGCCACCTCGCGGCACGCCTCGCGCAGGATCCACTCGCTGAGCGGCACGATGATCCCGGTGTCCTCGGCGGGCCCGAGGAACTGCTCGGGCGGCACGAACGTGCTGCCCCGCCACCAGCGCACCAGCGCCTCGACGGCGGTCACCTGCGACGTGGCCAGGTCGACCACGGGCTGATACTCGATCGCGAACTGGTTCTCCAGCAGCGCCCGCTGCAGGTCGGAGGCGATCTCCAGGCGGCGCAGGACGTCGGCGTGCATGTGGGTGGCGAAGACCTCCACCCGGCGCCCGCCGAGCTCCTTGGCCCGCGACATCGCCACGTCGGCGTTGCGCAGCAGGTCTCCGGGCGGCAGGTCCTCCTCGGCGAAGGCCACGCCGACGCTGGCCGTCAGCGCGATGTCGCGGTCGGCCACCCGGAACGGCTCGTTGGAGACCGCGCGGACGAGCCGTTCGGCCAGGTCGATGGCGGTCTGCGCGTCGGTGCCTCCGGACGCGCCGCCCTCCAGCAGCACCGCGAACTCGTCCCCGCCCCACCGGGCGAGCGTGTCGTCGGCGCGTACGGCCGAGCGCAGGCGGCGGGCGGCCTGGCCGAGCAGGTGGTCGCCGCTGGCGTGGCCGACGGAGTCGTTGACGGAGGTGAAGCCGTCGAGGTCCAGGAAGATCACCGCGGTCCCGCCGGCTCCCCGGCGGGTGAGCACGTCCCGGGCGCGCTCCTCGAAGTAGGCCCGGTTGGGCAGCCCGGTGACCCCGTCGTGGAAGGTCAGGTGGGTGACCTGGTTGCGCAGGGCCACCTGGTCGCTGAGGTCGCGGATCGTGACCAGGACGAGGTCGTCGTCGCGTACGTGCCGGGCGGCGACGGACTCGGTGGGACGCCAGGTGCCGTCGGAGGCGCGGAACCGGCAGGAGATGCGGGTGCCGCCCTCCTGCGCCGGCTCACCCTCCTGATCCGGCCCGTCGTCCTCGTCGTCCATCATGCGGTCGAGGAGGGCCTGTACGGCAGGCACGTCCTCGGGGTGGATGTAGTCGAAGATCGGCCGGAAGGCGAGGTCGTCGGGGCAGTAGCCGTACGTCGTCTCCAGGCCGGGGCCGACCTCCTGGATGATCCCGCGGGGATCGCACACCAGCACGACGTCGCCGGTGTTCTCGGCGAGCCTGCGCAGTTGCTGCTCTCCGACGTCGACCAGGCGGCGCATGCCCGCGGTCTCGACCAGGAGCACGAACAGGCGGCCGAGCAGGACGAGGACGACCGAGGCCGCCACGATCACCAGGGCGGCGTCGCGGCTGTTCCCGATCGCGTACAGGGTGGCGACCAGCGTGGCCGCGGCGACCAGCACGAGCGGGGTGGCGGCCGTCAGCGCGGCGGGCAACGCCCTGACCGGCCGGTCCTCGTGCCCCCACGGGGCGACGGCGAGGACCAGCAGCATGGCGGGGGCGACGGGCCCCGCCGCGAGCGGCGGGGTGTCGCCGTCGAGGCGGGCGAGGGCCGTGGCCAGCTCCGCCGCCGTTATCGCGGTGAGCAGCCCCACACCGGCGAGCCCGACCACCCGGTTGCCCGACCGGGAGGCCGCCACGGCCGGGGTCACGGCGCAGGTCGCGAGCAGGCAGACCACGGGCAGCGCGAGCGCGACGAAGAACGCTCCAGTGTCCTCCGCCTTACGGAACGCCGGGCCGAGCACGGCGACCCAGGCCACGGCGAAGACCGACGCCGCGCCCAGGTAGGCGTCGGCCGCCTGGCGTATCACCCCGCGTGTGAACGCGGGTGGTTTCACCGACATGCCGCAGCCGATCGCGAGCAGCACGGACCCGACGAGCATGAGCAGGTCGGCGAAGGTGAGCACGAACGGCGTGCCGTCGGCCACGGGGCGCACCCCGACGCCGAGGAGCCAGGTCAGCGACCCGGCGGCCATCCACCGCCACGCGCCGGGCTGGCGCCGGTGGACGGGGACGACGCGGGAGGCGGCCATGATCAGCGAGATGGCCGCGAGCAGGCCGGTGACGACACCCGCGACCGCGGTCACGACCGGTGCCGAGCCTCCGGTGACCAGGGCCACGACGACCGCCACCGCGCCGAGCCCGGCCGCCGTGGTGAGTGGGACCCGGGGGTCACGCCTGCCGTTCACGCGCGTCGCCTCTGCACCTGTCGCCGATTCGTCTCCGGTTGTCGTGTCCGCCGGGGTTTCGGCCGAGTCCGGAGTTGTGTCAGCGTCGCCGGATTCGGTGGGGTGTGCCATCACTGCCCCTCCCGTTCTCGACTCGGCTTTACTCTCCCTGTCACATGGCCAGTGTGCGCACTCCCGCTGATCGAGAGGGGGACAACGAGCGAGTCGTCACCGATCTGATAACCAGCCGCGCACGCTGAGCTTCACCGTACGCACCCCAGGTCACGAGGCAGCCACGTTCCGGAATCCTTAACGGAGCGGTCAGTAATGCCCGGTGATCATGTTATCGAGTGGACGGCCCGTCAGATGACGGATCACCTGTTCCCGCACCAGCCTCCGCGTACGCCGCACCGACGCGGGCGTGCTGCCGGCGATGTGCGGGGTGATGAAGACCCCCGGCGCGGTCCACAGCGGGTGGTCGGACGGCAACGGCTCGACGGGCGTGACATCGAGCGCCGCCCGCAGCCTGCCCGTCAGCAACTCGGCCAGCAGCGCGTCGGCGTCCACGACCGACCCGCGCGCGGCGTTCACCAGCAGCGCGCCGTCCTTCATCCGGGCGAGGAACCCGGCGTCCACCAGGCCGGCCGTCCCCGGGGTGGCGGGCACCAGGAGCACGACCACGTCCGCCTCGGGCAGCAGCGCGGGCAGTTCGCTCTCACCATGGACACGGCCGTGGGCGCTGTCGCGGGCCGTGCGCGCCACCCGCACGATGTCCACCTCGAATCCGGCAAGACGCCGTTCGAGCGCCTCGCCGATCGAGCCGTACCCGACGATCAGCACGGTGCTGTCGGCGAGGACGCCGGTGTGGTGGTAGGTCCACTCCCGCCTGGCCTGGGCGGCCGCGAAATCGGGGAACTCCCGCAGCATCGCGATCATCGCGCCCACCGCCCACTCGGCCGTGCCCGCGTCGTGGACGCCGCGCGCGTTGCACAGGACCGCCTTCGGCGGCACGTGCGGAAGGTAGGGCTCGACCCCCGCCGTCACGGTCTGCAGCAGGCGGAGGCTGGTCATGCGGCCCAGGAGGCCGGGGGTGTCCGGCAGCGGGACCAGCGGAGGCACCCAGATCTCCACGTCCTCGGGCGGGCCGGGCAACGGCGTCCGCCCGTCGTACACGACGCAGTCAAGGGAGGGGAGGCCTTCGGGCAGCTCTGTGAGCGCGTCGGCGATGTCCTGTGATGCGACCCAGATCTTCACAGGAACAAACCTAGGGAACCATCGGCCCGGCCAGCGAGTATGGGGTGCATGAGGAGGTCATCAGGGATGGCGAACAGGCACGGGGTGGGCGCGGCGCTGCTGGGGGCGGCCCTTCTGACGGCGACCGCGGCGTGCGCGCCGGGTGAGGAGGGCGGGGGCAGGACTCCCCCGCCCCTGTCCGCCGCGAGCGACGCCGCCACCGCCGGTGGCGCGGGCGCGACTCCCGCCGGCGGTGAGACGAGCGTCGCCCCCGCCGCACCGCGCACGCTGGTCACCGGCCTGAGCGTGCCCTGGGCGATCGCGTTCCTGCCCGGCGGCGACGCGCTGGTGACCGAGCGCGAGTCGGCGCGGCTGCTGCGGGTCACCCCGGGCGGCCAGGTCCACGAGGCCGGCGTGATCGAGGGGGTGGCCGCGAGCGGCGAGGGCGGCCTGCTGGGCGTGGCCGTCTCGCCCCGCTATGCCGACGACCACTATGTCTTCGTCTACTTCACCGCCCAGGACGACAACCGGATCGTCCGCTACCGCTACGACGGAGGGCTCTCCGACCGGAAGGTGATCGTCAGTGGCATCCCGAAGGGTGCCATCCACAACGGGGGCCGCCTCGCCTTCGGCCCCGACGGCTACCTGTACGCCTCGACCGGGGAGACCGGCGAACGCGGCATGGCCCAGGACAGGAACTCGCTGGGCGGCAAGATCCTGCGCATGACGGCGGACGGCCGGCCCGCCCCCGGCAACCCCTTCGGCACCCTCGTGTGGACCTATGGGCACCGCAACGTGCAGGGGATGGCCTGGGACGACCGGGGACACATGTACGCCACCGAGTTCGGCCAGAACACCTACGACGAGATCAACCTCATCGAGAAGGGCCACAACTACGGCTGGCCGGAGGTCGAAGGGGTGGGCCACCGGTCCGGATACACCGACCCCCTGCTCACCTGGTCGACCGACGAGGCGTCGCCGTCCGGTCTCGCGTACGCCTCGGGGGCGCTGTGGGCCGCGGCGCTGCGCGGCGAGCGCCTGTGGCGCGTTCCGGTGGACGCCTCGGGCCGCGCCGGACGTCCCGCCGCGCTCTACACGGGCGAGTACGGCAGGCTGCGCGCGGTGGCCACCGCGTCCGACGGCACGCTGTGGGTGGGCACCAGCAACCGGGACGGGCGCGGCTCCCCCAGGGACGGCGACGACCGGATCCTGGTGGTGCGGCCTTCCTGATCAGCGGCAGATGACCGCGGCCTGGGCGTGGTAGGAGGTGCGGAAGGTCTGCCGGGAGACCACCTCGCCGTTCTGCCGCAGCACCCGCGTCACCGCGGCGGTGAAACCGGGCTGCCCCTGCGTCGTCACGCAGCCCGGTCCCTGACCGGTCACGGCGGGCACCTCGACCCGCTGCCCGACGACCGGCTCCTGCACCTCCACGTCGTACCGCTTGGTGCTCCACAGCGTCACGGTCAGCGAGGTGCCGCTCGTGGACGCGTGGACGAGCACGCCGTATTGCGAGTCGTTCCTCCAGCGCAGGTCGGGGCCGGGGAAGGACACGGCGGCCTCGGTGCCGGCCGGCAGCTGGGAGGCGTGGACCTCGGGCGGGGTGTGCTCGCCGACCCGGAGCCCGGCGCGGATCACGGCGTTCAGCAGGGTGGTCGCGACCTGGGTCATCCCCGCCGCCTCCGTGCCGGCCCGGCCGTGGATCATGGTGGGGGTGATGCCGTCGAACCCCGCGGCCGCCGTGCGCGGGCCGACGACCCCGTTGAACGAGAACGTCTCCCCCGGCTCCACGAGACGGCCGTCGAGGAGCGCGGCGGCGGTGCGGATGTTGGCCGCGCTCTGGGGACAGCAGGCGTAGGAGGTGGTGAAACGGCCGATCTCCTCCCGGATCCCCATCCGCTGCGCCGCGGTGTCGGTGATCCGTGGCGGGCCGTTCACGACCGACACGGCCACCGTACGGTCGCTGCCGTCGAGGGCGGCCAGCACGTCCGCGGCGAGACGGTCCGTGTCCACCCGGTCGCCCGGCCTGCCGGGCACCAGGACCGGCCGGCCGTCCTTCACCGTGAAGGCGGCGTCGCGGGCCACCCGCGAGGGGCCGACCAGCGTGGGCTCGACGCTCCTGACCGCAGCCACGGCGTCGAAGTGCGGCCGCAGGACCGCTCCGTCGGGCGCGAACGTGAGATATCGCGCCAGTGTGGCGGGTGACAGGCTGACCGACGCGGTCCCGTTGGTCAGCGTGAGCGGCGCGGCCACCGCGCGTCGCGCCCACTGCAGGGCGCGCCGCACCTCGGCCCGGGTGATGTGCGGCAGATCACGCGACGTGGGCGCCACGACGACGGCCACGGGGTCGAGGTATCCCCGGACGATCTGGTCGGCCGTCGCCTTCCTGTCGATGACGTAGCCGACCCGGGGATAGATCGGGACCGGGGTGACCCCCTCGAACGAGACGTCTCCCTCGCGCCCCGGGCGTTCCAGCGGCGCGGCGACGAACCTGGCCACCGCCTCGTCGAGTTTGCGGCGGTCCACCGACACGACGGGCTTCACCTCACGGGTGCCGGTCAGCGCGTTCCACACCTCCAGGGGGTTGGGAAAGCCGCCCGGCGCGGCCGTGACCGTGGCCTCGGCATCGAGCATCAGACCGGCCTGCTGCGGGTCCACGGTCAGCCGCCGCGTGCCCTGCCGTACGATCACCGGCGTCCTGGCCTGGGCGTACAGCCGTTCGCGCAAGGTGGCGACTGCCTCCGGCCTGCTCTGCCCGCCGATGTCGACGCCGAGCACCGTCGTGCCGGGCAGGACCTTCCCCGCCATGAAGACGGCCGGCACGAGATAGAGCAGCAGGAGCAACACCGCCAGGCCGATCAGCGTACGGCGGAGCGTACGGCCCTGCGGGACGGGGTCGTAAAGGTCGTCGGGATCCTGCGACGGGACGACGGCGGGTTCCTCACGCGCCGGGCGCTCCGGCACCCGCCACGGCTCGACCGGCGCGGCAGGCGGCGGGATGCTCCCGCCACCGGACGGCTTGGCGGCCGGTGCGGCGGGAGCGGGAGGTTCGGCGAAGATGTCGGCCGACACCCCTCGGGGGAGGGCCGAGACCCCGCGGGGCAGTGAGGTGACGCGGCGCACGGGATGTTTGTGCGGAGGAGCGGACGCCGCCCCGGACGGATCCGTGGGCGGGTCGACGGACGCTCCGGCGTTGCGCACGCCTCAGACTCCTCCAGCTCAAGGTCAACTCGCGATCAGTTAACCCTAAACGCCCTCCGCTGGATATGTCCCGAAGCAACACCTTCCGCACTCGCCAGAAAGGTCGCTTTCCGTGCAGAAGACGCGATTTTCACCGACGCCACTTTCGCCGGAAGCACGATTCGGAACAAACCGGAACAAACCCAACAAAGGAAAAGGCCAACGGCCGGCCACGCGAAACCGTGACCGGCCGTTCTCACCTTGCCGTGCGACCCCCGCCGAGGCGGCGTCCGGCGACGTTCACCGGAGTGGAGGGAGCCAGGACCGCAGCGAGGGTCCAGCGGTGCGGGCTTCGCGAGGACCGGCGCTTCCTTTCCGGCGCAGTGACCGACGTGCCCGAGGTGGGTGGACGCGTCGGTCAGGCTTTGCGATGACCGCCACAGTGACCGACGTGCGCGAGGCCCGTCAGCCCTGCACGCCCAGCTTCTCGAGGATCAGCTCGCGGGCCCGGCCCGCGTCCGCCTTGCCCCGGCTGGCTTTCATCACGCCGCCGACCAGCGCGCCCACGGCCGCGATCTTCCCGCCGCGCACCTTCTCCGCGGCGTCGGCGTTGTCGGCCAGCACCTGATCGATGATCGCCGACAGCTCGCCCTCGTCGCTGACGACCTGGAGCCCGCGCTTGGCCACGACCTCGTCCGGGCCGCCCTCGCCGGCGAGCACGCCCTCCAGCACCTGGCGGGCCAGCTTGTCGTTCAGCGCGCCGGAGGCGACCAGCTCGGTCACCCGGGCGACCTGCGCCGGGGTGATCGGCAGGTCGGCGAGCGCCGTGGCCGTCTCGTTGGCCCTGCGGGCCAGCTCGCCCATCCACCACTTGCGCGCGTCGGCCGCGGGCGCGCCCGCGGCCACCGTCGCCTCGACCAGGTCGATCGCGTCGGCGTTGTGCATGGCGGCCATGTCCAGGTCGGACACGCCCCACTCCTGCTGGAGCCGCTTGCGCCGCGCCGACGGCAGCTCGGGCAGCGCCGCCTTCAGCGACTCGACCCAGGCCGGGTCGGGCGCCATCGGCAGCAGGTCGGGCTCGGGGAAGTAGCGGTAGTCCTGCGCCTCTTCCTTGGACCGCCCGGAGGTCGTCTGGCCGGTGTCCTCGTGGAAGTGGCGGGTCTCCTGCACGATCCGGCCGCCCTCGGCGAGGATGGCCGCCTGGCGCTCGATCTCGCCCCGCACCGCCCGCTCGACGCTGCGCAGCGAGTTGACGTTCTTGGTCTCCGTACGGGTGCCCCACTCCGACGAGCCGCGCGGCATCAGCGAGACGTTCACGTCGCAGCGCAGCGAGCCCTGCTCCATCCGCACGTCGGACACGCCGAGCGAGCGCATCACCTCGCGCAGCTCGGTGACGTACGCGCGGGCGACCTCGGGGGCGAGCCTGTCGGTGCCGGCGATCGGCTTGGTCACGATCTCCACGAGCGGGATG
Organism: Microbispora sp. CSR-4; assembly: GCF_008033685.1. Lineage (NCBI taxonomy): Bacteria > Bacillati > Actinomycetota > Actinomycetes > Streptosporangiales > Streptosporangiaceae > Microbispora > Microbispora sp. CSR-4. The sequence goes on from NZ_VJVX01000009.1 coordinate 29,112, forward strand.
CCGGCGCGGTTGTAGTCGACGATCGAGTAGTCGGCGCCGTGGATGCGCCCGGTCGCGCCGCCCACGTGGGTGGACTTGCCGGTGTCCTCCTCCAGGTGGACCCGCTCGATCTCCACGCGGACGGTCTTCCCGTCCACCTCGACGTCCAGGTAGCCGTCCGTGCACAGCGGCTCGTCGTACTGGCTGATCTGGTAGTTCTTCGGCATGTCCGGATAGAAGTAGTTCTTCCGGGCGAACCTGCACCACTCGGCGATGGTGCAGTTGAGCGCGAGGCCGATCCGGATCGTCGACTCGATCGCCTTCTCGTTGGCCGTCGGCAGCGAGCCGGGCAGTGCCAGGCACACCGGGCAGACCTGCGTGTTCGGCGGCGCGCCGAAGGTCGTCGGGCAGCCGCAGAACATCTTCGATTCGGTGCCCAGCTCGACGTGCGTCTCCAGCCCCAGCACCGGCTCGAAGCGCTCCAGCGCCTCGTCGTACGGCATGAGCGTCTCAGTGCTGCTCACAGGTAACCAAGTCCCTTCAATGCGTTCCTCGCGTCGGAGACCCAGTCCGCGTACGCGGGCACCTGGGCGAGAACGTCGAGGTCGATGTTACGAGCGATGTATTCGAAGTAGTCACGAACGGGTTTTCCGCGGCGCGGCGCCACCTCGGCGAGTGTTTTCTTGGGGTCCGCGATCTTCTCGACGTCCCGCGGGCGGGCGGGCAACCGTCCGTGGTCGCTCCCGCTCAACCGGCGCCACACGCCCGCGTCCGCGAGAAGCCACGCCTCGGTCTCCTGAACCGGTACCAGCGCGATCACCGGTGTGGGCAGTCCCGAGTCCCGCACGACCCGGTCCGCCTTGTCCCGCTCCCTGTGGTCGTTGTGGACGAAAAGCAGGTGGCAGTCGCTCGCCAGCTCACGCAGCGCGCCGGTCATCCTGCCGTGGTCGTAGATCGATCGGCACGCGCCGATTTCGGTGCTCTCCACGTCGACGGCGCACCGGGATGACTGCGCGGTGAGCTCACGGAGCTGCCGGGAGATCACGACACCGAGGAAGACCTCGTCGGTCTCCCCCTCGGCGATCAGCCCGGGCACCAGCGGCCTGCTCATGGCACCTCGCCCACCGCGCTCAGATACTTCCTCACCTGGCGCGGAGAGACGAACGTGCCCGGCTCCCCCTCCGACCGCACCGGCTTGGCGACCGTGACCCGGGAGATCCTGTCGTTGTCGGGATCGACGCGTACGGCGGTGTCGAGGAAGACCAGCGCGTCCGGCCGGAGCCGGTACAGCTCGGAGACGACCACCGGCGAGTGCGTGGTGAGGATCACCTGCCGCAACGGTCGTTTGGCGCTCTCCGGGTCGTTGAGATCGGTGACCCTGCCCTGGATCCTGCGGAGTAGCTCCGCGAGGCGGCTGGGGTGCAGCCCGTTCTCGATCTCCTCGATGAGCAGCACTCCGGCGTGAGCCGGATCATGCAGCGCGGCCAGCAGCGCGATGACCCTGAGCGTCCCGTCGGACAGCAGTGTGCTGGGTATCGCCCCCTGGCCGTCCACGATGACGTCGAACGTCCACTCCTGACGCCGTTCGTCCAGGATCGGCTCGATCCCGGTGATGTCCGGGATGAGCGCCACCATGTCCACGAGGAGTTCTTCGAGCGCTCCCTCCGCCTTGAGCCGCCCGAGAACGGAAGCCAGATTGCCGCCATCCGCCCGCAGTGGTCCGTGATCCGCCGCCGACGACCAGGAGCGCAAACAATCCGGCTCCACCTGGTGCATATTCCAGGCATCGACCTCGGAATTCAGAAGCTGCACATAGCGGCTCGGATTGGACATCTCCCGGCTCAGCGCCTTCTGCGCCTTCTCGGGCTCGTGCGGAAGCCACGGGGGAAGCACTGGGAAGAAAGACTCTCGTAGCGGCCCGGCCGAGAGCGCCCAAGGCCGGGGAACGCCGTCGTCGCCGAGATCAGCACCGCTGTAGTAGAGAAACGGCAGGATGCCGTCGCCGATGTGGGTCAAAGTCCATGCTCGGATCGTGAACTCGGTCACCGGCCGGCCTTTGCTCACCCGATGGAACAGCTCATGGGGCCTTCCCCTGGAGGGGGTCAGAAGCGCCTCGGGACCCCACGCGGAATCGCGCAGATACAGGAACGCGTCCAGCAGGTTGGACTTGCCGCTGGAGTTGGGGCCGACGAGGGCAAGGAACGGCGGCACGTCGAGCCGGAAGTCCAGGAAGGACTTGAAGCCGTCGATCTCGATGCGGGTGATCATGCCGCCGTTCCCCTCCTCTCGGCGACTAGAGCGCGGGCGCGCGGGACAGCAGCGGGCCGCCCCACCGGCTCTCGAATGCCTTCTCCACGGCGGCGCCGACCCGGTAGCAGCGGTCGTCGGCCAGGACCGGTGCCATGACCTGCAGTCCGACCGGCAGGCCGTCCTCGTCGGCCAGGCCGCACGGCACCGAGATCGCCGCGTTGCCGGCCAGGTTGGTCGGGATCGTGCACAGGTCGGCGAGGTACATCGCCATCGGGTCGTCGGCCCGCTCACCGATCGGGAAGGCGGTGGTCGGCGTGGTCGGCGATACCAGCACGTCCACCTGCTGGAAGGCCGCCTCGAAGTCCCGCATGATCAGCGTGCGGACCTTCTGGGCCTGCCCGTAGTAGGCGTCGTAGTAGCCGGACGACAGGGCGTAGGTGCCGAGCATGATGCGCCGCTTGACCTCGGGCCCGAAACCGGCCGCCCGGGTCAGGGCCATGACCTCCTCGGCGCTGCGGGTGCCGTCGTCGCCGACGCGCAGGCCGTACCGCATGGCGTCGAAGCGGGCCAGGTTGGACGAGCACTCCGAGGGCGCGATCAGGTAGTACGCGGGCAGCGCGTAGGAGAACGTCGGGCAGGAGACCTCGACGACCTTGGCCCCGAGCGACTCAAGCAGCTCGACGGCCTCGTTGAACCGGGCGAGCACGCCGGGCTGGTAGCCCTCCCCGCCGAACTCCTTGACCACGCCGACCCGCATGCCCGCCACGTCGGCGTGCCGCGCGGCCTCGACCACCGGCGGGACCGGCGCGTCGATCGAGGTCGAGTCGAGCGGGTCGTGGCCGGAGAAGGCCTCGTGCAGCAGCGCCGCGTCGAGCACGTTGCGGGCGAACGGCCCGGGCGTGTCGAGCGAGGACGCGAACGCGATCAGCCCATAGCGGGACGAGCCGCCGTACGTCGGCTTCATGCCGACGATGCCGGTCACCGCGGCGGGCTGGCGGATCGAGCCGCCCGTGTCGGTGCCGGTGGACAGCGGCGCCTCGTAGGCGGACACCGCGGCCGACGAACCTCCGGAAGAACCGCCCGGAATCCGGGACAGGTCCCAGGGGTTGTGCGTCGGCCCGTACGCCGAGTTCTCCGTGGACGACCCCATGGCGAACTCGTCCAGGTTGGTCTTGCCGAGGATCACCAGGCCGGCCTCGCGCAGGCGGCGGGTCACGGTCGCGTCGTACGGTGGGCGCCAGCCTTCGAGGATCTTCGAGCCTGCGGTCGTCGGCATGTCGGTCGTGGTGAACACGTCCTTGTGCGCGATCGGCACCCCGGCCAGCGGCCCGAGCGTCTCGCCGGCGGCGATGCGCTCGTCGACCGAGCGCGCCTGCGCCAGCGCGGACTCGGCGTCCACGTGCAGGAAGGCGTTGACCCGGCCGTCGACCTCGGCGATCCGGTCGAGATGGGCCTGGGTGACCTCGACCGCGGTGACCTCTCGGGAGGCGACCAGCGCGCCGAGCTCGGCGGCGGTCTTGCGAATCAAGCTCATTCTTCCTCCCCGAGGATCCGCGGCACGCGGAATCGGTCGTCCTCCACCGCGGGCGCGCCGGACAGGGCGCCCTCCGGCGTGAGGCCGGGCCGTACGACGTCGGGCCGGAACACGTTGGTCAGCGGAAGCGCGTGCGAGGACGGCGGGATGTCGTCGGCCGCCACCTCCGCGACACGGGCGACGGCGCCGACGATCTGGTCGAGCTGGGCGGCGAAGTGGTCGAGCTCGTCGTCGGCCAGTGCCAGCCGGGACAGCCGGGCGAGGTGAGCGACCTCATCGCGGGTTATGGCGGACATGAGTCGTCGAACCCGTTTCATGATGGAGATTGGACCTACCCATCCTAGGGCTCGTCGCCGAGCGCGGCCGAACCGGCGACGGCGCGTCACATCCTCTTAACGCGACTCCCGCGCCGAGGCCGACGCCCTGCCGCGCCCTCCCCAGCGCGGGCGGGCCGGCGCGGGCGGCGCGGCGCCGACGGCCCGGCACGACGGATCAGCGCGGCTGCCCACTGTGGAGACCCACTGTGGCCGCCCAGCGCGGCTGTTCAGCGCGGCTGTCCAGCGCGACGGGTTCAGCGCGACGGCAAAACGCGATCACGCGGCATGGCGGTTCGGTGCTGCCGCCCAGCGCGGCTGCCCGGAGACCCAGTGTGGAAGCTCGGTGTGGCGGTTCGGTGTGGCGGCTCGGTGTGGCGGCTCGGTGCTGCCGCCCAGCACGGCTGCCCGGAGACCCAGTGTGGAAGCTCGGTGTGGCGGTTCGGTGTGGCGGCTCGGTGTGGCGGTTCAGTGGGGCGCGAGGCGGGCTCCGCCGGTCTCGCGGTCGCGGAAGGCCGCGCTGAGCCGGCCGCGCAGCCATGTGGTCGCCTCGCTCGCGGGCATGGGCTTGGCCAGCCACCAGCCCTGGCCCGCGTGGCAGCCCATCTCGCGCAGCAGCGTCGCGACCTCCGGCGACTCGACCCCCTCGGCCACCGACCTCAGCCCGAGGGACCGTACGAGGTCGATGATCGAGCGAACGATCCGCTCGTCGTCCGGCGACTCCCCGAGCCGGCGTACGAACGACGCGTCGATCTTGACCTCGGAGACCGGGAGCCGCTGGAGCCGTACCAGCGAGGAGTAGCCGGTGCCGAAGTCGTCCAGGGCCAGCTGGATGCCGAGACCGGCCAGGGTGCGGATCGTGTCGGCGCTATAGGCCTGATCGGTCATGAGAATGCGTTCGGTGACCTCCAGCCGGATGGCCTCCGGGGGCAGGTCCAGCTTCTCCAGCCCGGACTCCAGTTGCTCGGGCAGGCTCGAATCCAGCAGGTCGCGGGCCGACACGTTGACGGAGACCGGCACGTCGATCCCCGCGTGCCACCAGCGGGCCGCCTGCTGCAGCGCGTGGCCGATGACGTGCTGGGTGAGCTCGCGCATCAGGTAGGACTGCTCGGCCAGCGGGATGAACTCGGCGGGTGAGATCGGCCCGCGCACCGGGTGCCACCAGCGCAGCAGCGCCTCGACGCTCTCGACCCTGCCGTCCTCCAGGCTCACCTTGGGCTGATAGTGGAGCTCCAGCTCGTCGGCGTCGATCGCCCGGCGCAGGTCGCCGAGCAGGCTGAGCCGTTCCGGCGAGTTGCGGTCCTTGCCCGGCAGGTAGAACTCGACGCCCGTACGGCCCTCCTTGGCGAGGTACATCGCCACGTCGGAGCGCTGCATGAGCAGTTCGAAGTCCGGCGCGTGGTCGGGATAGAGCGCGATGCCGATCGACGCGTCGAGATCGAATGTCATCCCCTCAAGGCGTACCGGCTCGGTCAGCGCGACCCGCAGCCGCGAGGCGACCTCCCTGGCCGCGTGGGCGTCCCTGATCGACGGCAGCAGCACCGCGAACTCGTCCCCGCCGAGCCGGGCGACCACGTCGCCCGGCCGCACGCTGTGGGTGAGCCGGTGGGCCACGATCTGCAGCAGCCGGTCGCCGACCGGATGGCCGAGCGTGTCGTTGACCTCCTTGAAGCGGTCGAGGTCGAGCAGGAGCAGCCCCACCCGCTCGTGCTCGCGCGCCTCGGCCAGGGCTTCCTCAGTGCGCAGGATGAGCATCTTGCGGTTCGGCAGGCCGGTGAGCCCGTCATGGGTGGCCTGGTGGTCGCGGCGGAGCGAGAGCGTCGCGGTGAAGTAGACCGCGGCCAGCGGCGCGACGAAGAGCGGCACCAGGGCCGTGGAGTGCGCCATCACGACCACGACAAGGGGCGCGAGCCCGAGCAGCGCCCCGTAGACGAGGGCCTGCGGGCCGATCGACGCCTTCATCACCCGGGCCAGCGGCCGGCGCTCGTGCAGCGCCACCGCCTGGCAGACCAGGATCGCGCGGACCGCGAAGTACGCCGTGGCGGCCACCGCGATGGCCGGGATGTCCGCGCCGTCGGGCGTCCGGGGCGTGAGGGGCGCCGCATGCGCGCCGAACGCGGCGAAGGCCCCCGCGGCCGCCATGCAGGCCAGGGTCACCTGGGAGAGGTTGAACAGCACCCGGTGCCAGGCCCTGCGATGCACCAGCCCGCTGACCACCACGGCGACCGCCTGCATCAGCGCCGCCGTCGGCAGGCCCTGGTACATCAGCACGGCGAAGGTGAACATCGTCGATGCCGGCGTGCCCCCGACGAGCGTCGAGGAGCTGAACATGACCGGGCGCAGCTCGCCCAGCACGACCAGGACCGTCAGCATCCAGAACAGCGGAGTGCGGGCCACCTCACCCAGTTCGCCGAAGCCGAGCCGCACCTGCGCGATCACCAGCGCGGTGACGCCGACGGCGGTGACCGCCGTGAGGTAGGCCCACAGGGGCGAGCCCGGGCGCGGTCCGGTGTCCCGGGTGTCGACGGGCGTGGACATTTCGCCCAGGTCGACGGCGGGCAGGAGGACACGTGGCACCCCGGCAAGCGGCATAAGACCGCGTGAAAGCGTCATCGGTAAGAAACCCCCCAAGAGGTCACTATGGGAGGGTACGACCTCTGGGCCACTTCGCGAAACCGCTTGGGCACACTCCGTCACCATGATTTCTGGAGATATCACGGTCTGGCCGGAGTTGGGGTGAAAGTTTCAACTGCTCCACAGGTCCACTCCCCCGCCCGCCTGCGCCTACTAGGTTGGCCGTCCAAACAAACCCTGAGCGACCCTTCTTGGACCCGCTGTCTGCTCCCTACCATCCAGAGACATGTGGGAGCGCTCCCACTCTACCGGACGGAGTATTTCCATGTCTCGCAGATTGACGGCAGCTGTACTCACAGCGGTCGCCACGGCCGCGGTGGGAGCGTCCGTGCTCACCTCCTCCGCCGCGCAAGCCGCCGACTCCGAGTTCTACGTCGACCCGACGACCAACGCGGCCAAGTGGGTGGCCGCCAACCCCGGTGACAGCCGCACCCCGGTGATCAGGGACCGCATCGCCGCCGTCCCGCAGGGCCGATGGTTCGCCAGCTACAACCCCTCGACCGTACGCAGCCAGGTCGACGCGTACGTCGGAGCCGCCGCCTCCGCCGGCAAGATCCCGATCATGGTCGTGTACGAGATGCCGAACCGCGACTGCGGCGGCGCGAGCGCGGGCGGCGCGCCCGACCACTCGTCGTACCGCGCCTGGATCGATCAGGTCGCCGCGGGGCTCGGTGGGCGGCCCGCCTACATCATCCTGGAGCCCGACGCCCTGGCGATCATGCCGAACTGCATGAACTCCTCGCAGCAGGCCGAGGTCCAGGCCTCCATGGCGTACGCCGGGAAGAAGTTCAAGGCCACCTCCCCGAACGTCAAGGTCTTCTTCGACGCGGGGAACGACGCCTGGGTGGGCGCCTCCGACATGGCCAACCGGCTGCGCGGCGCCGACATCGCCAACAGCGCGGACGGCATCGCCCTCAACGTCTCCAACTACCGCTTCACCTCGGGCGCTGTCTCCTACGCCAAGAGCGTCATCTCGGCCACCGGCTACTCCTGGCTGAAGGCCGTGATCGACACCAGCCGCAACGGCAACGGCCCGGTCGGCACCGAGTGGTGTGACCCGGCCGGCCGCGCCACCGGGACCTGGAGCACCACGAACACCGGCGACTCGGCGATCGCCGCCTTCCTCTGGGTCAAGCCTCCGGGCGAGTCCGACGGCTGCATCGCCCCCGCGGGGCAGTTCGTGCCTCAGCGGGCCTACGACCTGGCGATAGCCGCCCCGTACACCCCCTCGCCGTCTCCGTCGCCGTCGCCGACCCGGTCGCCGTCGCCCTCCCCGTCCCCGTCCCCGTCGCCGTCCCCCTCGCCGTCCCCGTCGCCGTCTCCGTCGCCGTCTCCTTCTCCGTCGGCCTCGCCGACCTTCCCCGGCAACGGCGGCTGCACGGCGACCTACAAGGTCATCAGCTCGTGGCAGGGCGGCTTCCAGGGTGAGATCACCGTGACCAACGCGGGATCTTCGGCGATCAACAACTGGACCGTGAGCTGGACGATGCCCGGCGGGCAGTCCATCACCCAGTCGTGGAACGCCAACCTGACCGGCAGCACCAATGTCACGGCCTCGAACCTGAGCTGGAACGGCAACCTCGCCCCCGGCGCGAGCACCGCGTTCGGCTTCCTCGGCAGCTCCAGCGGGACCCCGTCCACCCCGTCTCCGCTGGTCTGCACCACGGCCTGATCCCCGCCGCATAGTCCAGCCGCATAGTCCAGGCGTGCCGTACGGACTCCCCACCCGTACGGCACGCCTTCGTGGGTTCCGTGTCCAGGCCGCCGTCTCCCAAGGCGCCGGGGGCCGGGCACGCGTTGCTGACGCGTCGGCTCGGCTCCTGGCCGGACCTACAGGCGGGTCATTCCTCGTGGGCGCGCTCGTAGGCGAGCCGGATCTCGGGGCGGAGCCTGCCGCGATCGGACACGTCCAGGCCGTTGTTCCGGGCCCATCTCCGGATCTCCGCTGTCGTCGGGCCGTTGCTCGCGGACGGCGTGTGCCGCCGAAGGTCCGGAGCCTGCGCATCGGTCGCGGACGGCGTGTGCCGCCGAAGGTCCGAAGCCGGCGTCTCAGAAGCCGGCCGCCGCGATGGGCCCGCCCCCGGCGTCTCGTACGCCTCGCCGTCTTCCGCAGGCATGATGGCCAGCGCGTACGCGGCGGCCAGGAAGCGATAGGTCCATTCCTCGGCGAGTTTCCTGGTCTCGCAGAACACGATCGGGACACCGGGGAAGGTCACTTGCAGTTCGGCGATGCCGTCGGCCACCACCGCGGGCCGGACACGGTCGAGTTTGAACACCTCCGAGTAGCGGTCCTCGACCACGACGGCGGCGCGCGGCAGCGCGGCCAACTCGGTGAGCTGGAATTTCAACCGTGAGTTGAGGAGGCTGGCCACGAGGTCGGGCAGGCTCTTGCGCTCGACGGCGGCCCATACCCGGCCGTCTCTCTCGACCGCGTAGTCACCGGCGGGCAGGCGGCGCTTGTCGATCTGGACCTGCTGCGAGGCGAAGCGGTAACCGTACCGCTCACCACTGTCCACGACGATCGGCAGAGCGGCGATGCCGGAGGCCCGCGCGGTCGGAGTGCGGACGCCCGGCCTGGCCTGCTTGCGCACCCGGGCCGTCTGCCAGAAGATCGCGTCCCGCCCCCGGGCGGTGGTGTAGACGATCTGCGACCGGTTCTCCCTGCCGCGGTCGAGAACCAGGTCGATCGCGGCGCCCCGCCGTACGCACTGGCGGACCGGCACGCGCTCGATCACCTCCGGCTCGGCCGGCCACTCGTCATCGCCGGCCGGGTAGCAGTAGATCGCCCTCTCGCGGGGCCATGTCCCGCCCGCGCGCAGCACCAGACCCGCCGCGCCCAACGGCACGCGAATCAGGTACGGCAGGCGGGAGTCGGGGTCTGGATTGCGGACGATGACGAAGTCACGCTGCACGCCTGCATTCTCCCTGCTCCGCCGCCCTCCTCCAGGCCTCCTTCACAATCCGCAGGAACGTCCCCGGCGGCCCACGGCGGAACGAAGCCTGAACGGTTGAGTCTCGGACGACTCGGCGGGATCACCGGCGACGGTCCCACCGATCGCCGCGGCGTCCCAGTCACGCCGAACCATGCCACCGCTTCGCCGTGGGCCGGATGGGCTTCGTCCGCGAGGGCTGCCACCGGTTCGCGGCCGCAGTCTTCCGGGGGCATGCGCAGATCAGTCGCCGGCCGGAACAGGCACCGCGGCGCCGGACACCCGAACCCTGGTGTCCCCGTCCCGCAACTCCACCCGCAGCAGGCCGGGCCGTCCCATGTCCACACCCTGGTGCAGGGTCAGCACGGCGCCGGGACCGGCCTTGCCGAGCTCCCGCAGGTACGCGCCGAAAGCGGCCGCGGCGGCCCCGGTGGCCGGGTCCTCCACGATCCCGCCGACGGGGAACGGATCACGCACCTGGAAGGTGTCCGCCGACTCGCGCCACACCAGTTGCAGGGTGATGAGATCCCGTTCGGTCATGTAGCGCGCCAGCCCCGGGAAGTCGTAGTCCAGATCGGCCAGGCGCTCGCGGGTGGCGGCGGCCAGGACGAGATGGCGCGACCCGGCGTACGCGATCCGCGGGGGCAGCTCGGGATCGAGCTCGTCGATCCGCCACCTCAGCGCGTCGAGCGCCTGTGCCACGTCGTCCTCGCCGACCGGCTCGACGTACGGATCCACACTGGTCAGCGTCGCCCACAGCACGCCGTCGTCGTCCGCCGCCACGTCGACGGGTACGGTTCCCGCCTTCGTCTCGAAGACCAGGCCACCCGGGCCGATCCGCTCGGCCAGCGCGACCGCGGACGCCACCGTGGCGTGCCCGCAGAACGGCACCTCCCGCTTCGGGCTGAAATAACGGACGGCGAACGTCCGGCCGGCCTCGGTGAGACGCGCGGGAGCCTCGCTCAGAAAGGCCGTCTCCGGGTGGCCCACCTCTGCGGCGACGGCGAGCATGTCCGCGTCGTCCAGACCTGCGGCGTCGAGCACCACTCCGGCCATGTTGCCGCCGGCGGGATCGGTGGTGAAGGCCGCGTAGTGCATGACTTCGGCTATCGGCATCGCAGAACTCGGCATGTCTCGGCCAACGGCAGAGCAGTTGGCCATGTTCCCCTGAGTGATGGCGTTGAACTGCCTCTCGGGGAGTGCCTGGACACACCGGAACGGTGATCCTCAAGGCGAGGCCGGTCGTCCAGGTGCCCGCGAGGCCCGGATCCGGAGGACGCCCCTCGGTCCCGTCGGCCCTGCCTCAGTGGCTCTACAAGGTGCGGCTCAATAAGGTGCGGCTCACTCCTCGGGGGTGAGGGCGACGGCGCGGGCGGCGTCGGGGCCCTTGTCGAGGAGGACGTGGAAGCCCTCCTCGTTGAGGATCGGGACGCCGGCCTTGACCGCCTTGTCGTACTTCGAGCCGGGGTTGTCACCCACCACCAGGAAGCTCGTCTTCTTCGACACCGACGAGGTGACCTTGCCGCCCCTGGCGCTGATGGCCTCGCTCGCCTCGTCGCGGCTGAAGTCCGACAGCGTGCCGGTGACGACGAAGGTGAGCCCCTCCAGCGGACGCGGGCCCTCGTCCTCGGGCGACTCGTCGGCCATCCGGACCCCTGCGGCCCGCCACTTCTCGATGATCTCCTGGTGCCAGTCGACCGCGAACCACTCCTTGATGGTCGCGGCGACCCTCGGGCCGATGCCCTCGACCGCCGCCAGCTCCTCCTCGGACGCGTTGGCGATGGCGTCGATCGAGCGGAACTCCGCGGCGAGCGCGCGGGCCGTGGGCGGGCCGACGTGCCGGATCGACAGCGCCACGAGCACCCGCCACAGCGGCTGGTCCTTCTTCTCCTGCAGTTGCTGGAGGATCAGCTCGGCGTTCTTGCTCGGCTCGCCGGAGACGGTGGCGAACAGCGCGACGACCTTCGGCTCGCCGGTCTCCGGGTCGGTCTTCGGCAGGCCCGTGTCGGGGTCGCGGACAACCGTCCTGATCGGCAGCATTTTCTCGATGGTCAGGTCGAACAGGTCGGCCTCCGTGCGGAGCGGCGGCTCCTGCGGCGGCAGCGGCTGGGTCAGCGCGGTCGCCGCGACATAGCCCAGCCCTTCGATGTCGAACGCGTTGCGCCCGGCGGCGAAGTAAACCCGCTCACGAAGCTGCGCGGGGCAGGAGCGGGCGTTCGGGCAGCGCAGGTCGGCGTCGCCCTCGCGCTCGCGGGCCAACTCGGTGCCGCACTCGGGGCAGTGCGTGGGCATCACGAACTCCCGCTCGTTGCCCTGCCGCAGCTCCACAACGGGCCCGACGATCTCGGGGATGACGTCGCCCGCCTTGCGCAGCACCACGGTGTCGCCGATCAGCACACCCTTGCGCGCCACCTCCGCGGCGTTGTGCAGCGTCGCGCGCTCCACGGTGGACCCGGCCACCGTCACCGGCTTCATCACGCCGAACGGCGTGACCCGGCCCGTCCGGCCCACCCCGACCTGAATGTCGAGGAGCTTGGTGGTGACCTCCTCGGGCGGGTATTTGAACGCGATCGCCCAGCGCGGGGCCCGGCTGGTGGACCCGAGCTGCCGCTGAACGGCAATACGGTCGATCTTGACCACCACACCGTCGATCTCGTACTCCGGATCGTGGCGGTGCTCGTCGTAGTAGGCGATGAACTCGCGGATCTCGTCGAGGCTCTTGACCACCTTGTAGCGGTCGCTGACGGGGAGCCCGAACTCACGCAGCCGCTCGTAGACGGCCGACTGGGTGGCGGGCAGCGGACCGTCGCCCTCCCACTTGCCGACGCCGTGCACGATCATCCGCAGCGGGCGCTGCGCGGTGACCCGCGGGTCCTTCTGCCGCAGCGATCCGGCCGCGGAGTTGCGCGGGTTGGCGAACGGCGGTTTGCCCGCGTCCATGAGCTGCTCGTTGAGCTTCTTGAAGCCCTCGACCGGCAGGAAGACCTCGCCACGCACCTCCAGCAGGTCGGGCACGTCGTCTCCGCGCAGCCGGTGCGGCACGTCGGCGAGCGTGCGGATGTTGGGGGTGACGTCCTCGCCGGTGCGCCCGTCGCCCCGGGTCGCGCCGCGCACCAGGCGGCCCTTCTCGTACACCAGGGCCACGGCCAGGCCGTCGATCTTCAGCTCGCACAGGTAGGGCCCGGGGTCGGCCTCGATCAGCCGCTCCGCCCTGGCCTGCCAGGCGGCGAGGTCGGCGTCGTTGAAGGCGTTGTCGAGGCTCTCCATCCGCGTGAGATGGGTGACGGGGGCGAAGTCGGTGGAGATCTGCGCTCCCACCTTCTGCGTGGGCGAGTCGGGCGTGCGCAGGTCGGGATAGGCCTCTTCCAGCGCCCGGATCTCCCGCATCCAGCGGTCGTATTCGGCGTCGCTCACCGTCGGCGAGTCGAGCACGTAGTAGCGCCAGTTGGCTTCCTCGATCAGCTCGGCGAGCTCGGCGTGCCGCTCCCGTGCCTCGGCCGGCGCGCTCTGTCTCTCTCCGCCGGCGCTCGATGCTTCCCCGCTCGCGCTCTGCGCCTCTCCGGTGGCGCCCTGTGTCTCCCTAGTGGCGCTCTGTGGTTCCCCGCTGGCGCTCTGTGGTTCCCCGCTGGCGCTCTGTGGTTCCCCGCTGGCGCTCTCGGCGGCGTTCGTCACGCGCTCGACCTTGCGTGCGGCCTCCGCGTGCCCGTTCGCCGTGTCTCCGGACGCGTCCCCGGGCGCGACGCCGTCGAACCCGCCAGCCTCGTCAGCCCTGTCGGTCACGTCGCACGTCTCCCCTCGTCAGACACCCAGGGCAACCGTATCTCCGGCGACCGACAGTGCGCGATGGGCAGTGCGCGATGGGCAGTGCGCGATGGGCAGGGGGCGGGAGCCGCACCGAGGACGTGGGCGACTCCCGCCGGACCGCTCGCCGAGGTGCCGCTCCAGACCCCGCGGCCCCTCGCTGCAAGAGCGATCGAGAATTACGGTAGACCGCTTGCAGCCCACTTTCATTCCCTTTTGTCCGCTGTACTCGGACCGGTCGCCACCGCCGACGTCACTCGCCGGGGTCCTCCCGGAGCACCCGGGCCGCGTCCCGGCACCGGGCCAGCGCCGCCTTGGCGTACGCGGGCGAGGCCCCGGCCAGGCCGCAGGCGGGGGTGAGCACGACCTGCTCGGCGAGCCGGGCGGGCGGGAAGCCGAGCCGCCGCCACAGCTCCACCGCCGGCTTGGCCACCACCCCGACATCGGCGAGCCGGGTGTCGATCCCCGGCACGACGCCGAGGAACATCGCGAGCCCCTTCTCGATCGTCTCCCCGATGTGGTCCTCGTCGCGACGGCGCAGCAGCGCGGCGTCCACGGACACGCCCCGCGCCCCCGCCGTACGGATGACCTCGTACGGCACGTCCGGCGCGCAGCAGTGCACGACGGGAAAGGCCGGCGCGAGCGCGGACAGCACGGCCTTCAGCCGCTCGGCCGCGATCGGGGACTCGACGGCGGGCAGCCGCCCGAAGCCCGACGCGGTCGGCACCGTGCCCGCGAGCACCCCGGGCAGCCCCGGCTCGTCGATCTGGACGACGACGTCGGCTCCCGGAATCCGCCGCCGCACGTCCGCAACGTGCTGCGCCAGCCCCTCGGCCAGCGACTCGGTCAGGTCGCGTACGGCTCCCGCGTCGGCGAGCACCTTGTCGCCATGCCTGAGCTCGATCGCCCCGGCCAGCGTCAACGGCCCGCACGCCTGGATCTTGAACGGCCCCTCGTAGCCCTGGGAGACCTCCTCCAGCCCGTCGAGGTCGCGAACGAGATGGTCTCTGGCCCGCTTGAAATCCCGCCCCGGCCGGTCGGTGAGCCGCCAGCCGGACGGCTGCACCTCGACGGGCAGCTCGACCAGCAGCGACGCCGTACGGCCGATCATGTCGGCGCCGACGCCACGGGCGGGCAGCTCGGGCAGGTAGGGCATGGGCAGCTCGCCGAAGGCCGTTCTGACCGCCTCCAGGTGGTCCTCGCCCGGATAGGACCCCACCCCTGTTGCCGTGGCCTCGCTCCACGGATACTCGCTCACGGTGACTAGCTTATGGATTATGAAACTCACCAAACTCGGTCACGCGTGCTGGCGGCTGGAGAAGGACGGGCGGACCCTCGTCATCGACCCCGGCTCGTTCAGCGGTCAAGGGCTCCTCGACGGCGCGGACGCCGTGCTGATCACTCACGAGCACTTCGACCACGTGGACGTCAACCTGTTCAAGAACGCGAGCCCTGACCTGGAGGTGTACACCTGCCAGGCCGTCGCCGACCAGCTCGGTCAGGTCCCGGGCAAGGTCCAGGTGGTCACCCATGGGGACGCCTTCGACACGGCGGGATTCCATGTGCGGGCGGTCGGCGAGTGGCACGCGGTCAACCTGCCCGACGTCCCGCCCGTGCAGAACGTCGGTTTCTTCGTGGACGACGAGGTGTTCTATCCCGGTGACGCGCTCACGCCTCCGGGCGCGGACGTGCCCACGCTGCTCGTGCCGACCAACGCGCCGTGGCTGAAGGGCGCGGAGATGATCATGTATCTGCGCTACGTCCGGCCCGCGCGGGCGTACTCGACCCACGACGGGCTCGTCAACGACATCGGCGCGACGCTGATCGACAACTGGCTCGGCATGGAGGCCGGCCGGCAGAAGGCCGACTTCCGCCGGATCCCCGTCGGGGAGTCCGTCGAGATCTCCTGAGCTCAGACGGCCGAGGCGATCGTGGCGGAGCCGATGACGGCATCCCCGTCATACAGAACGGCCCCCTGCCCCGCCGCGACGCCGGTCGCCGGGCGGTCGAGCTGGATGTGCAGCTCGCCGCCGGACACCTGGGCACGGCAGCCGTACACCTCGCCGTGCGCCCGAAGCTGCACCGTGCAGGTGATCGGGGCGAGCGGCTCCGGCAGCCGCCCGTTCCACACCGGCCGCTCCCCCACGATGGAGGTCACCTCCAGGGAGGAACGCGGCCCGACGGTGACCGTGTTGGACACCGGCTCGATCGACAGCACGTAACGGGGCCTGCCGTCGGCGGCCGGCTGGTCGATGTGCAGGCCCTTGCGCTGCCCGATCGTGAAGCCGTACGCCCCCTGGTGGCTGCCGACCACCCGGCCGGTGAGCGCGTCGACGATCGGCCCCTCGGCCGCGCCGAGCCGCTCGGCGAGGAACGCCCGGGTGTCGCCGTCGGCGATGAAGCAGATGTCGTGGCTGTCGGGCTTGTCGGCGACGGTCAGCCCGCGCCGCGCCGCCTCCTCGCGCACCTGCGCCTTGGTCGAGCCGCCCAGCGGGAAGATCGCGTGCGCGAGCTGCTCGCGGGTGAGCACGCCCAGCACGTACGACTGGTCCTTGGCGTCGTCGACGCTGCGCCGCAGCACGCCGTCCTCCAGCCGCGCGTGGTGGCCGGTGGCGACGGCGTCGAAGCCGAGCGCGAGCGCCCGGTCGAGCACCGCCTCGAACTTGATCTTCTCGTTGCAGCGCAGGCAGGGGTTGGGGGTGCGCCCGGCGGCGTACTCGCTGACGAAGTCGTCGACCACGTCGCGATGGAAGCGTTCCGCCATGTCCCACACGTAGAAGGGGATGCCGATGACGTCGGCCGCCCGGCGCGCGTCGCGGGCGTCCTCCAGGGTGCAGCACCCGCGCGCGCCGGTGCGATAGGACTGCGGGTTGGACGACAGCGCCAGATGGACGCCGGTCACGTCGTGCCCCGCCTCGGCGATCCGAGCGGCGGCCACCGCGGAGTCGACCCCGCCGGACATGGCCGCGAGGACGCGAAGCTTTCGTGTGGAACCCATAACAGTTCGAGGTTACCGCCCGCGGAGCCGCGCCCGCGTTGGCATCGGGGCGGGCGGGCTGGGAGGATGCGGGGTCATGCGACTGTTCGGGCGCAAGAGCGAGTCCGCCGACCCCGCCGAGGCCATCGCGGCCTTCTGGACCTGGTGGGACGAGGCACGTCCCCAGATCGACGCGCACGTCGAGGCGGAGGACCCCGAGGCCCTGTTCGAGATGATCGGCCCCGCCGTCACCGCCCTTCACCCCTCCCTCGTCTGGGAGATCGCTCCCGGCCGCATGGCCGTGAACGCCCTGGTCGTCAGCGCGTCGAACGACCCGGAGCTGCGGCCGTTCGCCCACCGGTGGGCCCTGGCCGCGCCGCCCGCGGACGCGATGTGGGAGTTCTATCCGTCGCGGCAGGCGAACCCGCAGGCCGCCGATCTGACGGTCGACGTCGGCGGGCGGGAGTTCGGGCTCGACCGGCTGGTGGTGGCCTTGCGCGTGCCGCCGGGCTCGCCGCGCGTGGACGTCACCGCGTTCCACCCGATCTTCCCCGACGTGGACGACGACACCCGGACGGAGGCGGCCTTCCTCGCGCTCGACTGGCTGCTGGGCGAGGACGAGGTGGCCCGCTGGGTCGGCGAGATCGTGGCCGCCGAGTTCGAGCCGATCGACGCGCTCCCCGCGATCCACCTGCCCTCGGTCGTCGCCGAGGTGGCGGAGGAGTTCAAGGAGGAGCAGTGGGCGCTCCTCGAAGGCCGCACCGCCACCGGCGGACGGCTGACCGCGACCGCCCGCTATCCCCTCAGGCCGGTCGACTTCCCGCTGTTCGACCAGCACATCACCGTCACCCTGCCCTACCGGGAGGCCGACGGCGACGGGCTGCCGGCAGGGGCCTCCCTGGACGCGCTGGGCGAGTTCGAGGAGCGGCTGAACGAACGGCTGGCCGCGCTCGGCTCGGCCGTCCTGGTGGCCCACCTGAGCGCCGACCGCAGCCGGGTGATGCACCTCTACGCCGACCCCGCGGCGGCCGTGCCGTCCGTCGTCGAGGAGGTCGCCGCCGGGTGGAAGGAGGGGCGCGCCCACGTCGACGTGGCCGAGGACCCCTCCTGGAGCGCGGTGGCCCACTTCCTGACCTGAACCGGGAATAGAGCGCGTTTCACGCCATAACGGGCGGGCACCCCGCGATAAGACGCGACGCGCGGGCGAGCGCCCGCGTTCCGCCCGTTCCCCGCAGGCTGCGGGGCCGATCCGGCGAGGGATTGGGGTCGGACATGGCTCAGCGCACACTGGACCGGTTGCTGAACGCGATCGAAGGCGACGGCCGCCTCGACCGGCCCGGTCATCGGCTGGAACAAGGCCTCGGCTTCGCCGAGAACCTTCTCGGGGTCACCCAAGGCCGCGCCCGCGGCCTCCTGCACGGCGTCTGGCTGGGGCACCCGCTCCACCCGGCGCTCACCGACATCCCGATCGGGTCCTGGACGACGGCGCTGGTCCTGGACCTCACCGGGCAGAAGCGCGCGGCGCGCACGGCCGTGGGAGTCGGCATCGCGGGTGCGCTGGCCGCGATGGCGACCGGCCTGCACGACTGGCAGTACACGCACGACAACGCCCGGCGCATCGGCATGGTCCACGGCGCGCTCAACACGGTCGCCCTCGGCCTGTACGGCTGGTCGTGGCTGCAGCGGGGCCGGGGACACCACCTGCGGGGACGGCTCGCCACCCTGCTCGGCTATCCCCTGATCATGGCCAGCGGGTTCCTGGGCGGCACGCTCGTCTTCCGCCACCGGATCGGGGTCGACCAGAGCGTCGGGCAGCACGAACCACGTCGCTTCACCCGCGTGCTGGCCGAGCGCGACCTGGCCGACGGCAGCCCCCGCCGGGTGCGGGCGGGCGACGTGGAGGTCGTCCTGGTCCGCGCGGACGGCCGCATCCACGCCCTGGAGAACGCCTGCCCGCACCTGCGCGGCCCGCTGTCGGACGGCTGGCTCCGGGACGGCGCCCTCACCTGTCCCTGGCACGGCAGCCAGTTCGAGCTGTCCAGCGGGGAGAGCCTGAACGGCCCGGCCACCGCACCGGCGCCGTGCTTCCAGACCCGCGTACGCCACGGGTGGATCGAGGTGCGCCGCGCGCCGGTCGTGGCCACCGCGCCGCCCGGCAGCGCGCTGGTCCACCAGCAGGAGGTGCAGCCGTGAGGAGAAGGTCATCGGCGCTCACGGAGGTGCGTGAGGCGCCCTCCCTGCAGGAGCGGAAGACGGCGACGCGGGTGCTCGTGGAGCACCACGAGGTGCTGCGCGGCCTCCTGCGGGAGCTGGCGGAGACGCCGCGCTCCGAGCCCGGACGGCGGCGGGCGCTCACCGACGAGCTGTTCGACGAGCTGTGGATGCACGAACGGATCGAGGAGGACGTCTTCTATCCCGCCGTGCGCGACATCACTCCGGCCATCGCGGCGGCGTGGTCCGAGCACCGCCAACTCACCGACCAGCTCGCGGCGCTCGTGCGGGCCGACCCGAGCAGCGAGCGGTTCGACCGGGAGCTGGGCGTGCTGCACGACGTGCTGGTGTCACACGCCCACCTGGACGAGGAACTCCGGATGTTCCCCGAGGTCGAGCGCTTCGCGGACGAGGAACTGCTCGTCGACGTGGGCGACAGCCTCCAGACCCGCCTGGACCAACTGCGCTCGTCACAGCGCATCCGCGCGTTCCTCCGCCTGGAGCGGGCGCTGCTGCGCCGTACGGCCCGATAGCCGGGCGTGATCACGGGTCGGCCTCGCTCCGGCCGGTCGGGATTTCGCCGCGGGCGACCTCGAGGAATCTTGTGACCAGGGGGTTCCGGTCGTCGCGACGCCAGGCCGCCGCGACGGCGGTGCGTGCGTCGTTCGGCTCGATCCGGCGGTAGGCGACACCTTTGAGGCGGATCCGGCGGATGCTCGCCGGGGCGAGCGACACTCCCAGTCCTGCCTCGACGAGCGCGCAGACCGTCTGCCATTCGATCGCCTGCCGGCCGAGGCGGGGTTCGAAACCCGCGCTGCGGCACACGTCGAGGATACCGAGCGACGCATGATCATGAGTGGATCCACCTTCGAAGAGGAGATCGGCTACGCGCGGGCGGTGATCGACGGCGACTGGGTGCACGTGTCCGGGACGACCGGGTTCGACTACGCGACCATGACGATCTCCGCCGACGTGGTCGAGCAGGCCGAGCAGTGCCTGCGCAACGTCGAATCGGCGCTGGCCGAGGCGGGTTGCTCGTTCGCCGACGTCGTCCGGGTCAGATATCTGCTGCCCGACCGTGCGGACTTCGCGCCGTGCTGGCCGACCCTGCGCCGCTGCTTCGGCGACGTCCGCCCAGCCGCGACGATGCTCGTGTGCGGACTCTCCGATCCCCGCATGAAGTTCGAGATGGAGGTCTGCGCACGACGGCCCGCAGCGCCGAGGCCCGCGGCCGCTGCTCGCTGACCGGCGGGACGAACGCCCCGCGAGTCGCCTCGTACGCGCTGCCGGGGAAGCCGTCGAGGCGCGGGCATCAAGGGACGATCAGGGCGGGTTATGACAGGCCGGCGCGGCGGGCGCGCTCGACCACGTGCCCGATGACCCCCGCGACCCGGTCGACGTCCTCCTTCACCGAGGTGTGACCGAGGGAGAAACGCAGCGAGCCGCGGGCGCGCGCGCCGTCCTGGCCCATGGCGAGCAACACGTGGGACGGCTGGGCGACCCCGGCCGAGCAGGCCGAGCCCGTGGAGCACTCGACGCCCTTGGCGTCGAGCAGCATGAGCAGGGCGTCCCCCTCGCAGCCGGGGAACGAGAAGTGGGCGTTGCCGGGCAGCCGGTTCACCGGGTCGCCGTTCAGCACGACGTCGGGCACGGCCAGCCGTACGCGCTCGATCAGGTCGTCGCGCAGCGCCGACAGCCGCTCGGCCGTGGCGGGCTGCCGCGCGACGGCCGTCTCGACCGCCGTGGCGAACCCGGCGATGGCCGGCGCGTCCAGGGTGCCGGAGCGGATGTCGCGCTCCTGCCCGCCGCCGTGCAGGACGGGCACCGGATCGACGCCCCGGGCCAGCAGCAGCGCCCCGACGCCCACGGGACCGCCGACCTTGTGACCGGAGACGGTCATGGCGTCCACGCCGGACTCGGCGAACGACACCGGGAGCTGGCCGACCGCCTGCACCGCGTCGGTGTGGAAGGGGATGCCGTATTCGTGGGCGATGCCGGCCAGCACGCGCACCGGCTGCACGGTGCCCACCTCGTTGTTGGCCCACATGACGCTCACCAGGGCCACGTCGTCCGGGTCGCGGGCGATGGCCTCGCGCAGCGTCTCCGGATGCACCCGGCCCCGCTCGTCCACCTCCAGCAGCTCGACCCGGGCGCCGTGGTTGTCGCCGAGCCAGTGGGCGGGATCGAGGGCGGCGTGGTGCTCGACCGAGCTGATGAGGATCCTGGGCCGCTTCCTCGCCCAGAACAGGCCCTTGATGGCGAGGTTGTCGGCCTCGGTGCCGCCGGCCGTGAACACGACCTCGCTGGGCCGGGCGCCGAGCGCGCACGCGATCGTCTCGCGCGACTCCTCGACGACCCGGCGGGCCCGGCGGCCCGCCGCGTGCAGGGACGAGGGATTGCCGACCTGACCGAGCTGGGCGGTCATCGCCTCGATCGCCTCGGGCAGCATCGGCGTGGTCGAGGCATGGTCCAGATAAGCAGCTCCCACGACCCCTCCCAAACACGTGATCCAGCCCACCAAGCGTATCCGGGCGGGCGGAGATCCCGGGCACGAGTCGCAACTTAACCGTCCAGACGGTACAGTAGACGCCGTGAGGAGAGATGAACTGCTGGACGCGGCCGAGGGCCTGCTGCAGGATCAGGGCGCCCAGGCCCTGACCCTGGCGGCGGTGGCCGAGCGCGCCGGGGTCAGCAAGGGCGGTCTCCTCTATCACTTCGCGAGCAAGGACGCGCTCGTCAAAGGCATGATCGAGCGCCTGATCGCCGACTTCGACGCCCTCATCGAGGCGCAGTCGGAGAGCACCTACACCCGGGCGTACGTCGCCGCGACGTTCGAGGCCCTGGAGACCGGCCGGCTGCGACGATGGGCCGTGGTGACGGGCGCGGCCGGCGACCCCGAACTGCTCGCGCCGCTGCGCGGGGCGATGAACCGCTGGATGCGGCAGGGCCTGGAGGACGAGCCCGACCCCCTGACCTCTCAGGTCGTACGGCTGGCCTGTGAGGGCGTCTGGGAGGTCGCCACCCACTGCGCGGGGATCATCGACTACACCGCGATCCGCGCCAAGCTGCTCGCCCTGTTGTAACGCGCCGCTCGCGGCTCTCTGACCTTCACCTGGTGGTCGCCCTTCCTTCCGGCTCTGCCGTGAAAGGGCGACCTGCTGGTGTCTGCCCGTAAATCCGGGCCTGGAAACCCACTTGACTCACCTGGAAAGGAAGCTGTGATGACCCGCGCTTTGAGGAAGGCCCGTCACGGGGCAGTCCTCACCTTCGTCCTGGCCGGCCTGATGTGCGGAACCTTCACCGTGCGCCTCCCCGCCCTGGCCGACCGGCTCCACCTGCCGGAGTCGGCCGTCGGGCTCACCCTGCTGAGCTGGGGGATCGGCGCGCTGCTCACCATGCAGCTCATGCGCGTCGTGCTGGCCAGGATCGGCAGCCGTGGCGTCCTGCGCGCGGCCGCTCCCCTGTGCGCGGCGTCACTGGTCCTCGTCGCGTTCGCGCCGTCCTTCCCCGTGCTGGCCCTGGCCGCCGCCCTGTTCGGCATGGCGTTCGGCGCGGTCGACGTCGGCATGAACGCCCAGGGCTCGGCCGTCGAGCGCGCGTACGGCCGGCCGGTCATGAGCGGCATGCACGCGGGATGGTGCGTCGGCGCGATCTCGGCGGGCCTGGTCGGCACGGCGGCCATCGCCCTGGGGCTGTCCCTCACCGCCCACATCCTGGTCGTCGCCCTGCTCTCGGTGCCGGCGGCGCTGGCGCTCGGCCGCATGCACCTGCCCGACCCGGCGCCCGAGGCGGGCGAGGCGGGCCGGTCCTCGTCCCGGCCCCGGCGCAGGCTGCCCGGAGTCGTCTACCTGCTGGGCGCGGTCACCTTCGCCGGGTTCATGGCGGAGGGCGTCGTCGCCGACTGGAACGGCCTCTACCTGATGGACACGCTGCACGCCTCCGAGGCGGTCGCCGCGCTCGGCTACCCGGTGTTCGAGGCGGGCATGCTGCTCGCGCGCCTGGCCGGCGACCGGCTGCGCGGCCGCTACGGCGCCCGCGGGCTGATCATGTTCTCCGGCGCCGCCACCGCGCTCGCGTTCCTCGCGGTCATCGCCGCGCCGGTCACCATGGCCGCCGTGGCCGGGCTGTTCTTCATCGGGCTGTCGGTGGCGACGATCTCGCCGATGGCGCTGTCTCTGGCGGGGACCGCGACCCGCGAGCCCGGCCCGGCGATCGCCCAGGCGAGCGCGATGGGCTACGCGGGCCTGCTGCTCGGGCCCGTGGTCATCGGCTTCCTGTCCAGCGCGGCCTCGCTGCGGGTCGCGATGGGCGTGGCGGTCGTCCTCGGCGTCGTCATCGCCGTGGCCGCACGGCTCCTGCCCGCGTCGCGTACGGAGATCATCCCGCTGCCGGTGCGGCCGGCGCGCGAGGAGACGGACGAGGAGGTGCGCCTCCGCGCGGCGGCCTGACGCCCACGGCCCGCGCACCGCACCTCCACACCGCACCCTCGCACTCACATCTCCACACCGCGCCTCCACCACCGGGCCAGGGGTTTTACCCGGACGGCGGGCCATGACCCCGGCCCGGTGGGCATTGGAGATGCCAGGGCGCTTTTCCGCCGGAAGGCGCGGGCCGCCGGGAAGGACTCGCGAAGGAGTGCACGAGATGCGAGCCGTAGTGATGTACGCCCCCGGGGACGTCCGGGTGGAGCAGCGCGAGGACCCGGAGATCCTCGCGCCGACCGACGCGATCATCCGGCTGCCCGCGACCTGCGTCTGCGGCTCGGACCTGTGGCCCTACCGCGGCGTCGAGAAGCGCGACGGGCCGGTCCCGATGGGCCACGAGTACGCCGGCGTGGTCGAGGAGATCGGCGACGAGGTCACGTCGGTCGAGCCGGGCCAGTTCGTGGTCGGCTCGTTCTTCGCCTCCGACAACACCTGCGAGATCTGCCGGGCCGGCTACCAGTCCCGCTGCGTCAACGCGGTGCCGATGGCCTCCATCGGCACGCAGGCGCAGCGGGCCCGCGTTCCCCTGGCCGACGGCACCCTGGTCGCCACCCCCGGCATGCCCCGGGCGGACCTGATCCCGGATCTGCTGGCCGCCTCCGACGTGCTGGGCACCGGCTGGTTCGCGGCGGTCGCCGCGGAAGCGGGCCCCGGCAAGACCGTCGCGGTCGTCGGCGACGGCGCCGTCGGCCTGCTCGGCGTGCTGGCCGCCAAGCAGCTCGGCGCGGAGCGGATCGTCGCCTTCAGCCGGCACGCCGACCGGCAGAGGCTCGCCGTCGAGTTCGGCGCCACCGACATCGTCACCGAACGCGGCGACGAGGGCGTGGCCAAGATCAAGGAAATGACCGGCGGGCTGGGCGCGCACTCGGTCATCGAAGCGGTCGGCACCCAGGAGTCGATGATGCAGGCCGTCCGCTCCACTCGCCCCGGCGGGCACATCGGCTACGTCGGGGTCGCCCACGGCGTCGCGCTGCCCGGCCTGGAGCTGTTCTACGCCGCCGTGCACCTGCACGGCGGCCCGGCCCCGGTGCGCCGTTTCCTGCCCGACCTCATCCGGCTGATCTGGGACCGCACGATCAGGCCCGGCAGGGTCTTCGACCTCGAACTGCCGCTGGAGCAGGCCGCCGAAGGCTACCGGGCCATGGACGAGCGCCGGGCCGTCAAGGTGCTGCTGCGCCCCTGAGAACGGCCGGCTTCCGGCCCGTGCCGCGCGTTCACACGGCACGGGCCGGGCGCGTCACTTGCGCTTCTCGATCTCCTCGGTGAGCTGCGGGACGACCTGGAACAGGTCGCCCACGACACCGAAGTCGGCGATCTCGAACAGGGGCGCCTCGGCGTCCTTGTTGATCACGACGATGGTCTTGGAGGTCTGCATGCCGGCCCGGTGCTGGATGGCTCCGGAGATGCCGGCCGCGATGTAGAGCTGCGGGGAGACGGTCTTGCCCGTCTGCCCGACCTGGAACTGGTGCGGATACCAGCCCGCGTCGGTCGCGGCCCGCGAGGCGCCCACCGCCGCGCCGAGCGCGTCGGCGAGCTTCTCGATGATCGCGAAGTTCTCGCCCGAGCCCACGCCCCGGCCGCCGGAGACCACGATCGCGGCCTCGGTCAGCTCCGGACGGGCGCCCTTCTCCTGGACGACCCGCTCGACGATCCTGGCCGCGCGGGCGGCGTCCGACAGCGCGACCTCCACCTTCTCCTCGGCGCCGGCCGCGGGGGCGGCGACGGGGGCGGTGCTGTTCGGGCGGACCGTGATGATCGGCGTGCCCTTGGTCACGCGGCTGTGGACGTTGACGCCGCCGCCGAAGATGGACTGCTCGGCGACGAAGCCCTCGCCGACGCCCACCGCGTCGGAGATCACACCGGAGTCCGTCTTGATCGCCAGGCGGCCGGCGATCTCCTTGCCCTCACCGGTCGCGGCGACGAAGACGGCTGCCGGGGACCGCTCGGTCACCAGGTGCGCCAGCACCTCGGCCTTGGGGGCCGCCACGTAGTCGCCGATCTCGTCGGCGTTCGCCACGTAGATCTTCTCGGCGCCATACTCGGCGAGCCTGGCCTTCGCGGCGTCGGAGTAGCCGGGGCCTGCCCACACGGCGGCGGGGGTGCCCAGCGACCGGGCCAGGGTCAGCAGTTCGAGGGTGACCTTCTTGACGTCACCGTCGACGTGCTCGACGAGAACCAGAATCTCACTCATCACGGGGCCCCTCAGATGAACTTCTTCGACGCGAGGAACTCGGCGGCCTTGGCTCCGCCGTCGCCCTCATCCTTGATCACGGTGCCCGCGGCACGCGGCGGGGCGGCGGCGAAGTCCACGACCTCGCTCCAGGAGTTCGCGAGGCCCACCTGGTCGGCCGCGATCTCCGCGTCGGCGACCCCGAGGGTCTCGACCGGCTTCTTCTTGGCGGCCATGATGCCCTTGAACGACGGGTAGCGCGGCTCGTTGATCTTCTCGACCACCGACACGACGGCCGGCAGCGACGCCTCGACCTTGTCGTAGCCGTAGTCGGTGATCCGCTCGACCCGGATGGCCGTGCCCTCGACCTCGACCTTGCGGGCGAGCGTGAGCTGCGGCGCGCCGAGCCGCTCGGCCAGCATCGCGGCGAGCATGCCGGTGCGGGCGTCGGTCGACTCCGACCCCAGGATGACCAGGTCGAAGCCGATCTTCTTCAGTGCCTGGGAGATGGCGTAGGAGGTGCCCAGGGCGTCCGACCCGTGCAGCGCGTCGTCGTGCAGGTGCACCGCCTTGTCGGCGCCCATCGCCAGGGCCTTGCGGATGGTCTCGGTCGCCTTGGCGGGGCCCATGCTGAGGACGGTGACCTCGCCTCCATGGGCCTCCTTGAGCCGCAGCGCCTCCTCGACCGCGTACTCGTCGAGCTCGTTCACGACGCCGTCGGCGGCGTCGCGGTCGAGCGTCTTGTCATCGGACCTCAGCTTGCGCTCGGTCGCCGTGTCGGGGACCTGCTTCACGCAGACGACGATGTTCATGGCCGGTGGCCGACCTCCCCTTTCCGTACGGCTGACGCCGCGGTTCTCGGTACGTGGCGCGGGGTACGCGCACGTGATGCAAGACTGCCAGGTGCTAGCGGGCGCGCCTGTGCAGGTGGCCCGGGTGTCGAGCTGACCCTGGTCCCCCCAGGCGTATGTTACCCATCGGTAGCTTAGGTGCAAACCTCCAGGTTTTTACGGCCGCGTCCTTCGGCTGAGGAATCACCCAGAACCCGGTCACGCCCACTGCCACCCTACCGAACTATGTTCCGGAAGCATCGCGGAGGCCCCACGGCCGGAACTCACCCCCGCTCCGGTGTCCGATATGTTGGCATTTCTGCGGGCCGATCTTGGGGGGGTGCCGCCGGTGCGCAGGATGTGGGTGATCGTGGCCATGGTCGTGAGCCTGTCCGGCTGCGGCGTGGTCACCGACATGATCGCGCACCGCGCCGACGCGCCCAGCCCGCCCGCGTCACCACGGCCGGCGTCGAGCACCGCCCGCACTTCGTCCGCCGGCCCCACCTCCTCTGCCACCCCCGCTAACACCGCCACCGCCGGGACGGGGCTGACGCTCCCCGAGGCGAGGCAGGCCATGACGAAGTGGGTGGGCGAATACAACGCGACGCTGCGCAAGCGCAAATGGTGGAACAAGAACGACCTGCTCGACGCGCTGTTCATCGAGGCGGCGCTGCACGAGGGCGTGCTCGAACGCAACCACGAGATCTTCGGCTCGAAGCCGGGGCACAGGCCGATCCACGTGATCGGCACGCCGAGGATCTACCTGCCCCGGCCGGAGCTGCAGCCGTCGATCGGCGACTGGTTCATCGCGCAGGCGACCTACAAGGACACCGAGGGCCACGCCCGCCCCCACGTGCTCGCGTTCTTCCGCTCACCCGGGCAGCCGTTCAAGCTGGCCGTCGCGACCCCGCTCCACTGGGGCCGGCGGATGCCCAAGCCGCGGCTCGACGCCGACGGCTACATCACCGACATGGACAACGACATGGCGCGCGCCGTGACCCAGGAATATCTGAACTTCTGGAACAACGAGAAGAAAGAGGGCGCCTCCGGCTATCGCCTGGCCAAGGACAGCTACAGCCGCAAGGCGTTCCCCGCCGTCAACAAGGGGGCGTACGTCGCCTTCGAGGGGCACGGGGCGGTCTTCGGCTTCCGTACGTCGGACGGCGGCTCGTTCTTCCTGTTCGGCATGGTCAACAACCCCCACCACGTCAACCAGGTGCTGAGCGAGGCGCTGGTGGTGCCCCGGGGCAGCCGGACCATCCAGGAGGTCGGCGCCGACTGGTTCTCCTAGCTCGCGACCACCAGCATGACGAGCAAGAACACCACCGTGCCGACGGCCATGAGGAGCGTCACAGTGCTGAACAGCGTGCTGAGCAGCGCCCACACCGCGACGGCCCCGACGCCGCCCGCGAGATCCACCACGAGCCGCCGCCGCGACCTGCCCAGCAGCCCGAACCCCGCGTCCACGAGCAGCGCGATGCCGTAGAGCACCAGCAGCAGGAGCGACACCTCGGGCAGGTTGGCCCGCGCCGCGGCGGCGAACAGGCCGACCACCACCGCGGAGCCGATCACCCAGCGGCGGTGCAGCTTCTCGCGGTGCGCGGCGCGCGGGTCGTCCACCTCTCCCCTGCGGCTCTCCCGCGCGGGCCGGCGCTCCCGCCGGTCTCCGGGCCGCCACTGCTGGGTGGGCGCCTCCGACAGCGCGGGCCGCGCCGGCTCGATCCCGTCCAGCACCGGCGCGGCCTCCTTGAGGAGCCCGGCCAGCTCGGCCGTCTCCGGGCGGTCCACCGGATCGGTGCTCAGGCAGCGCTCCACGATCGGGACGAGCCACGACGGCACGCCCGTCAGGTCGGGCTCGCGGTGGACGACCCGGTAGGCGATCGCCGCGGCCGGCCCGGTCCCGTACGGCTGCCGCCCCGAGGCGGCGTAGGCCAGCGTCGCCCCCCAGGCGAACACGTCGGCCTCCGGTCCGGCCTCCCGGCCTTCCAGCACCTCGGGGGCCAGATAGCCGGGCGTGCCGACGACGGCGCCCGAGGCGGTGACCGAGGCCGACTCCAGCGCGCAGGCGATGCCGAAGTCGATCACGTACGGCTCGCGCTCGGAGACGATCACGTTGGCCGGTTTGAGGTCGCGGTGGACGACCCCGGCCGCGTGGACGGACTCCAGCGCCTCCGCCAGCCCCAGGGCGAGCCGCAGCAGGTCGGCCCCCGCGACCGGACCGTCGTTGGCCACGACCGCGCTGAGCGGCCTGCCCTGGACGTACCGGGTGACGATGTAGGGCCGCTCCCCCGACAGGGAGGCGTCCAGCACCTCGGCGACGTGGGCCCCGCGCACCCGGCGCATGGTCTCCACCTCGCGGGCGAGGCGGGTGATGGCGAACCCGTCGGAGGCGACGTGGGGATGCAGGACCTTCACCGCCACCGTGCGCCCGTCGGGGTCCAGTGCGAGGTGGACCTCACCGAACCCCCCGGAGCCGAGGGCGGAGACCAGGCGATAGGGACCAAGCTGTTCCGGCGTGCCCAAACTGTGTCTCCCGCTTCGCTCGTCGGGACGCTCTCATCCGATGGTCGCGCCGAAAGCGCGCGTCGAACACTTCCCTCGCCGCTCGGAGTCGGTCGTCCCTCGCTCCACTCGCTCCTCAGTCCGGGCACCGGGCGCGCCCCTCCGGCGTGCCGGTGCCGTTTCGCTCCATGCCTTGCGGTTCACTATCGGGATCGGGCCGGTCAGGTCCAGAAGGTCAGGAAGCCCAGGCCGATCCTGTCCATGATGTCGCCGATCACGCCGCCGATCAGGTTGACGACCGTGTTCTGACCCCTCTGTTTGAGGTCGGCGACGATGTGGTCCACCGCCACCGACGGCGGCCGCCAGGGGATCCACGAGGCGTCCGCCGACAGCGCCGTCATGACCGCGAACAGCGCGACCGTGCCGACCGCGATCGTCACGATCATTCCCGCGCCGGGGCTCCGGATCACCGCGCTCAGCGTCCGGGACACCGCCTTGCGGGGGGCCTTCCCGCCGGGCAGGAGGAACAGCCCGGCCACGAAGGCGCCCGCGGCGTACGCCGCGGCGGGGTCGGGCCTGACCCCGCCGAGGTAGTGGAATCCGCCCCAAACGCACATCGCGAACATCAGGGCCAGCGGCACCTGCACCACCGTCGCCAGCCCGGCCTTGATCAGCGCCCACGGCGTGCCGAGCACCGCGAGGAGCGGGTCGGCCCCGCTGCTGCCCCGCGCCGCCCGGCGGTCGGCGAGGTCGCCGAGCAGATACTGCCCCACCCGCAGGCACAGCGCCGCCACGACGGCGAACAGGCTCACCACGACCGGCAGCAGGCAGGCCAGCGCCACGATCGTGGCCAGCAGCAGGGCCGCGAGCACGGGATGCGGGGCCCGGTAGGGGGCCCGCCTCGCCTCGGGCTCGTACGGCGTGGCAGGAGGCGGCGCGACCCGGGGCTCCGGGTAGCCCGCCACCCGCTGGTCGGTGTACGGCTGGTAGACCGGCGGCTCGTAGGGCGCGGGCTGGTAGGGCGGCGGCGCCTGGCCGTACGGCAGGGCCTGCGGGTGCGCCGGGGGCGGCGCGGACTCGGGACGGCGCTGCCTGGGCGCCCGCGACTCCCTGGGCTCCCGGCGGGGCCGCTCCGGCTCCACGTAGTTCACCGGCGGCAGCAGGTCGGAGTAGCTGTCGTCGTCGGCCGGCAACATGCCGGTGCGGCTCCCGCCGGCGCCGTTCAGCGTGCCGGACCCGTTCACCGGGCCGCCGTCCCTCCGCGCCACTTCGTCGAGCACGCGCGTGCCGTCCAGGATCCGCGTCCCGCCGTCGCGCGGCGGCTCGTGGGCGGTCTCCCTGAGCACGGTGACCGAGGGGTCGAGCTGACGGGTGAGCCTGAGCAGCGACGCGGCCGTGGGGCGCGACGTCGCCTCGGGCGCCATAGCGAGGCGGAGCCAGTTCCGCATCCAGGCCGGCGCGAGGTCCACCTGCGCCTTGCCTTCGAGGATGTTGTAGCAGATCGACTCGAACGTGCCCGAGCCGAACGGCGCCTTCCCCGTGGCCGCGAAGAAGACCGTGGCCGCCAGCGCGTGCACGTCGGCGGCCTGGGTGATCTCGGTGTCCCGGATGATCTCCGGGGCGAGATAGCCGGGCGTGCCGACGAACATGCCCGTCTGGGTCAGCCGGGTGGCGTTCACCAGGTGGGCGATGCCGAAGTCGATCACGAGCGGCTCGCCGTCCACGAGCATCACGTTGGCCGGCTTGAGGTCGCGGTGGATGACGTCGGCCGCGTGGATGGCGACCAGGGCCTCGCACAGGCCCACCGCGAGCCGGATCACGCCGTCGTCGCCGAGCGGCCCGTCTTCCAGCACCGTCTGCTCTAAGGTCCGCCCGGGGGCGTACCGCGTCACGATGTAGGGAGCGGCGCCGGTCAGGTCGGCGTCGAGGACCTCGGCGACCCGCTTGCTGCGCACCCGCCGCATGGTCTCGACCTCGCGGGTGAGCCGGTCGCGCGCCTTGAGGTCGGTGGCGACGTGCGGGTGCAGCACCTTGACCGCGACCTCGCGCCCCTCCGCGTCAAGGCCGAGATGGACCACCCCCATGCCGCCCTCGCCGAGCTGCCGCAGCAGCCGGTAGGGCCCGATCCTCTCCGGAGCCTCAGTAGCCGACATGTCGTCCCCCGTCACCCGTTCCCCGCCTGGTTACGCAGGTCTTCCAGTCGTTCCAGTAATGACACAACGTCGATTGGGCCCCAGAAGTGCCCTGCTGTCTGATTACCCAGAAGGCTGGAGAGCGCGACCGCCGCCGTCAGCACCGCGAGGGCGCCGATCCCCCAGGCGAGCCCCCTCGCCGCCCCCTCCCCCGGCACCAGGGAGGCCAGGGTCCGCCGCATCTGCCTGCCCGGGCCCACCACTCCGGGCCCCGCGCAGATCGTCCACAGCGCCGTCGCGACCCCCCAGCTCAGCGCCGCGAGCCGGAGCGCGGACGTGTCGCCGAGCAGGATCGTGAGCAGCAGCGTCACCGGCAGCCCCAGGATCAGCGCGTACGGCACGAGCGCGATCGTGATGCCGATCGACTTCACGAGCTCCGCCGGGCGGCTCAGCACCCGCAGCACGTCGGCCGCCGCGGCGCCCGCGGGACGGCGGGAGTTGAGGTGCGGCTGGGCCAGGTCGGCGGCCCGCAGCAGCACCACGGCCGGCACGGCCACCAGGCACACCAGCAGCGGCGCCACGACCGCGAGCGACGTCATCACGACGAGCAGCAGCGCGCTCGCGATCCCGTACGTCTTGGAGCGCTGGAACAGCCCGCCGGGCGAGAACGGCATGGGCGGCGGGGGCGGCACCCGCACCGTCGGCATGAACGGCGTGGGGTTCGGCTGGTGGACCTGCGGAGTCCGCTCGTAGATCTCGGGCGCGTGCCCGAAGATCGCGTGGTCACGCGCCGCCACGTCCCCCTGCTCGTAGGACCCGTGCTGTGCGGATCCCTGCTGTGCCGTCCCGTGCTGTGCCGTCCCGTGCTGGGCCGTCCCGTGCTGGGCCGTCCCGTGCTGGGCGGGCCCGGGGGATGCCGCGCGTGCTCCCGTGGGGTCGCCGGCGACGGCCTGGCGCACCTCCTCGGAGGTCACCCGCCGGGTGGGGATGTCGCCCTCAGGGTGCAGCATCGGCGTGGGCCACTCGTCCGCCGGCCGGACAGGCGGCGCTGCGGACGGCCCGCCGGTCGCGACCCCGGGGCCCGCCACGGGCGTGCCCGGGAACGCGGGCGGCCCGGACGGACCAGAGGGACCGGACGGGCCGGTCGGCGAGGGGCGGGGCGGAGCCATCCGGGTGGGGATGTCGCCCTCGGCCGGGCCGTGCGGCGCGCTCGGACCGCTCGGGCCGTTCGGACCACTCGGGCCGCTCGCCGGACTGGTCGCCGGGCCGTTCGGCCCGAGGCCCGCCCGGCGCAGGTCCTCTCCGGTCACACGGACGGTCGGGAAGGGGTCGCCGCCCTGGCCCGCCGCCGGGGTCTCGCGCAGCAGCGAGACGAACTCCTCGGCCTTGCCGCCCGGCTGGGACGGCGTGACCGGCGGCGTCGCCACGGGCACGACCGGCGGGCCGACCGGCGGCACCGGCGACCCGCCCGGCGGCGGCCCTGTGACCGGCCCTGTGACCGACCCTGTGACCGACCCTCTGACCGGCCCTCCCGGGCGGCCTGGCCCGGGGACCTGCTGACCGCCGGTGTCGTCCACATTGGGCACCGTCGTGATCTCGTCGGGCACGCGGGGCCTGCCGCCCGGCGACTGGGGCAGGAGCCGCGAGAGCTGCCGTACGAGCTCGGCCGCGGTCGGCCGCCGGGCCGGGTCGCGGTGGAACGCGGCACGCAGCATCGGCTGGATCGGCCCGGGGGCGGCCTCGACGTTGGCCCGGCCGGAGGTGATGTTGAAGAAGATCATCTCCAGCGTGCCCTTGCCGAACGGCGGCTGGCCGGTGGCGGCGTAGAGCACGGTGCCGGCCCAGGCGTGCACGTCCACCTGCGGCCCGGCCTCGTGCCCCTCGATGATCTCCGGGGCGAGATAGCCGGGCGTGCCGATGAACATGCCGGTCTGGGTGAGCCGGGTGGCGTCGACCGCCTGGGCGATGCCGAAGTCGATCAGCACCGGCTGGCCGTCCAGCATCAGCACGTTGCCGGGCTTGAGGTCGCGGTGGATGACCCCGGCCGCGTGCACGGCGGCGAGCGCCTCGGCCACCCCGACGGCGACCTTGAGCAGGGCGTCCAGGGGCAGCGGGCCGTCGTTCTTGACGATCTCGTCGAGCGGCCGGCCCGGCACGTAGCGGGTGACGATGTACGGCCTGCGTCCCGTGACGTCGGCGTCGACGACCTCCGCGATGTTCGGCCCGCGCACCCGCCGCATGGTCTCGACCTCGCGCGACAGGCGTCTGCGCGCGACGTCGTCGCCCGCGACCTCCGAGCGCAGGACCTTGACGGCCACCTGTCTGCCCTGCGGGTCGAGGGCGAGGTGCACCACGCCCATGCCGCCCTCACCGAGCCGCCTCAGCAGCCGGTACGGGCCCAGTCGGTCGTCCTGATTCATTGCCTAAGCACCATACCGACTAAAAGAACGCCCATGAGTGAACCATCGCGCCACATCTCCAGTCAGCACAACGGAGAAAAGACGCCGACGGTTTCCCGGCAGTCGGTCAAATGGTGAGCGCGAGAACCTCCCCACGCGTCGCCGCGACCAGCGCCTCGCCGGAAAGCGCCAGCTTGGAGCGGCGCACACCGCTGCCGATCACCACGAAAGGCCGCCGGGTCACGTTTTCGTCAACGAGCACCGGCCAGCCCTCGGGAAGGCCGATCGGAGTGATCCCTCCATACTCCATCGCGGTCAGTTCGACGGCCTCCGTCTGCGGAGCGAAGGACGCCTTCCGCGCGTCCAGGTGGCGACGGACGATTCCGTTGACGTCGGCCCGGTCGGTGGCGAGCACCATGACGGCGGCGTACCGCGTCTGCCCGCCCCGCTTGGCGGCGACGATGACGCAGTTGGCCGAGTCCTCCATCGCCACGCCGTACCGCTCGCAGAACGCGGCGGTGTCGGACAGCGCGGGATCGATCTCGGCGACCTTCACCGTGACGTCGAGCGAGGCCACGGCCTTGGCGACGGGATCGGCGAGCAGGTCCGGCCGGTCGGACGCGGGAACCCATTCGAGCGGCATTCAGCCCTCCTTGACGGCGCGCTCGTGCAGTCGGGTGACCACCCTAGAGGCAGCTCCGAGCAGGGCGGGCGTCAGCCGTACCGGCCGCTGCCGCAGGCGACCTGGCCTCCGATCATGGAGAAGAGCCCGAACACCGCCATGATCTCGTGGTAGTCGTCGGTGGTGAACTCGGTGTGCCGAGTTCCGGCGAGCCGTACGCCGGGCACGATCGAGCAGGCCGCGGCGATGGCGGTGGAGTTCCACTCCACACCGAGCGTGTACGGCGGCTCGACCACGTAGGGCCGGAAATCGGACAGCCTGCCCAGGGCACGGGCCGCGGCCTCGCGAATGCGCCGCGAGGCGACGGCCGGGGGCAGCAGCTCGGCGGAGAACTTGTCGATGCCCTTCTTCACGGCGACCGTCTCGACGTCGCCGAGCAGTTCCCTGGCCTCCTCGCACACCGCCTCGTCACCGGTGACGAGGGCGACCGGCACGCCCAGCGAGCCCGCGAAGCCGGCCACGATCCGGGTCTCGCCGCAGACCTCGCCGTTCAGGTAGACGTTCTGGATCTCCTTGCCCATCCACGTGTGGTTGAGCACCCCGTGCGGCACCCCGGCCCGTGCGTGATAACCCGCGAAGCAGGCGGCGTCCATGCCGGCGACGAGGCCCTGACCCATGCGGTGCGGCTTGCCCGGCCCCCTGATCAGCGTGGCGCGCTCGTCCAGCAGGTCGATCCTGAGGTTCTTGGTGGACCCGTGGGCGTCGTTCACCAGCACGGACGCGGCGCCCGCGTCGAAGGCGCCCTGGATCACCGCGTTGGCGTCGCCGGTCATCAGCTCGCAGCCGCGCTCGTATCCGCGGCCCCCGAGGTGCATCTCCTCGGGGTCGGTCAGCCCGGTGACCCCCTCCATGTCCACCGACAGGTAGATCTTCATATCGCCGCCCATGCCTCCACCTGGCGCTGCTCGTCCGCGGTCATGAGCCCGACCTGCTCCCGCATGTACGCGCCGACTCGTTCGCGCCAGGGCTCCGGCGTCTCGTCGATCGAGGGCGGGTAACAGCGGTCCATCCAGCGGGTGGACTCGACAGTCGCCTTAAGGTACTCCGCCGCCTTCGCGAACGGTGTGTCCTCGATCCCCGGCACCCGCGCGCAGCCGTACTCGATCGTCTCCTGGCCAGAGTACGGCGGCGGCTGCTGCCAGGCGCGTGCGGGGACCGACCGGGCGGTGAGCGTCGTCGTGATCGGCCGCCCCTCGACGGCGGCGAGGATCAGCTCCTTGCGCAGGCACTTGCCGCACTTCCGGCATGGTCCCGAGGCGTCGCCCCGCAGGCACCAGCGCACCAGGTGCGCGAGATCGGAGCCCAGCGCCATGCGCATGGTCACGGGCTCGCTCACGCC
The DNA here is from genome assembly GCF_008033685.1 of Microbispora sp. CSR-4. Classification (NCBI taxonomy): domain Bacteria; kingdom Bacillati; phylum Actinomycetota; class Actinomycetes; order Streptosporangiales; family Streptosporangiaceae; genus Microbispora; species Microbispora sp. CSR-4. The sequence goes on from NZ_VJVX01000009.1 coordinate 64,280, forward strand.
CCCGACCGGGAGCACCAGCGGGAGCCCCGCGGCCGCGTACAGCGGGGCCCATTTCCCCTGCGGCGCCCACATGGGGTTGTCCGGGGTGTAGCGGTTGACGTAGCGGTCGCTGCCGAGCCAGCGCGACCCGATCTCGTAGCCCAGCGCGACGCCGCCGAGGTCGAGGAGGTCGGCGAGGAGCAGCGCCCCCACCGTGACGGCGTGGTGCTCGGGGAAGCCGGGCCGGGGACGGCTCAGCAGGAACTCCAGGTCCGACTGGGCGATGTGGAGTTCGCGGCCGGTCTGCCGGGCGAGCTGGGCCAGCACGTCCGAGCGGTAGTGCGTCCACCGGTTGGGCACCCGGGGGTGACTGACCCGCTGGAAGTGCACGAACGGCGCGTCGGGGAACATCGCGGCCACCGCCATCGAGTCGGCGCCCCCGCTGTAGGAGATGGCGAGGCGGGTGCCGCGCCTGGCGTCCGCCCCGACCGGCCCGGCGTCCACGCCCCACGCCGTACGGAACGCCTCGGCGAGCCCGGCGGAGATCGGCCGGTCGAAGGTCACCCGCCGCCTGGTCCACGGCGCGACGACGGTCCACGCCGCGACCGCGAGCAGGTCGGGATGGGGGGACGCGCCGGCGTCCCCTGTCCGGACGTGGCAGGAGTTGGTCCGCAGTTCGACGGGGTGGCCGTCGGTGCAGGCCCCCGTCGTCTCGTCCTCCGGGTCGAGCCGGAAGACCAGCCGCCACACGTCCGCGTCACGCGTCCATCGCACCCGCACGACCGGTCACCCCGCCCGCCCGGGAGCGCCCACCCGCGCCGACAGGTCGTCGATCGCCTGCCAGATGCGCATCTCGTTCTGCAGCAGCGTGTCCACCGCCGCAGCGATCTCGGTGGCCAGCCGGTGCGCCTCGGCCGCCTTGGGGTCGGCGGCCGGGGTGGGCGCGGCGGCCGGTTTCACCGGCGCCGTGGAGATCCGCCGCAGCCGGTCGACCTCCTCACGCAGCCCCACGACCTCGCGGCGGAGCATCTGGACCTCCCAGATGGCGTCCTTCAGGTCCTGCCGGTGATCGGGTTTGGTGACGTATCGAGAGTCGAGCCGGGACAGCAGCGCCCGGCGCAGCCGTGACAGGCCCAGCACTCGCAACCGCATCATGGACCGCCACGATAGTGGCATTTTGGAGCGTTTCTTGACGCAAAATTTGAAGTCGCTCAAAGGACCCTGGGAAGCCGCGATAAGGCCGGTTCGCGTCGGTCGCGCCTCTCACCACGCAATACAGTCGGCGGTTGTGCTTTACGGCAGATCGGCGGAGACGGCCGCGATAGACGACCTGATCGCCCGGGCCGGGAAGGGTCAGGGCGGCGCGCTCGTGCTGCGCGGCGAGGCCGGTGCGGGCAAGACGGCGCTGCTCGACCTGGCGGCCTCCCGCGGCGCGCCCATGCGCGTGCTGCGCACCACGGGGGTCGAGGCGGAGGCCGACCTGGCGTTCGCCGCCCTCCACCAGTTGCTGCTGCCGGTGACCGGGCTGCTCGACGCGCTGCCGGAACCGCAGGCCGAGGCCGTACGCGGCGCGCTCGGGCTGGCCCCGCCGGTTCGGGCGACCGGTTCCTGCTGGCGGCCGGGGTGCTGTCGCTGCTGGCCGAGGCCGCCGCGCCGGACGGGCTCATCTGCGTCGTGGACGACTTCCAGTGGGTGGACCGGCCGTCGGCCGACGCCCTGCTGTTCGCCGCCAGGCGGCTGCGCACCGAACCGATCGCGATGCCGCTGGCCGTACGCGGCGACACGCCGGTGCCGGGCCTGCCCTCGCTGGAGATCGCCGGGCTGGCCGAACCTGCGGCCGCCGAGCTGCTCGACGCCGGCTTCACGCTCGCGCCGCCGGTCAGGCGCGAGCTCGTGGCGCTGACCGGGGGCAACCCGCTGGCGCTGCGCGAGACGGCGCGGCTGCTCACGGACGCCCAGCGGGCCGGTCGGGAACCGCTGCCCGACCCCCTGCCCGGTGGAAGCCGGCTCTTCGGCGACCGGGTGGCCGCGTTGTCCGCGGGGGCACGGCTGACCGCCCTACTGGCGGCGGTCGAGAGCGATCTCGGCCTGGTGCTGCGGGCCGCCGAGCGGCTGGGCGCGGACGAGGCGGCGCTGCCCGAGCTGGAGTCGGCCGGGCTCGCGGGCGTGTCCGGGACGCGCGTGCGGTTCCGCCATCCGCTGATCCGGTCGGCGGTGTACGAGGCGGCCTCCCCCGCCGCACGCCGCGAGGCGCACGCGGCACTGGCCGAGGTGTCGGATGCGTCCGAGATATCTGAGGGAGACCGGCGGGCCTGGCATCTGGCCGGGGCCGCGCTCGGTCAGGACGAATCGGTCGCCGCCGCCCTCGCGCGGGCCGCGGAGCGGGCCCGGGACCGAGGCGGCTATGGCGCCGCCGCCACCGCCCTGACCAGGGCCGCCGAGCTCACCCCCGCACCGCTCGTGCGCGCCCGGCGGCTCACGGACGCCGCCGAGGCCGCGTGGCTCGGGGGCCGTCCCGGCCAGGCCGAGTCGCTGCTGGCCGAGGCGCGCGAGCTCGCCGGGGCGGACACCGCGCTGACCATGGAGATCGCCCGGCTCCGCGGACGCTTCGAGCTCAACTCCGGCAACGCCGCGGAGGCCGTACGGATCCTCGCGGCGGGCGACACCCTGGACATGCTGGCCGACGCCTCGGAGGCGGCGTCGTACGTCGGCGACACGGCGGCCATGATCGAGATCGGGCGGCGGGCGGCGGCCTTCCCCGAAGGGTTCCTGCGCGACGTGGTCGCCGGCATCGGCGCGACGCTCGCGGGCGACGGCGGGCACGACCTGCTCAGGCGGGCGCTCGGCCGTACGGGTGAGCTGCGCGAGGCGGCCGATTTCCTGTGGGCGACGGCGGCGGCCAGCCATCTGGGCGAGGTGGACCTGTCCGCCGAGCTGGCCGAGCGGGCCGGGCGCGTGGCCAGGGTCTCGGGGATGGCCGGCCAGCTTCCCGTGGTGCTGGAGTTCGTCGCCACCGCGGAGCGGCTCGCCGGGCGCCTCGCCGAGAGCCGGGCCGTCTCGGAGGAGGGCCTGGAGCTGGCGCGCGAGGCCGGATATGCGAACACCGTGGCGGCCCACCTGGCCAACCTCGCGGCCGTGGCGGCCCTGCGCGGCGAGGAGGAGGCCTGCGCCCGGCATGCCGGGGAGGCGCTCGCCATCGCCGTCCCCCACCGGGTGGGCCTGCGCGCCGGGCTCGCGGCGTACGCCCTGGCCATGCTCGACCTGTGCCTCGGCCGGTTCGCCGCCGCCCACGACCGGTTCACCGCGATCGCCGCCGCGGGCCCGGGAGCCGGTCATCCCACCGTGGTCTGGCGGAGCACGCCCGACCGGATCGAGGCCGCCGTCGGCGCGGGCGACGCCGACGCCGCCCGTGCGGCCCTGGAGGCGTACGAGCGCTGGTCGTCCCATGCGGGGACGGCCGAGTCGCGGGCGCTGCTCGCCCGGTGCCGCGGCCTGGTCCTGCCGGACGACCAGGCGGTCGAGGCGCTCGGCGAGGCGTCGCGCCTGCACGCCAACCCGTTCGAGGCGGCCAGGACGGGACTGCTGCTGGGCGAGCGGCTGCGCCGTACGCACCGGCCGGGAGAGGCCAGGGCGCACCTGCGAGCGGCGCTGGAGACGTTCCGGCGGGCGGGAGCCGATCCGTGGGCGCGGCGCGCGTACGGCGAGCTGCGCGCGGCGGGCGAGAGCGTCCGGCCGGAAGAGAACGGGCCGGAGGAGAACGGGCCGGAGACGCCCGTGGCGGTGCCGGACGTGCGGGGGACGGCGCTCGACGCGCTCACCCCGCAGGAGCTGCGCATCGCCACCCTGGTGGCGGACGGCGCGACCAGCAAGGAGATCGCCGCCCGGCTGTTCCTGAGCCCGCGCACGGTCGAATATCACCTGTACAAGATCTATCCGAAGCTCGGCATCACCTCGCGTACGGAGCTGGCGCGGCTAGTAGTTCTACGGAAGGCGCCGGCGGCCCCGCGCAGCATGCTTTAGCCCATGCCAAACATCTGGAGTGAAGAGTTCGGGGCCGCGGCCGACGCGCCGATCGTGCTGGTGATGGGGTCGATGTCGCAGGGGATCCTGTGGCCGGACGCGTTCGTGGGCCGGCTCGTCGCGGGCGGCCGGCGCGTGATCCGCTACGACCACCGCGACACCGGGATGTCCGACGTCGTCGACTTCTCGAAGGATCCGTACACATGGGATGACATCAAGGACGACGTGCTGCGGGTGATGGACGCGCACGGATTGGACAGCGCGCATCTGGTCTGCCACTCGGCGGGCGGGCTGCTCGGGCAGCTGATCGCGGTGGAGCGGCCGGAGCGCGTGCGGACGCTCACCGTCATCGCCTCGTCGCCGCTCGGCGGTGGTGAGGGCGCGGTGCTCATGCGGGCGCTGATGGGCGAGCCGCAGCCCGAGGGCAGCCTGCCCGAGCCCACGCCGGAGTTCGTCGCGTTCTACCGCGAGGTGATCGCCGCGCCGCCGCCGCGCGACCGGCGGGAGCGCATCGAGCGCATGATCGCGGAGGACCGCGTGCTGCACGGCACCGGCCTGCCGTTCGACGAGGACGCCTCGCGCAGGCTGGCCGAGCGCGTGTACGACCGGGCGCGGGACCTCGACGCGGCGGCCAACCACCGGCTCGCGGCGGCGGCCAAGCCCGGCTTCGAGCCGGTGGGCGTCCTGCACCGGATCGAGGCGCCCACCCTGGTCGTCGAGGGCACGCACGAGCCCGCCAAGCCGGGCCACGGGGCCGTCATCGCCGAGCGGATCCCCGGCGCCCGGCTGATGACGGTCAAGGGAATGGGCCACACCCTGCCGCCCGAGGTGCACGCCGAGCTGGCCGGCGCCGTCCTCGCCCACACGGCATGACCCGTCAGCGGCCGGTGAATTTGGGGCGGCGCTTCTCGGCGAAGGCCGTCATGCCCTCCCGGGCGTCCTGGGTCGCGAACAGGCCGGAGAACTGGAGGCGCTCGATCTCCAGGCCGGTGTCGAGGTCGGTCTCGAGACCATGGTCGATCGCGAGCTTGGCCGCCCGCACCGCGGCGACCGGCCCCTGGGCGAAGGTCGCGGCGAGTTCGAGCGCCGCGGTGTAGACCTCGCCGTCGGGCACCACCCTGTCGACCAGGCCGATGGCGAGCGCCTCGGCGGCGTCCACGTGCCGCCCTGTGAAGATCAGGTCCTTGGCCCGGGCGGGCCCGACGAGCCGGGGCAGGCGCTGGGTGCCGCCCGCGCCGGGGATGATCCCGAGGGTGATCTCCGGCTGGCCGAGCTTCGCGCTCTGCCCGGCCACCCGGAAGTCGGCGCACAGCGCGAGCTCGCAGCCGCCGCCCAGGGCATATCCGGTGATCGCCGCGATGACCGGCTTGCCGATCCGCGCGACCGCGGTGAAGCAGTCCTGCAGAGTGCGCGAGTGCACGGCCATGTCGGCGTAGGACATGACCGCCATCTCCTTGATGTCGGCGCCGGCCGCGAAGACCCGTTCGCCGCCGTAGACGATGACCGCGTGCGTGTTCGGATCGGCGTCCACGAGGCGCGCGGCCTCCGCGATCTCCTCCTGGACCTGCCGGTTCAGCGCGTTCATCTTCGGCCGGTCGAGCCGGATCGTGGCGACGTGCTCGGAGATCTCGACCCTGACGAATTCACCCATGGCCCCCACCATAAGGGGGAGATCAGCGGCCGAGTGGGAGGGGCCGCGAGGGCGTGGCCGCCATCGCGGCGGTGACCTCGTGGTAGACGCGCTCGTATCCTCTGATCATCACGGGCACGTCGAAGTGCCGGACGACGCGGTCGCGCACCGCGTGCGGGTCCAGCGCGGAGACCGCCTCGATCGCGGCGGGCAGCTCCTCGGGCGTGTCGCGGATGTAGCCGGTCACGCCGTCCACCACGATCTCGGGCGCCGCGCCCCGCCGCAGCGCCACCACCGGGGTGCCGCAGGCCATCGCCTCGATCATGACCATGCCGAAGGGCTCGTCCCAGAGCAGCGGGAACACCAGGCACCGGGCCCGGGAGAACAGGTCGCTCTTGAGCCGCTCGTCCGCCTCCCCCAGGTATTCGACGCCGGGCCCGAGCAGCGGCTCGATCCGTTCGCGGAAGTAGGCCCGCTCCGCCGGCTCGGTGCGCCTGCCGACCAGCAGGATGCGGCGGCCCGCCGCCCGCGCCGCCTCGATCGCGAGGTGCGCGCCCTTGTCGGGGCTGAGCCGCCCCAGCCACAGCACCCAGTCGTCCTTGCGCTCCCGGAACGGCCACGCGGCGACGTCCACCGCGTTGTGCACCCGCCCCACCCAGTTGAGGCCGGGCGCCTGGGCGCGCTGGGCCGAGGAGATGGCCACCAGGGACACGTCCGTGCCGAGGCTCCGGTAGTAGTCGCCCAGCTCCCCGCTCACGTCGCTGTGGCAGGTGACGACCGTCGGCACGAGCCGCCCCCCGGCGGTGAGCGGCCCGGCCAGCGAGTGGTCGTGGACGACGTCCACCTCCAGGCCCCGCAGGAGGCGGGCCGCCTCGGCCGCGTGCACCACCTCGGGGAAGGGCTCGCCGATCCGGTCCGAGGGCGGCTCGTCGTAGGTCCGCAGATCCACCTCGCGGCCGGCCCCGATGACGGTGACCCGGTGCCCGCGCGCCCGCAGACCACGGACCAGCGTGGCGGTCACCGCCTCGATGCCGCCGTACGCGCGGGGCGGCACGTCATACCACGGCGGGGCGATCATCCCGATGTGCAGGGCCTGTGCCATGGTGCTGGTCTTACCCCTCCCACCTGCGAAGAAAGCAGGAGGGAGGGGTGATCGATCAGCGCAGGGTGCCGTTGGTCATGCCGACCGGCTCCTCCGGTACGGCGATGAGGCCGAGCTCGGCCACGGACGCCATCAGCGGGTGGAACGGGACCACGCGCACGGTGTAGCCGAACGCGCCGGTGCGGTCGAGCGGCACGACGCCGGTGTAGTGCGCCCGGCCGTCGTCGCCCACCGAGTCGACCTTCAGCGTGACGTAGCTCGGTGACAGCAGCTCGTCGTGCGCGCCCACCCGGCCGTAGGCGGCCTGGACCTGGACGTCATCCGGCGACAGCTCGCCGAGGGCGATCGTGGCCCCCAGCTCCAGCCGGGCCCCCAGCTCGGGGGTGTCCCCGACGCCGGTCGCCTCGACGTGCTCGACGCGTACACCCGGCCAGGCCTTGGCCACGCGCAGCTTCCACGCCGCGAACAGCCGGGCGTTGCTGTAGCCGTCGGCCGCGAGCGACCGGGCGGAGACGGCCGCCGGGGTGTACAGGTCGGTCACGTAGTCGCGCAGCATGCGCCCGGCCAGCACCTTCGGCCCGAGCGAGCTCAGCGTGTGCTTGACCATCTCCAGCCAGCGCCGCGGCAGGCCGTCGGCGGCCCGGTCGTAGAAGCGGTCGGCCACCTCGCGCTCGATGAGGTCGTACAGCGCCGTGGCCTCCAGCTCGTCGCGGCGCTCGGGGTCGTCCACGCCGTCGGCGCTGGGGATCGCCCAGCCGTTGTTGCCGTCGTACCACTCGTCCCACCATCCGTCGCGGATGGACAGGTTGAGGCCGCCGTTGAGCGCCGCCTTCATGCCGGACGTGCCGCACGCCTCCAGCGGGCGCAGCGGGTTGTTCATCCACACGTCCGAGCCCGTCACCATGAGCTGCCCGAGCGCCATGTCGTAGTCGGGCAGGAAGACGATGCGGTGCCGCACGTCCTCCGAGTCGGCGAAGCGGACGATCTGCTGGATGAGCTTCTTGCCGCCCTCGTCGGCCGGATGCGCCTTGCCGGCGATGACGATCTGCACCGGCTTGTCCGGATCGAGCAGCAGCCTGCGCAGCCGGTCGGGCTGGTTCAGCATGAGAGTCAGCCGCTTGTACGACGGCACCCGCCGGGCGAAGCCGATCGTCAGGACGTTCGGGTCGAGCGCCTCGTCCACCCAGCCCAGCTCGGCCTCGCTGGCGCCGCGCTGGCGCCACGACTTGCGCAGCCGCCGCCGCGCCTCCACGACCAGGCGGGCCCGCAGCGTGCCCCGGATGCCCCAGATATCGGCCTCGGACAGCTTGTGCGCGCCCTCCCAGCCCTGCGCCTTGTCGATCAGCGAGGGCAGCTCCGCGCCGGCGAGCTCCATCATCTCCCGGCCGACCCAGGTCGGGGCGTGGACGCCGTTGGTGATCGAGCCGATCGGCACCTCGTCGACGTCGAAGCCCGGCCACAGGCCCTGGAACATCTCCCGGCTGACGCGGCCGTGCAGCTCGGACACGCCGTTGACCCGCTGGGCCAGCCGCATGCCCATGACGGCCATGTTGAAGACCGACTTGTCGGCGTCGGGGCCGTCGGGCTCGGCGCCGAGCTCCAGGATGCGGTCGACCGACACCGTCGGCCAGGCGTTCGACCCGCCGAACTGCCGGGCGATCATCTCGGCCGGGAACCGGTCGATGCCCGCGGGGACCGGGGTGTGGGTGGTGAACACGGTCCCGGCGCGTACGGCCTCAAGGGCCTCCTCGAACGACAGCCGGGCCTCGGTCAGCTCGCGGATGCGCTCAAGGCCGAGGAAGCCGGCGTGGCCCTCGTTGGTGTGGAACACCTCGGGCTCGGGGTGGCCGGTGATCCGGCAGTAGGCCCGGATGGCCCGCACGCCGCCGATGCCGAGCAGCAGCTCCTGCATCAGGCGGTGGTCGCCGCCCCCGCCGTACAGGCGGTCGGTCACGTCCCTGGCGACCGCGTCGTTCTCGGCGACGTCGGAGTCGAGCAGGAGCAGCGGCACCCGGCCGACCTGGGCCACCCAGATCTGGGCGTGCAGCACGCGCCCCTCGGGGAGGCCGATCTTGATGCGCGCCGGGGCGCCGTCCTCCTCCTTGAGCAGGGTGAGCGGCAGGCCGCCGGGGTCGAGGGAGGGGTAGTGCTCAAGCTGCCAGCCCTCGGCGGAAAGGGACTGGGTGAAGTAGCCGTGCCGGTAGAGCAGGCCGACGCCGAGGATCGGGACACCGAGGTCGCTGGCGGCCTTCAGGTGGTCGCCGGCGAGGATGCCGAGGCCGCCCGAATACTGCGGCAGGGCGGCGGAGATGCCGTACTCGGGCGAGAAGTAGCCGATCGCCTTCGGCGCGTCCTCCAGCGACTGGTACCACCGGGGGGCGGTCATGTACTCGCGCAGGTCGTCGGCGGCGTCGGCGAGGCGGCGCAGGAAGCGCCGGTCCTGGGCGAGCTCGCGCAGTCTTTCGGCCTCGACCGCGCCGAGCAGCGCGACGGGGTCGTGATCGACGCGCTCCCAGACCTCGGGATCCACCTCGGCGAACAGGTCCGTGGTCTCGGGGTGCCACGACCATCTGAGATTTTGGACCAACTCGCCCAAAGGTGCGAGCTGTGAGGGAAGGACGGTTCGGACAGTGAACCTGCGGATAGCTCTCACGGGGCCAGACCCTAGTTACTCAGCGCCACGACGCGCGACCGAATCAACCTTGCCGTACTGCGAAGCCAGTTCTCGAACGCTTTCACCACCATCAGACCGGTTCAAACCTCACCAAAGTACCCTTGACCTGGTGATGTGCGTGCCGGACTGCGGCGGCCGGCACGCAATGATCGATCTCCCCGCGGAGTCATCCCAAACACGCGAGCGGTCTTTCGTTCCGCAGGGGTAAGAGTGGACTATTAGGGCAACCCCTGTATGACGAGAAAGGACCGCGGCCAGTGGTCCGTGTCTCGTGCTGCCGCCTGACCAGAGCTGTTCCTGCCCCGCTGACCCCGGCGGCACCCGGTGTGCCGCCCCCGAGTACGAAGTGACGATGATCGGACGCATTCCCATCCTGGACATCCAGCCCGTCGTCGACTGCGGCCAGTGGCCCGCCAAGGCGGCCGCGGGAGAGACCTTCGAGATCAGTGCGACGGTGTTCCGCGAAGGGCACGACGCGGTCGCCGCCGGCGTGGTGCTGACCGACCCGAGCGGCACGCCGGGCCGGATGCTGCCCATGCGCGAGGTCGCGCCCGGCACCGACCGGTGGAGCGTGGAGGTCACGCTCCCCGCCGAGGGCCTGTGGCAGTTCCGGGTGGAGGCGTGGAGTGATCCGATCGCCACGTGGATGCACGACGCGGGCATCAAGATCCCGCGCGACCTGGACGCCGACCTCATGTGCGAGGAGGGCGCCCGGCTGTTCGAGCGGGCGGCCAAGGGCGTGCGGGCGGCGGACTGCACGGCGGCGGAGGCGGGCGGCACCTGCGGGCACCGGGCCGCGCTGCTGGCCCTCGCGGCCCGGCTGCGCGACGACGCGGTGGACCCCAGGGCGCGCTTCGCGGTGACCCAGCTGCCCGAGACCGCCGCGCTGATCGCCGCGCACCCGCTGCGCGACCTGCTCACCCGTTCGGGCCGCAACCGCGTGCGGGTGGACCGGCGGCGGGCGCTGTTCGGCTCCTGGTATGAGTTCTTCCCCCGCTCCGAGGGCGCCGTGGTGGGGCAGGAGGGCGTCGCCCCCAAGTCGGGCACGTTCCGTACGGCGGCCAGGCGGCTCCCCGCGATCGCCCAGATGGGCTTCGACGTGGTCTACCTGCCGCCGATCCACCCGATCGGGACGCAGTTCCGCAAGGGCCGCAACAACACCCTGACCCCCGACCAGTACGACCCCGGGTCGCCCTGGGCCATCGGTTCCCAGGAGGGCGGGCACGACGCGATCCACCCCGATCTGGGCACGATCGAGGACTTCGACGCGTTCGTCGCCAAGGCCCGCGAGCTGGGCATGGAGGTCGCCCTCGATCTCGCGCTCCAGTGCTCCCCCGACCATCCCTGGGTCAAGGAGCACCCGGAGTGGTTCAACATCCGGGCCGACGGCTCGATCGCGTACGCCGAGAACCCGCCGAAGAAATACCAGGACATCTATCCGCTGAACTTCGACAAGGACCCCGAGGGGATCTACGCGGAGGTCAAGCGGGTGGTCCGGCACTGGATGGACCACGGCGTGCGGATCTTCCGGGTGGACAACCCGCACACCAAGCCGGTCCGGTTCTGGGAGCGGCTGATCTCCGACATCAACACGACCGACCCCGACGTGCTGTTCCTCGCCGAGGCGTTCACCCGCCCGGCCATGCTGCGCACGCTCGCCAAGGTCGGGTTCCACCAGTCGTACACCTACTTCACCTGGCGCAACTCCAAGCCCGAGCTGGAGGAGTATCTGTGGGAGCTGTCCCACGAGACCTCGCACTACCTGCGGCCGAACCTGTTCGTCAACACGCCCGACATCCTGCACGAGTATCTCCAGCACGGAGGCGTTCCGGCGTTCAAGATCCGGGCGATTCTGGCCGCGTTGATGGCTCCTACGTGGGGTGTGTACTCCGGGTATGAGCTGGCCGAGAACGTCCCGGTGCGTCCCGGCAGCGAGGAGTACCTGGACAGCGAGAAATACCAGTACAGGCCGCGTGACTGGGCCGAAGCGGAGCGTGAGGGCCGCAGCCTTGCCCCGCTCATTACCCAGCTCAATTTGTTGAGAAGAGCGCACCCGGCGCTCCAGGAATTGCGTAACCTACGGTTTCACAACGTCGACCAGCCGGACGTGATCTGCTTCTCCAAGCGGCTGCCCGGCGCCTATGACACGGCCTCACGACGGCACGGACTAGGCGATGTCGTGCTGGCCGTCGTCAATCTGGATCCACACAACACACACGAGGCGACGGTCCGGCTCGACATGCCGGCCCTCGGTCTCGACTGGCATGCCGAGTTCGTCGTGGACGACCAACTGTCGGGCGAGTCGTACCGCTGGGGGCAGGCGAACTACGTGCGCCTCGACCCGCACGTCCATCCCGCACACATTCTCACGCTCCGCCACGGGTCAGCGCACCGCCCGTGAGCGCAGCTCGGCACATCCGGGGAGTCAAAAGGTGAGCTCGACGACACCTCAGCCCAGTCACACCCAGCCCAGCCACACGCAGCCGGTCCCCAACACCTTCACCGAGGAGGAGCCGCGGGACAAGTACTGGTACAAGCGGGCTGTCTTCTACGAGGTGCTGATCCGGGGCTTCGCCGACTCGAACGGCGACGGCACCGGCGACATCCGTGGCCTCATCGAGAAGCTGGACTATCTCCAGTGGCTCGGCATCGACTGTCTTTGGCTGCTCCCGCTGTACGAGTCCCCCCTCAAGGACGGCGGGTATGACATCTCGGACTACATGAAGATCCTCCCGGATTTCGGTGATCTGGGGGACTTCATCAAGCTGGTGGACGAGGCGCACAAGCGCGGCATCCGGGTCATCGCCGACCTGGTCATGAACCACACCAGCGACCAGCACCCCTGGTTCCAGGCGTCCCGCACCGACCCCGAGGGCCCGTACGGCGACTTCTACGTCTGGAGCGACACGGACGAGAAGTACAAGGACGCCCGGATCATCTTCATCGACACCGAGGCGTCCAACTGGACCTTCGACCCGGTCCGCGGGCAGTACTACTGGCACCGGTTCTTCCACCACCAGCCGGACCTCAACTTCGAGAACCCGGCCGTGCAGGACGCGATGCTGGAGGTCATCCGCTTCTGGCTCGACCTCGGCATCGACGGGTTCCGGCTCGACGCGATCCCCTACCTGTTCGAGCAGGAGGACACCAACTGCGAGAACCTGCCGGCGACCCACGCGTACCTCAAGCGGGTGCGGGCCGAGGTCGACCGGCTCTACCCCGACCGGGTGCTGCTGGCCGAGGCCAACCAGTGGCCGGCCGACGTGGTGGAGTATTTCGGCGACCCGGTCACCGGCGGCGACGAGTGCCACATGGCCTTCCACTTCCCGCTGATGCCGCGCATCTTCATGGCGGTGCGGCGGGAGTCGCGCTACCCCATCTCGGAGATCCTGGCCCAGACGCCCAAGATCCCTGAGAACTGCCAGTGGGGCATCTTCCTGCGCAACCACGACGAGCTCACGCTCGAGATGGTCACCGACGAAGAGCGCGACTACATGTACTCCGAGTACGCCAAGGACCCCCGCATGCGGGCCAACGTCGGCATCCGCCGCCGGCTGGCGACGCTGCTGGACAACGACCGCAACCAGATCGAGCTGTTCACCGCGCTGCTGCTCAGCCTGCCCGGCTCGCCGGTCATGTACTACGGCGACGAGATCGGCATGGGCGACAACATCTGGCTCGGCGACCGGGACGGCGTCCGCACGCCGATGCAGTGGACGCCCGACCGCAACGCGGGCTTTTCGAGCTGCGACCCCGGCCGGCTCTACCTGCCGGTGATCATGGACCCGATCTACGGATATCAGGCGATCAACGTCGAGGCGCAGCAGAAGAGCGCCAGCTCACTGCTCCACTTCACCAAGCGGATGATCGAGATCCGCAAGCGTCACCCGGTGTTCGGCCTCGGTGAGTTCACCGAGCTGAACTCGTCCAACCCGAGCGTGCTCGCGTTCGTGCGCGAGCTGGGCGACGACCGGGTGCTGTGCGTCAACAACCTGTCGCGCTTCCCCCAGCCGGTCGAGCTCGACCTGCGCAGGTTCGAGGGGTCCACGCCGGTCGAGTGCATGGGCGGAGTTCCGTTTCCCCCGATCGGCGAGCTTCCGTATCTTTTGACGCTCCCCGGGCATGGGTTCTATTGGTTCACACTGCCCGTCACGAACAGGACGGCCGGCACGAAGGAGGAGTGACGACTTCACTTCAGGGACTCCTGGCCGGCTGGATCACCGGACAACGGTGGTTCGCCGGCAAGGGGCGCGCCATCGACGACCTGTCCATCGACTCCGAGATCGAGATCGCCTCCGGCGACCCGGCGCTGGTCCATCTGATCGTGTGCGTGCGGCAGGGGGAGCGCCACACGCGCTACCAGATCCCGGTCGGGCTGCGCGAGCACCTGCCCGACCGGCTCGGTCACGTCCGGATCGGCACCTGCCGCCGGGGCGACGGCCGCGAGGTCGAGATGTACGACGCGCTGCACGACTCCGTCCTGACGGCGCACCTGCTGGAGGGGATGGCCGGCGACCGCCGGTTCGACGGCCTCGGTTTCCACCCCGCGCACGGGGTGGAGATCGACACCTCGCAGCGCAGCCTCGTGCTGACCGCCGAGCAGTCGAACACCTCGCTGGTGTACGGCGACAAATACATATTCAAGCTGTTCCGCCAGCTCAACCCGGGAGTCAACCCCGAGCTGGAGATCATCACGGCGCTCGCGGACGCGGGCTCGGCCCACGTGGCCAAGCCGTACGGCTGGATCGAGACCGAGCTCCAGGGCGAGCCCACCACCCTGGCGATCATGCAGGAGTATCTGCAGAACGCAAACGAGGGCTGGTCGATGGCGCTGACCAGCGTGCGCGACTTCTACGCCAGCCCCGAGGGCATGCCGGCGGAGGACGCGGGAGGCGACTTCGCCGCCGAGGCGCGGCGGCTCGGGCTGGCCACCGCGCGGGTGCACCGGGAGCTCGCGCGGGCCTTCCCCGCCGGGACGATCGAGCCTCCCGAGATCAAGCGGATGACCGAGCGGTTCCGCCGCCGCCTCGACAAGGCGGTCGCCGAAGTGCCGCCTCTCGGCGAGCACGCCGCCGTGGCCGCCGAGGCGTTCGACCGGCTGGCCGACCTCGGTCACGAGATCCCGGTGCAGCGCGTGCACGGCGACTACCACCTCGGCCAGGTCATGCGCACGATGACCGACTGGGTGGTGCTCGACTTCGAGGGCGAGCCGGGCCAGCCGCTGGCCGAGCGGCGGGCGCTCGACTCGCCGCTGCGCGACGTGGCGGGCATGCTGCGCTCCTTCGAATACGCGGCGCGGCATCTGCTGGCCGGGCATCCCAACGCCGAGGCGCTGGAGTGCCGGGCCCGGGAGTGGTCCGAGCGCAACCGGGCCGCCTTCCTGGCCGGCTACTCCGAAGGCGGCGGGCACATCCGAGGCGACGACGCGGTGCTGCTGCGCGCGCTCGAACTGAGCAAGGCGGTCTACGAGGTCGTCTACGAGGCGCGCAACCGCCCCTCGTGGCTGCCCATCCCGCTCGCGGCCTTTCGCTGACAAGATCGGGGTGTTCGGAGGGATATATCTAGGGCAGGTTGGGCGACATGGACTTGGACCGGCTGGCCGGGGGCGCGCATCACGACCCCCACTCGATCTTGGGGGCCCATCCCGGGCCCGACGGCGTCACGATCAGGGCCCTGCGCCCCTTCGCGGAGAAGGTCGAGGTGCTGGCCGACGGATCGGCGCACACGATGAGCCATCGCGCGTTCGGGGTGTTCGAGGTGACGCTGCCCGGCGTCGACAAGGTCCCCGACTATCGCCTGCGCATCACCTATCCCGACGCTCCGCCGTACGAGACGGACGACCCCTACCGGCACTGGCCGACGCTGGGCGAGCTCGACCTGCACCTGATCAGCGAGGGACGGCACGAGCGGCTGTGGGAGGTGCTCGGGGCGCGCGTGATGCGTCACGAGGACGTCGACGGGACGGCCTTCTCGGTCTGGGCGCCGAACGCGCAGGGCGTGCGGGTGATCGGCGACTTCAACCACTGGAACGGCGCCGCCCACCCCATGCGCTCGCTCGGCCGGTCGGGCGTGTGGGAGCTGTTCCTCCCCGAGATCGGCGAGGGCACGCGCTACAAGTTCCAGATTCTCGGCCTCGACGGCATCTGGCGGGAGAAGGCCGACCCGATGGCCCGCCGCACCGAGGTGCCCCCGGCGACGGCCAGCATCGTCGAGAGCTCCGCGTACGAGTGGCGCGACGAGGAGTGGATGACCGCCCGGCCGTCGCACGACGCCCTCACCGAGCCGATGAGCATCTACGAGGTGCACCTGGGCTCCTGGCGCCCCGGCCTGTCCTACCGCGACCTCGCCCGCGAGCTGGTCGAGTATGTCAAGGACATGGAATTCACCCACGTGGAGTTCCTGCCGGTCGCCGAGCACCCGTTCGGCGGCTCGTGGGGATACCAGGTGACCTCCTACTACGCCCCGACCTCGCGGTTCGGCTCCCCCGACGACTTCCGCCACCTCGTCGACGAGCTGCACCGGGCCGGCATCGGCGTGATCGTCGACTGGGTGCCCGCGCACTTCCCGATGGACGAATGGGCGCTGGCCCGCTTCGACGGCACCCCGCTCTACGAGCACGCCGACCCCGCCCGCGGCACCCACCCCGACTGGGGCACGTACGTCTTCGACTTCGGCCGCAACGAGGTGCGCAACTTCCTCGTGGCCAACGCGCTCTACTGGCTCAAGGAGTTCCACGTCGACGGCCTGCGGGTGGACGCCGTGGCCTCGATGCTCTACCTCGACTACTCGCGGCGCGAGGGCGAGTGGACGCCCAACGTGTACGGCGGCAGGGAGAACCTCGACGCGATCGAGTTCCTCAAGGAGATGAACTCCGTCGTCTACCGCGAGGAGCCGGGAATCATGACGATCGCGGAGGAGTCGACCGCCTGGCCCGGCGTGTCGCGGCCCGTCCACCTCGGCGGGCTCGGCTTCGGCTTCAAGTGGAACATGGGCTGGATGCACGACTCGCTCAGCTACATGTCCCGCGAGCCGATCTATCGGCAGTATCACCACCACCAGATGACGTTCTCCCTCATGTACGCCTTCTCGGAGAACTTCGTGCTGCCGCTGTCGCACGACGAGGTCGTCCACCTCAAGGGGTCGCTGCTGGGCAAGATGCCGGGCGACGAGTGGCAGCGCTTCGCCAACCTCCGCGCGTTGTTCGGCTTCATGTGGGCCCACCCCGGCAAGCAGCTGCTGTTCATGGGCGGCGAGTTCGGCCAGGGCGCCGAGTGGTCGGAGGCCAACGGCCTCGACTGGTGGGTGCTCGACTTCGACTACCACCAGGGCGTACGCCGCCTGGTGAAGGATCTCAACCACCTCTACCGGGAGTCGCCCGCGCTGTACACGCGCGACCACACCCACGAGGGCTTCCGCTGGATCGACGCCGACGACGCCTCGGGCAACGTGCTGTCGTTCCTGCGCTACGGCGCGGACGGCTCGGTGCTGGCCTGCGTCGCCAACTTCTCCGGCGCCCCGCACGAGGACTACCACCTCGGCCTGCCCACTCCCGGGCGGTGGGAGGAGATCCTCAACACCGACGCGTACGAGTACGCCGGGAGCGGCGTCGGCAACATGGGCTCGGTCGAGTCGGTCGAGACGCCGTGGCACGGGCTGCCCTGCTCGACCCGGCTGCGCGTGCCGCCGCTCGGCGTGGTGTGGCTGCGCCCGGTGGAGAGCCCGACGGCCGTGAGCCCGGAGATGGACGCGCGCGCGGAGACGACCGGGAAGGCGGACACCGGGAAGGCGGACACCGGGAAGGCCGGCGCGGAGGAGGCGGACTCCGAGCCCGGGGGCGCGGTCGCCGGGTCCTGAGCCCCGCCGGCGGCTTACGGCTCTTTCAGCAGCGCCTCCTTGGCCGCGGCGGCGAGCCATCTCTCCGCGCGTTCGAAGTCCCAGCCGCGTTCGCCGACGAGCAGGAACCAGGAGCGCTGCCCCAGGTAGAACTGCCGCCGCTCGGCGTCGTCCGACCGCGGCCGTGGAGAGCCCCGCAAGGCCGGTCAGATCGTGACGACGACCTTTCCGGCGGCGTGGCCCCGCTCCACGTACGCGACGGCCGTGGGGAGCTCGCCGAACGCGTAGGTGCGGCCGATGACGGGGGTGACGTCGCCGTCCTCGACGAGGTCGGTCAGCCGCATCAGGTCGCCCCGGGCCTTCTCGCCGTACGCCACCTGGGCGGTGACCACACGCTGGGACACGAACGGCGACGCCGCGAGCGTCCCCATGATGTGACGGACCGGCTGCAGCCACCGCCCGGCAGGCCCGCCGACGACGACGTGCGTCCCCCGGGGCTTCAGCACCCGCGCGCAGGCCGGCAGCGCGCGGGTGCCCGCGATGTCGATCAGCAGGTCGTGACGCCGTCCGCGCCGGGTGAAGTCCTCCTTCGTGTAGTCGACGACCTCATCCGCGCCGATCGACCGCACCAGGTCCGCGTTGCGCCCGCTGCACACCGCGGTGACCTCGGCGCCGAACGCCTTCGCGAGCTGCACCGCGAAGGTGCCCACGCCGCCCGAGGCGCCGTTGACGAGGACCTCGTGCCCCGCCTGGACGCGTCCCAGGTCGAGCGCTATCAGCGCGGTGACGGCCGCCATCGGCACCGCGGCCGCCTGCTCGAACGACAGGTTCCCCGGCTTGCGGGCCAGCGCGCCCTCCGGCACGCACACATACTCGGCGAAGCCGCCCTGCGTGAGCAGCGCGAACACCCCGTCGCCCGGACGGAACGCGGTGACGCCGGCGCCGACCGCCTCGACCTCTCCCGCCACGTCGGCGCCCAGGATGCCGATGCGCGGCCTGCGCGGGCCGACCGTGCCGCCCATCAGGCGCGCGACGTACGGCTCGCCTCTCATGTGGTGCCAGTCGTACGGCTGGACGGAGGTGGCGCGCACCCGCACCAGCACCTCACCGGGGCCGGGCGCGGGCGTGTCCACGTCGGTGAGCTCCAGGACGTCGGGCGGACCGTACGAGCGGATGACGTACGCCTTCATCGCATTCTCCTCGTCACCTCGGCGGTGGGAGGGCCAGCGTAAGAAGCGCCGCATGCGGGGCGTATCGGCCGAAAGTACGCCCGATCGGCAGCCGATCGGGTGGCGCGAGTCCGGCCGTTCCGCCGATGAAACGCCGCCCCCGCGCGAACGACGATCGCCCCATGACCGAATCCATGGAACGCCCCGCGCTCGGCAGCTTGCCGGGCCGGAACCGCAGGGCGGGACGGCTCGTGCCCGCCGCGCTGATCGCGCTCAGCGCCGTCCCGGTGATCGCCGGCTCCACCCGGCTGGGGCAACTGGCCGGGGGCGGGCCGATCACCCACGACAGCGTCCGCTATTTCGCGACGCCCGCGCCCGTCGTCGCGCACATCGTCTCCGTCACGCTCTTCAGCATCCTGGGGGCGCTCCAGTTCGCCCATGGACTGCGCCGCCGCAGGCCCGCCTGGCACCGCACCGCCGGGCGGCTCGTGGTGCCGTCCGGGCTCGTCAGCGCGGTCTCGGGGCTGTGGATGACGCTGTTCTATCCCCCGTTGCAGAACGACAGCGCCCTGCTCGTCGGCCTGCGGCTGGTGTTCGGCACCCTCATGATCGTGTCTCTCGTCCTCGGCTTCGCGGCGATCCGGCGGCGGGACGTCACCCGGCACCGGGCCTGGATGACGCGGGGCTACGCGATCGGCATGGGCGCGGGCACCCAGTTGCTGACCGTCGGTCCCTGGGTGGCGCTGGCCGGCGAGCCCGGCCCGCTCCCCCGGGCGCTGCTCATGGGCGCCGGCTGGGTGATCAACCTCGCCGTCGCGGAGTGGGCCGTACGCAGAGGCTCCCGGCTCCCGTACCGGAGGGTGAGGTAGGCGGCCCGTGTCCCCGCCGTCAGGCGCGGCTCGGCGCGGGCCCCGGCTCGGGCTCGCGCTCGCGCTCGGGCTCGGCGTGGGGCTCGGGCTCGGCGTGGGGCTCGGGCTCGGTGTGGGGCTCGGGCTCGGTGTGGGGCTCGGGAGGGGGTTCGGCCGTGGAGTCGGCCGTGGAGTCGGCCGTGGAGTCGGCCGTGGAGTCGGCTGTGGAGTCGGCAGGGTGCTCGGCGGGAAGTTCGGCAGGCAGTTCGGCAGCGTGCTCGGGAGTCGTCGCGGCGCGGCGGGGAAGCAGCAGCGGGGTCGCCAGCAGGAGCACACCCGCCAGGCCGATGGCCGTACGCGGGCCGAGCAGGCCGCCCAGCACACCCCAGACGGCCGTCAGCAGCGCGATCGACGCCTTGGTGGTCACCGTCCAGGCGGACAGCATGCGGGCGATCCGGCCGGGCGCGGTGCGTTCGAGGCGATAGGTGGCGCAGACGGGATTGAAGACCCCGCAGCAGAAGACGAGCCCGAGTTCGAGGCCCATCACCAGCAGCATCCCTCCGGTGCCCGGCCCCACGAAGGCCAGGCCCACGAGCCAGAGCGCGCGCAGCGCCCCGCTCGCGACCAGCACCCGGTGCTGCCCGAACCGGGTGACGAGCGGCCGGGCCAGCCGCGAGCCGAGCAGCCCGCCGATCGAGGGCGCGGCGAACGCGAGGCCGTACTGCCACGGCGCGAACCCGAGCCGGCCGAGCATCAGGACGGCCAGCAGCGCATCGGCGGCCATCACCAGGCCGTTGAACACGGCGGCGTTGAAGAACAGCGGACGCAGCGTCGCGTCGGCCAGGATGTAGCGCCAGCCGTCGAGCAGGTCCCCGATGCGCATGCGAGCGGCCTGCCTGCGCTCGGGGCGCCGCTCCCCGCCGCCCGTCGCACGGATGCCCAGAGCCGAGAGCAGGTAGCTGACCGCGTCGGCCACCACCGTCGCCACCGGGCCGAGGAGCCCGATCAGGGCGCCGCCCAGCGGCGGTCCGATGATCGCGCTCGTCCAGGCCGTGGACTCGAACCGGGCGTTGGCGACGAGCAGGTGCCCGGCCGGCACCAGCGTCTTCAGGTACGCCCCGGAGGCGGCGCGGAAGGTGATGTCGGCCGCCGCGACGACGACCGAGACCAGCAGGAGCTGGACGAAGGACAGCACGCCCAGCGCGTACGCGGCGGGGATCGTCAGCAGCGCCGCGCACCGCACCAGGTCCGTCCCGATCAGCACCGGCCGCTTGCGGCGGAACTCCACCCACGGGCCGAGCGGCACCGCCACGGCCGCGCCCACCGCGGCCCCCACGGCGGACAGCGCCGCGACCTCCGCCGGCCCGGAGTGCAGCACCTGGACCGCGATCAGCGGGAACGCGCCGAAGGCGAGCCACGTGCCGAGCGCGCTGGTGCCGTACGCCGCCCAGAGCCACCCGAACCGCCGCCCCAGCCGGTGCCCCGGCCGGTGTCCGTTCCGCAATGTCCGACGTCCCCTCGTCACTCGCCCGCACAACCCGATCCCGTACAACCCGATCCCGTACGACCGATGCCGCACAACCGATTCGCGATCGGCAGCATCAAAGCGAGCCCGATGACCAGGGATCAAACAACCGCTAGGCCCTTCCATGACAACCACCGGTTGTACGCCCAGGGAGCACCGGACGAACGCCGCCCGTCGCGAGGGCGACGGAGCGAAGAGACTCCGCCCGGGCCCCGCACAGCAGGGCACAAGCAGGACGCAGCAGGACGCAGCCGGGCCATGGTGTGCCGGCCACGACCTAAGGTGTCCGGATGGACCTCGACGCCGTCCGGACCTTCGTCGCCGTCGCCGACGCGGGGCAGTTCCAGGAGGCCGCCGCCGATCTGGCGGTGACCCAGCAGGCCGTCTCCAAGCGCATCGCGGCGCTGGAGCGCGACCTCGGCGTGCGGCTCTTCCTCCGCAGGCCGCGCGGCGCCGAGCTCACCATCGACGGGCAGGCGTTCCTGCCCCACGCCCGCGAGCTGCTGCGCGCCGCCGAGCGGGCCGTCGCCTCGGTGCGCGCCGGCAGCCGTGCGCTGCGCGTCGACGTGCTCAACTCGCGCGGCGCGGCGTCGAGCCTCATGCGCGGCTTCCACCGCGCGCACCCCGAGATCGAGCTCGACGTGGTGATGCTGTTCGACATCGACAGGGCCGTCGCCGCCATCCGGTCCGGCGCGATCGACGCGTCCTTCCGCGCCGTCGCCGAGCCCGGCCGGCCGCTGCCCGATGACATCGAGGCCGTACGGGTGACCGACGAGGCGCTCCAGCTCGTCACCGGCCCCGCCCACGCGCTGGCGGGCGCCCGGTCGGTGACGCTCGCCCAGCTCGCCGGGCACCGGATCTGGATGCCCGGCATCGTCCCCGGCACCGAGTGGGCCGCCTACTACGACGACCTCTACGCCGAGTTCGGCCTCACCATCGAGGCGACCGGTCCCAACTTCGGCTCCGACGCGCTCCTCGACACCATCGCCGACACCCCGTCCCTGGCCACGTTCATGGGCGCGCAGACCCGCCTCGTCTGGCCCGCCGGATACGACCTGCGCCGCATCCCGGTGACCGACCCCACTCCCGTCTATCCGCACGCGCTCCTGTGGCGCCGCGACAACCCCCACCCCGCGCTGGCGACCCTCCGCGCCCACCTCGCCGCCGCCACGGCCGGGCAGGACGCGGCCGGGACCTGGACACCCCGGTGGGCGATCCCCCGCTGAACGCCGCGACTCCCCGCCGGGGTCCCGGTCAGCTTCCGGCGCGGCCGGTCTCGTACGCCCAGATGGCGATCTCCACCCGGTTGCGGGCGCCCAGCTTCGCCATCAGGCTGGCGACGTGCGTCTTGACCGTGCTGAGCGAGATGTGCAGCTCGGCGGAGATCTCGCCGTTGGTCCGGCCACGCGCCACGGCGGCGAGGATCTCCTCCTCCCGATAGGTGAGCGCCTCGACAGGCTGCGCGGGCGACGCGGCGGGACCGGTGCGGGCGAACGCCCCGAGCAGCCGCGCGGTGACGCTCGGGGCGATGAGCGCGTCGCCTCCGGCGGCGGCGTGCACGGCCTGCGCGAGCATGTCGGCACCGGCGTTCTTCAGCAGGAACCCCCGGGCCCCCGCCCGCAGCGCCGCGTAGACGTACTCGTCGAGGTCGAACGTGGTGATCACGACGACGGCGAGCGGATCGGCGACGTCAGGACCGGCGAGCGACCGGGTCGCCTCGATGCCGTCGGTGCCGGGCATGCGGATGTCGAACAGGCACACGTCGGGCCGCAGGCGCCGGGCCAGCTCGACGGCCCGGCGACCATCGGCTGCGGTGCCGACGACCTCGATGCCCGGCTGGGCGTCGAGGATCATCGAGAGCCCGGTGCGGACGATCTCCTGGTCGTCGGCGATCAGCACGCGGACGCCGTGCCCATCGGCTCGCTCGCTCATGTGGCCCCGGCCCGGGGAAGCACCGCGGTCACCGCCCACCCCCGATCGCGGTCCGGGCCGGCCACGCACGTGCCGCCGAGCAGGTTCGCGCGCTCGCTCATGCCGATGAGCCCGTATCCCGGCGGCGCGGCCGGGCGCGTGGCGCCCCCGTCGCCGTCGTCGCGCACGCACAGGCGCACCGCCGTCTCGTCCGCCGCGACGCGCACCTCGACCCGGGTGGCGCGGCGCGCGTGCCGTACGGCGTTGGTCACCGCCTCCTGGGCGATGCGGTAGACCGCGGACTCGACCGACGGCGACAGACCGTCGAGGTCTCCCGTTATCTCCACCTCGACCGCCGGATGGTGGGAGCCGCCCCGGCCGGCGAGCCGTTCGATCTCGGCGATGCGCGGGCCGGGGGTCAGCTCCGCCGGACGGTCGCGGCGCAGGACGCGGACGATGGCGCGCATCTCGTCGAGGGCCCGGGCCGCCTCGGCCTCGATCACGCGGAGGGCCTCGGCCGCGGCGTCCGGCCGTGACGCCGCCGTGGCGAGCCCGGCCTGTGCGCGGATGGCCATCGCGGAGACGTGGTGCGCGACGGTGTCGTGCAGGTCGCGGGCGAGCTGCTCGCGCATCAGCAGCTTGACCTGGTCGAGCTCGCGCATCCTCGCCCCGGCCCGATAGCGGAACGCGCCGCCCAGGCTGGTGGTCGCGAGCATGACGGCGAACGGCCCGACCGCGTCGGGCAGCGCGGCGTGGTCGGCGAGCACGGACAGTCCGGCGGCGGTGAGCATGATCCCCAGGCCGGCCACGATCTCCCTGCCCGACCCCCATCGGACCACCGCGTACGGCAGGAGCAGCATGTATCCCAGCGTGTACGTATCGAGCGTCGTGCCGGTCGCGATGATCGGGATCACCCCGGTGACGACGAAGCAGATCGCGAGCATCGCCAGCGGCCGGGTGCGCCGCCACAGCAGGGTGGGCGCCAGTCCGGCGGTCACGGCCACCGCGAACAGCCGCCAGGGAAGGTCCGGCCGCAGCACCCCTTCGAGCACCGCGAGCGGCAGGAGCCCCCCGACGAGCGCCCAGTCCCGCCACACGCGTACGGGTGGATCGGGGGGACGGGGCTCGGACCACACGGAGCGGACGAAGCCGTGCACCGAATCATGGTACGAGAGCCGGCGTCCGCCGCGCCGCCCCCGTGTGGAGACTGTCCTGTCGCCCGGCCGGCTCGACTGGCCTGATCTCGCTCGGGCAGCCGTTCTCACGGCTTTGCCCGCCCGCCCCTCGGCACCGAGCCCGGCTTCCGCTCCGCAGGTGGGTGTGGAAGCCGGGTTCGGCGCGGGTGGTTACTTCGATTCCAGTCGTCCCAGCGGGTGGGAGTCACCGGCGAGGGCGGCCTGCGCCCTTTCCCAGTCGGCGTGGTCGATGCCCGTGACGTGGCGCAGGTAGGCGAGGGTGACCTGCTGGACGAGGGCGACTCGGCCGGGATCTTCGTCGGTGGTCTCCGCCGCCTCGTAGCCGGAGATGCCGCCGAGGGAGTGCCGGCCGCCGTAGACCGTCAGCAGGCTCTTGCCGCCCCGGCTGAGGGTGTAGGGGTCGGTCGTCCAGGACGGTCCCCGGGTGGAGAGCGGAAGCTCGTCCTTGTCGCCGGCGACGACGAGTCCGGGCGCGGTGATATGGGAGAAGTCCTGGTCGCGCAGCCAGGGAGCGCTCTCGTGGGCGAAGGGGGTCAGTTCGTCGCCGCCCTTGCCGGCTGTGGCCAGCTGGATGCTGGCCATGACCCGGGAGTCGGACATGTCCTGCGCGGTTCCGGTCCTGGGGTCCGTGACGCGCAGACCCACGAGGATACCCGCGGTCTGGCCGCCGAAGGAGTGTCCGGCCGCGACGATTCGACTGCGGTCCACCCGGCCGGCCAGGCCGGGCACGGATGCCTCCAGGGTGTCGAGTTCGTCGAGGATCTGCTTCATGTCCTGCACGCGGTAGCGCCACACGTCGGGCTTGCGGGGATCGTCCGCGGCGATGTCGAGGCGCCTGGAGTCGAGGTGAGTGGCCTGGATCACCACGAAGCCGTGGGAGGCCCAGTGGTCGACCAGAGGGGCGTAGCCGTCCAGGTTCGAGCCGAATCCATGTGCGAACAGCACGATCGGCAGCTCAGTGCCGACGACCGGTGCGGAGACGCGTACGTGCAGGTCCTCGCCGCGCCGCGGCGCGGGCAGCACGACCGGTTTCACCGATACGGTCGGGGTGGACGCGGGGCCGGTGAGGCCGGTCGTCTTGTACGTGGTCATGCGTGTGCTTCTTTCAGGTGTCGTGCGGATGGGTGAGGTCGGGCTGTCTTCTCGTGGAGGACGCGTTCGAGGCGCCCCTCTCGCTCACGCCCTTGTGCGCCGGGAGGCCGGCCAGGAGAAGGTCCCCCGCGGAGGCGCACGGCGGTTACGCTAAAAGCTGACGTTGACGTCAGAGGCAAGTCACGTGATGGATGTCACCAGGAGACGAGATGCGCGTCGGAGAGCTCGCAGCCCGGACCGGCGTCAGCGTCCGGGCCCTGCGTTACTACGAGGAGCAGAATCTGCTCAGCGCCGAGCGCAGCCCCAGCGGCCAGCGCCACTATCCCGAGAGCGCGGTCGACCGGGTCCGGCTGATCCAGCAGTTGTATGCCGCCGGGCTGTCCAGCAAGACAATCGTCGAGCTCATGCCGTGCGTCATCGACGGCCGCGCCACTCCCGCCCTGCTCAAGCGGCTGGCGGCGGAGCGCGAGCATGTCGACCGGCGCATCACCGATCTCATGCACGCCCGGGACCGGCTCGACTCCGTCATCACCGCCGCCGGCAACAACATGGTCACCGGCGCTTCTTGCAGGCAGGAGACCACCGCCTAGCCCGGCCAGGGCGGGCCGGATTTCCCCCAAGACGGCGCTCCGACCTTAGCGGAGGCTTAAACGACCCTTAGCGGCGAACGAGGGCGTTGACCCCCTCCCTGTCTGCGCTTACTCTCCTAACTAATAGGAAACTTTCCTGTCCTTTACCCCCCAAGAGCAGGAGCTCCGGTGCGAAAGATCCTCCTCGGCTCCCTGATCGCGGGCGCGGCGTTACTCGCGCCGCTCGCGCTCGGGACCGCGACCGCCGCCACCCCCGCCACCGCCACGTACTCCGTCGACTCCGACTGGGGCACCGGCTTCCAGGGCAAGTTCACCGTGAAGGCCGGGTCGGACGCCCTGCCGAGCTGGACCGTCGAGATCGACATGCCCTCGGGCGCGTCGATCAGCTCGGCCTGGGACACCACCATGACCAAGAGCGGCAACCACTACACGTTCAAGAACCCCTCCTGGAGCGGCGGCCTCGCGGCGGGCGCGACGGCGACCTTCGGCTTCATCGGAGCGCCCGGCGGCTCGACCCCGCTGAACTGCACGCTGAACGGCGCGCCCTGCACCGGCGGGCCCACCAGCTCCCCCTCGGCCAGCCCGAGCAAGAGCCCGAGCCCCAGCCCGTCCGCCTCGCCCTCGGCCTCGCCGTCCGCGTCCCCCTCGGCGTCGCCCTCCGCATCGCCCTCGGCGAGCCCGAGCACGCCTCCGCCGCCCGGCGGCAGGAAGGTGCTGGGCTACTTCGCCGACTGGGGCGTCTACGCCCGGCAGTACTTCGTGAAGAACATCGTGAGCAGCGGCTCGGCCGCCAAGCTCACCCACATCAACTACGCCTTCGGCAACGTGACCAACGGCCAGTGCGCGATCGGCGACTCCTACGCCGACTACGACATGGCCTACACCGCGGCCAACAGCGTGGACGCCAAGGCCGACACCTGGGACAACCCCAACGCGCTGCGCGGCGCGTTCAACCAGTTGCGCAAGCTCAAGGCGATGTATCCGAACATCAAGGTCCTCTACTCCTTCGGCGGGTGGAGCTGGTCGGGCGGCTTCGGGCAGGCGGCGGCCAACCCCACCGCGTTCGCGAACTCCTGCTACAACCTGCTGAAGGACCCGCGCTGGGCCGACGTGTTCGACGGCATCGACATCGACTGGGAG
Source organism: Microbispora sp. CSR-4 (assembly GCF_008033685.1). NCBI lineage: Bacteria > Bacillati > Actinomycetota > Actinomycetes > Streptosporangiales > Streptosporangiaceae > Microbispora > Microbispora sp. CSR-4. Next base: position 90,989 of record NZ_VJVX01000009.1, read on the forward strand.
TACCCGAACGCCTGCGGCCTGAGCTGTGACTCCAGCGGTGCGGCGGCGTTCAAGAACCTGATGGCGGCCCTGCGGGCCAAGTTCGGCTCCAGCTACCTCGTCACCGCCGCGATCACCGCGGACGGCACGAACGGCGGCAAGATCGACGCGGCCGACTACGGCGGCGCGGCGCAGTACGTCGACTGGTACAACGTGATGACCTACGACTACTTCGGCGCCTTCGCCCCACAGGGCCCGACGGCGCCCCACTCGCCGCTCACGTCCTACTCCGGCATCCCCACCGCAGGGTTCTACTCCGACGCGGCCATCCAGAAGCTCAAGAGCAAGGGCGTGCCGGCGAGCAAGCTCCTGCTGGGCATCGGTTTCTACGGCCGCGGCTGGACCGGCGTCACCCAGGCCGCGCCCGGCGGCAGCGCCACCGGCGCCGCGCCCGGCACGTACGAGGCGGGCATCGAGGACTACAAGGTCCTCAAGAACACCTGCCCGGCCACCGGCACGGTCGCCGGCACCGCCTACGCCAAGTGCGGCTCGAACTGGTGGAGCTACGACACCCCCGCCACGATCGGCGGCAAGATGACCTACGCCAAGAACCAGGGTCTCGGCGGAGCGTTCTTCTGGGAGTTCAGCGGCGACACCTCCAACGGTGAGCTGATCACCGCGATGTCCAACGGATTGAAGTAACCGAAGTAAGCGCCTCGCACCGTCATGGGCCCTCGCGCGTCTCGCGCGGGGGCCCTGATCATCCGGCCACCCCGGCGAAACCTTCGCTTATGGTGGCATTTATGGACGCGACGAGGACGATCGTAGAAACGGTCGGCAAGCTGCGGCAGCGCCGTACCGCGCCGCTCGTGCTGGAACTGGACCTGACCGAGGGTTTGTCGGAAGGCCCGCCCTCCGACCCCGTCACCGCCCTGCTGTCCATGCGCAAGGCGCGCCTCACCGAGGTGCTGTCGGGCCTGCGCCGCGCCCGCAAGGACCCCCGCGTCACCGCGCTGATCGTCAAGATCGGCGGCAACCCCCTCGGCCTCGGCATGGTGCAGGAGCTGCGTACGGCCGTGGTGAAGCTGCGCGCCGCGGGCAAGCGCACCGTCGCGTTCGCCGAGACGTTCGGCGAGTTCGGCGCGGGCACCGTCCCCTACTACCTGGCCAGCGCCTTCGAGCGGGTCTACCTCCAGCCCTCCGGCGACGTGGGTCTGACCGGCGTGGCGCTGGAGCAGCGGTTCCTCCGCGACGCGCTCGCCAAGGCCGGGGTGGAGTATCAGCTCGGCCAGCGGCACGAGTACAAGACCGCGGCCAACACCTTCACCCAGAACCACATGACCGACGCCCACCGCGAGTCGACGGGGCGCATCGCCGAGTCGGTCACCGAGCAGATCGTCGCGGGCATCGCCGAGGGACGCGGCCTCGACCCCAAGCGGGTGCGCGAGCTGATCGACCAGGGCCCGTTCATCGGGTCGGAGGCCGTCGAGGCCGGGCTCGTGGACGAGCTGAAGTATCGCGACGAGGTCTACGCCGAGACCGTCGACGAGGGCGCGCACCTGCTCTACGTGTCGCGGTACGCCAAGAGCGCGCTGTCGGGCAGGCTCCCCCACCCCGGGGCGGCCACGGTCGCCCTGGTCCACGGCACCGGCATGATCCGTCTCGGCCGCAGCGGCCGCTCGCCGCTGGGCGGCGGGGGCGCCATGGGCTCCGACACCATCTGCGCCGCCCTGCGCTCGGCCCGCCGGGACGAGAAGGTCAAGGCCATCGTGTTCCGCGTGGACAGCCCCGGCGGATCGTACGTCGCCTCCGACGCGATCTGGCGGGAGGTCGTGCTGGCGCGCCAGGCGGGCAAGCCGGTCATCGTGTCGATGGGCGACCTCGCGGCCTCCGGCGGCTACTTCGTGTCGATGGCCGCCGACGTGATCGTGGCCCAGCCGGGCACGCTGACCGGCTCGATCGGGGTGTTCGGCGGCAAGCCCGTGGTCGGGGAGCTGCTCGGCAAGCTCGGCGTGGTGACCGAGTCGGTGACCGAGGGCGCCAACGCCGGGATGTTCTCGCCGTCCACCGCGTTCTCCGACGAGCAGTGGCAGCGGGTGAACGCCTGGCTCGACCGCATCTACGACGACTTCGTGGGCAAGGTGGCGCAGGGCCGTGGCCTGAGCAAGGAGCGGGCGCACGAGCTGGCCAGGGGCCGGGTGTGGACCGGCGCCGACGCCAGGACGGCCGGTCTCGCCGACGAGCTCGGCGGTCTGGAGGACGCCCTCGCCCTGGCCCGCCGCCGGGCCGGGCTGCCCGGCGACGCACCCGTACGGACCTATCCCCGCATGCACCCCCTGGAGCGGCTGCGCCCGCCGGAGTCGAGCGAGGACAGGTCGGCCGCGCTCGCCCGGGTGCGCCTGGAGGCGTGGGGGCCGCTGGCGCGGATGGCCGGGCAGCTCGGTCTCCCGGCGTACGGCCCGCTGGTGCTGCCGGGCTGGTGGACGATCAGGTGATCGCGCGGTAGCGGGAGCGCAGCCGTACGAGCGGGGCCCTGGACGCGTCGACGTAGTCGACGCCGAGGACCTCGCCGATGAACAGCGTGTGATCGCCGGCCGGGACGACCCGGGCCGTCTCGGCCTCGATCGCCGCCACCCCCTGCTCCACGACGAGCGCCTCGCTGTGCGGGCCGCGATGGTGGGCGACCCCGGCCAGCAGGAGCCGGGCGCCCGGCCGTCCGGCCGTGGCGAACCTGGAGGCGATCGTCTGCTGGCCGTCCGCGAGGACGCTCGCGGCCCAGCGGTCCCTGCGCAGCAGCACCTCGGCGAGATATCCGGCCGAATCGAGGCTGATCAGCACGAGCGGCGGGTCGAGCGACACCGACATCAGGGTCGCGACCGTCGTGCCCAGGTCGTCGCGGTCGTCCTTGACCGTCACGACGGCCACGCCCGCGGCCACCTGCGCCATGGCCTCGGTGAACAGTCCCTGTGCAGGTCCCACGCCCCGGCTCCTTCCCCTCCGGCGTGCGACTGTGCCACCGGGGACCGGGACGCGCAACCGAGCTCCCGGCTGTGCACGGGTCCCGGCCTTCGGCGCCAGCGAGCGCCCGCGTCCGGGCGACGCCCTGCGGAAAAGGCCGGAATCCCCCTCCTTACCAGGCCCGAGGGCATTGGTCCGGACATTCTGATGTCAGCTACCGTCGAATCGTGACCGTCACCCGATTGGACATCGACATCGACCGGTCGAGTCCCGTGCCCCTCTATTTCCAGGTGGCCGAGCGGATCTCCGAGGCCATCAAGGCCGGCACGCTGCCCCCCGGCTCCCGGCTGGACAACGAGATCCAGCTCGCCGAGCGGCTCGGTCTGTCCCGCCCCACCATCCGCCAGGCGATCCAGTTCCTCGTCGACAAGGGCCTGGTCGTCCGCAAGCGCGGCGTCGGCACCCAGGTCGTGCACGGCCAGGTGAAGCGCTCGGTCGAGCTGACCAGCCTGTACGACGACCTGCGCAGGGCCGGGCAGAAGCCCGAGACCCGGGTGTCGTCCCTCGAAACCGTGCCTGCCGGGGAGGAGGCCGCCGCGGCGCTGGGCGTCGAGCCGGGCGCCGAGGTGCTGCGGCTGGAACGGATCAGGTTCGCCATGGGAGAGCCGCTCGCCCTGCTGCACAACTGGCTGCCGGTCGGGCTGGCCCCGCTGTCCGCCGAGTCGCTGCAGGAGCGCGGGCTCTACGAGTTGCTGCGCCAGACCGGCATCCGGATGCGGGTGGCGCACCAGCGCATCGGCGCCCGCGCCGCCACCGCATCGGAGGCGCGGCTGCTGGAGGAGCGGCGCGGCTGCCCGCTGCTCACGATGGTCCGCACGACGTACGACGACCAGGGCCGTGCGGTCGAGCACGGCTCGCACGTGTACCGCGCCTCGCACTATTCCCTTGAGGTCACCCTCGTCGAGCGCTGAATCACCCTTTCCTCATCCATGGGGCGGGTCGGGGCGGACCTCTATCCCCTGCAGGTCGGGGTCTCCCTGCGGCAGGTGACGTCCTTCGGCGAATACCTGGGCGGCAGCCCGGCCAACGTGGCCGCGGCCGCCGCCCGCCTGGGCCGCCGCAGCGCCGTGATCACTCGCACCGGCGCCGACCCGTTCGGCGAGTTCGTGCACGACGCGCTGCGCGAATGTCGAGACCGTCATGACGCGGGGTTCCGCGCGGGGACTGCCCCCGCACCCGGGGAACGTCCCTGATGGAGGGGCAGGAAAGGGGGGACGCCGGGCATGCGTGAGGAGGACCGCCGCCGCCTGCTGGACGACCGGGCCTGGCACCCGGAGCGGGCGCTGCTCTGCCCACCGGACGACGACGTCGCCGCGGCCGTGGACGCCGCGGTCGCCCTGCTGGAGGCCACATGACCCACGTTCCGTACGGCACGGCCGCCTCCGGCCCCTGGGACGTCGAGATCACCCCCGAGGCCGCGGGCTGGACGTACGCCGGGCTGCGGGTCGTGAACCTGACGGACCGGCCGGTGGAGCTGTCGACGGGTGAGGAGGAGATGCTCGTCCTGCCGCTGGCGGGCGCGTGCGAGGTCGTCGCCGACGGCCTGCGGCTGTCGCTCACCGGACGCCCCTCGGTGTTCTCCGGGCCGACCGACTTCGCGTACCTGCCGATCGACACGCGGGTCACCGTCACCGGCAGGGGCAGGATCGCGTTTCCGGCCGCCCGGGCCACCCGCCGCCTGCCCGTCAGGTATGGCCCGGCCGAGGCCGTGCCGGTCGAGATCCGGGGCGCGGGGCAGGCGACCCGGCAGGTGAACAACTTCTGCTCCCCCGAGGCGTTCGGCTGCGACAAGCTCGTGGCGGTCGAGGTGATCACGCCGGGCGGCAACTGGTCGTCCTATCCGCCCCACAAGCACGACACGGCGTCGGAGCACGAGTCCGTGCTCGAGGAGATCTACTACTTCGAGGGCGGCCCCGGCTACCAGCGGGTCTACGGCACCCACGAGACGCTGGCCGAGGTGTCGGCGGGCGACGTCGTGCTCGTGCCGCACGGCTATCACGGCCCGTCGATGGCCGCACCCGGCTACGACCTCTACTACCTGAACGTCCTGGCCGGCCCGGCGGACAAGCGGTCGATGGCCTTCTCCGACGACCCGAGGCACGCGTGGATCCGCGGCACGTGGGCCGGTCAGCCCGTCGATCCCCGGCTGGGAGGTGTCTCATGACGGACACGACGAGGCTCACGGTCGCGCAGGCGCTGGTGCGGTTCCTCGCGCGGCAATGGACCGAGCGCGACGGCGTCGAGCACCGGCTGATCGCCGGGTGCTTCGGCATCTTCGGGCACGGCAACGTCGCGGGCGTCGGGCAGGCCCTGGCCGAGCAGGGCGCGGGCACGCGCGACCCGCTGCCCTATTACCTGGCCCGCAACGAGCAGGCGATGGTGCACACGGCCGCCGGTTATGCCCGGCAGTCCGGCCGGCTGTCCACGCTCGCCTGCACCGGCTCGATCGGGCCGGGCGCGACCAACATGGTCACCGGGGCCGCGCTGGCCACGATCAACCGGCTGCCGGTGCTGCTGCTGCCCGGCGACCTGTTCGCCACCCGGGCCGCCACACCCGTGCTGCAGGAGCTGGAGGACCCCCGGTCGTACGACGTCAGCGTCAACGACTGCCTCAGGCCCGTCAGCCGCTTCTGGGACCGGATCAACCGGCCCGAGCAGCTTCCGGCGGCCCTGATGGGAGCCATGCGGGTGCTCACCGACCCCGCCGAGACCGGCGCGGTGACGCTGGCGCTGCCGCAGGACGTGCAGGCCGAGGCGTACGACTGGCCCGAGGAGCTGTTCGCCCGCAGGGTGTGGCACGTGGCCCGGCCGGTCCCCGAGCCCGCCGCCCTGGCCAGGGCCGTCGCGCTGCTGCGCGGCTCGCGCCGCCCGCTGATCATCGCCGGGGGCGGGGTCGGGTACAGCGACGCCTGCGCCGAGCTGGCCCGCTTCGCCGAACGCCACGGCGTGCCGGTGGCCGAGACCCAGGCCGGCAAGGGCGCGCTGCCGTACGACCATCCGTGCGCGGTGGGCGCGATCGGGCACACCGGCACCCGCGCGGCCGACACCCTGGCCCGTGAGGCCGACCTGGTCATCGGGATCGGCACCCGCTACAGCGACTTCACCACCGCCTCGCGGACGCTGTTCCGGCGGGCCCGGTTCCTCAACGTCAACGTGGCGGCGTTCGACGCGGCCAAGCACGCGGCCGAGATGCTCGTCGCCGACGCGCGGGAGGCTCTGACGGCGCTCGACGCGGCCTTCGGCGACGTGGACTGGCGGGCCGACCCCGGCTGGACGGCCCGCGCGGCCGAGCTGGCCGCCGCCTGGCAGGCGGAGATCGACCGGTTCCGCAGCGGCACCGAGCTGACCCAGCCGGTCGTGCTCGGCGTGCTGAACGAGGTCGCCGCGGGCGGGGTGGTGGTCAACGCCGCAGGGTCGATGCCGGGCGACCTGCACCGGCTCTGGCGGGCCTCCGACCCCGGGCAGTATCACGTCGAATACGGCTACTCCTGCATGGGCTACGAGATCGCCGGGGGCCTTGGGGTGAAGCTCGCCGCCCCCGAGCGCGAGGTTTTCGTGCTCGTCGGCGACGGGTCCTACCTGATGATGGCCCAGGAGATCGCCACCGCCGTGCAGGAGGGCGTCAAGCTCGTCATCGTCCTGGTGGACAACCAGGGCTTCGCCTCGATCGGCGCGCTGAGCGAGTCGGTCGGCGCGCTCCGGCTCGGCACCGCCTATCGCAGGCGCGGCCCCGGCGGCCTGCTCGACGGGGAGCGGCTGCCGGTGGACCTCGCCGCCAACGCGGCCAGCCTCGGCGCCGACGTGCTGACGGCCACCGACCCACAGACCCTGCGGGCCGCGCTCGCCAAGGCGGTCGCCTCCCCCCGTACGACCGTGGTCTACGTCGAGACGGTCCCCGGCCCCGCACCTGCCGCCGAGGCGTGGTGGGACGTGCCGGTGGCCGAGGTGTCCGGGCTCCCCGAGGCGCGCGCCGCGCGCGAACGCTACGAGGAGGCCAAGCGCGACCAGCGGCCCTACCTCTGAGGACCCGGGTGTCTCTGCGGGCCCGGGTGTCTCTGCGGGCTGGGCGCTCGGCGATCCCGGACGCCCCGAGACGCCCCGAGACGCCCCGAGACGCCGTGAACGGAGCCGAGGCCGTTCTCAGCGCTTGGCGGTCGCGGTGATGCGGGCGTAGCCGATGACGTGGGAGGACAGGGCGAAGGAGGCCAGGGCGGGGGTGGCGTTCCGCGGGACTTCCGCGTCGGCCACGTCCAGCGCCAGGACGGTCACCTCGTAGCGGTGCGGGCGGTCGCCCGCGGGCGGGCACGGGCCCAGGTAGCCCCTCTCGCCGGTGTCGTTGGCCCCGGCGGCGACGCCCTTGGGGATCGACGTGGCGGAGGCCGGAATGCCGCGGACCGCCCAATGCCAGAAGCCGCTGCCGGTCGGAGCGTCCCGGTCGAACATGGTCACCGCGAAGCTCTTGGTCCCGGCCGGGGCGCCTGACCATCTCAGCCGGGGAGCGACGTTTTTGCCGGTGCAGCCGAAGCCGTCGGAGAATGCCTTGGCCGGGAACGTGCCGGCGGCCAGGTCCGGGCTTTCCACATGGAACCTGGCGACGTGGGCGGGGACGCCGGCGCGCACCTTGTGGTAGCCGAAGACGGGCGTCCCGGTGGGGGCCGCCGAGGCGGTCTGGGTGCCGGCGGCCGCTGTGGTGGCCGCTGTGGTGGCCGCTGTGGTGGCCACGGTGACGGCCACGGTGACGGCGGCGACGGCCAGGGCGGTGAACGTGCGCTTCATGACTGCTCTCCTCAACGTGTCGGGATGTGCTCGTCACCCTTCCGCCCCGGCTCGGCGCGTGACCAGGCGCTCGGGAGCCTGGTATCCGGCGTACCTCCCTGGGGACACGCCCCTTCTGCCACGCTTGTCGGCATGCGACGTGACGAACTGGGCGCGTTCCTGCGGGCGGCCAGGGAACGGCTGACCCCTCAGGAGGCCGGGCTGCCCGTCCGTGGGCGACGGCGCACACCGGGGCTGCGCCGCCAGGAGGTGGCCGAGCTCGCCGCGGTCAGCGTGGAGTGGTACATCCGGCTGGAGCAGGGCCGCGTCGGCATGCCCGGATCCGCCGTGCTGGACGCCGTCGCCACCGCGCTGCGGCTCAGCCCTGCCGAGCGGAGGCATCTCTACCTGGTCGCGCGGGGCGAGGCGCCGCCGCCGGAGTACGTTCCCGCCCCGCTCTCGCCGTCGCTGCGCGCGCTGCTGGACGGCATGCCGTTGCTGCCCGCGTACGTCATGGACTTCCGCTTCGACATCCTGGCCTGCAACAACGCCGCCAAGGCGCTGTTCGGTGACGAGTTCGGGGCCGGGCGGCTGGGCAACACCGCCCGCATCCTGTTCTGCGAACCGGACCTGCGGGAGGGGCAGCTCGACTGGGAACGTTTCGCCCGCGAGACCGTGGGCAATCTGCGCGCCAACCGCACCCGCCACCCCGGCGACCCGGTGCTGGCCAGGCTCGTGGCCGATCTGCGTGCCGAGAGCCCGCAGTTCGCCGCCTGGTGGGCCGACCAGCACGTCGAGGAACGCTCCCGCGGCACCAAACGCATCCTGCGCCACGACGTCGGCCTGATGACTCTGGCCTATGACACGTTCCACGCGGTCGACAGCTCCGACCAGCGCCTGTTCGTCCTCACCCCGGCCGACCAGGCCACCGAGAACGCCCTGCGCACCCTCGTCACTGCCCGCTCCGCCGCTCTGACCGCCATCGCCTGACCACCACCGCCTGACCACCAGCGCCCGACCACCAGCGCCCGACCGGGGCAGCGGAACCCGCCGTGGCGGGAATGGCGGGCGACCGGCCCGGGGTCATCGTATGGTTATCGCATGACGACGAGGGCTGTCAGCGTGACGATCGAGGAGCACCTGCTCGAGTACGCCAACGCGGAGGTCGCCGCCGGGCGGGCCCGGTCGGTGTCGGCGGTGATCAACGCCGCGTTGGCGCGGCGGGCCGAGGCGGACCGCGAGGCCGACGCCGCGGTGCGCGCCGCCGCCCAGGCGGTGCGGTCGGACCCCGCCGCGTCGGCCAAGGTGGCCCGGATGACCGCCCACGTGCTCGCGCAGCGGGAGCGGCACCTGGCACAGGCAGCCGATGAGTGAGCGCGGCTTCGTCCTGGACACCACCGTGGTGTCGGAGGTCGCCCGCGGGGACATGCCGCTGATCACATTGCTGCTGGAGCTGGACCAGCAGGGCCTGCGCCTGACGGTGCCCGCACTGGTCGTCGCCGCCGTGGCCGCGGAGATGGGCGGCAGCGACAAGACGGGGTTCCTGCCGGCGGTGCGCGGAATCGCCCGCCTCGACCACGGGGCGTACGGCCCGCTGGGCGACTTCGACGACGCGCTCGAACTCGGGCAGGCAGCCGCGCGGCTGACCGGCGACGGCAGGCCGTCGTGGGAGGACGCGCACACGGTGATGCTCGCCCGGCTGGAGGGGGCCGACATCCTCACACTGGACGCGGGCCGGTGGGCAGGGCTCGACCTGGACGGCGTGCAGGTGACGGAGATCTCCGACCCCGATTGACGCGCTCCCCGGCCCGAAGGCCGGAGCACTGTGGACGAAACCGGTAGCCGGGGCGAAGGCAGGCGGCCGGGTCAGGCGTGACCCCCACTGTGACAGGTCGTTACTGCCGGACGGTGACCTGGCTCGGCACGGCCGACAGTGGCCTGGCTCGGCACAGCCGACGGTGGCCTGGCTCGGCAAAGCCGGCCGACACCACCGGCACCGGCACCGGCACCGGCCAGTGGAGACCGCGCCGGGCCGAGCGCCGTCGGGGTGCGGACAGACGAACGCCTCCCGGCGGGGAGCATGAGCATGCTCCGGCCGGGAGGCGTTCGGCTACGTGGCCGCCGTCAGACCAGGCCGTTCTGGGTGAGCCAGTCCTTGGCCACCACGGGCGGGTCGTCCTTGTCGACGGCGATGCGCTTCATCAGGGTGACCAGCGTCTCGGTGTCCAGCTTGGCGGAGACCGCGTTCAGCGTGGAGGTCACGGTGTCGTTGACCCCGGCCTTGTAGACGAGGGGCGTCACGTTCTCGGAGCCGAAGGCGTTCTTGTTGTCCTGCAGCGGCACGAGGTCGTTCAGCACGATCTTGGGGTCGGTGGTGAACACGTTGCCCACCTGGACCGTGCCGCTCTTGATCGCGTCAGCGGTGGTGTCGCCGGTGGGCTTCCACTGCTTGAACTCCAGGCCGTAGACGTTCTTGAAGTTCTCCTCCTGACGCTGCTTGAACTCCGGCGGCCCGCCGACCACGAAGTCCTTCGCCACCTTGGCGAGGTCTTCGATGGTGGTGAGCTGGTATTTGTCGGCCGTGGCCTTGGTGACCGTGAGCGAGTTGTTGTCCTCGGCCGCCGCCGGCTCCAGGATCTCCAGCTCCGGGGGCAGCTTGGCCTTCAGGCCCGCGAGGATCTCGTCCTTGGTCCTGGCCGTGCTCGACTTGTCGACGAAGGCCAGCAGCGACCCGGCGTACTCGGGCAGCACGGTCAGGCCGCCGCTCTTGACCTGGTCGTAGACGACCTCGCGGCTGCCGATGTTGGGCTTCTCCTCGACCGTGACCCCCTTGGCCTGGAGGGCCTGGGCGTACATCGAGGCGAGCAGGACGCTCTCGGGGAAGTTGAACGAGCCGACGACGACCTTCGTGGCGGCGGCGTCGCCCGAGCCCGACTCCGACGGGGCGGCGGACGCGGTCGTGGAGAGCGGGTCGGAGCTCCCGCAGGCCGATAACGTGAGCGCCGCGGTCAGAGCGACCGCCGCGACGCCGAAGATACGCCTCATAACAGAAAATCCCTTCATTATAGGGGGATAAAATCGAGATTAGCGGACCTGGCGGACACCGGGCGAGACGATCACCCGGTCGAGCAGGACGAAGGCGAACTGGACGGCCAGGGCGAGCGCGGCCACCAGGACCGCTCCCCCGACCACGTCCGCGTAGGTCTTGGTCGCCAGGCCGTCGATGATGAACCGGCCGAGACCACCCAGCCCGACGAACGCCGCCACGGTGGCGGTCGAGACGACCTGGATGGCGGCGAGGCGCAGGCCCAGCAGGATGAGCGGCAGCGCGACCGGGGTCAGCGTGCGGAACAGCACCTGACGCCCGCGCAGGCCCATGCCGTACGCCGCGTCGCGCAGGTCGGCGTCCACCCCCCGCACGCCCTCGTAGGTGTTCACCAGGATGGGCGGCACCGCCAGCACGACCAGCGGGATCAGCACCGGCAGGACGGTCCCCACGCCCGCCAGCAGCACCACGAGCACGAGCAGGCCGAGCGTCGGCAGCGCCCGGGCGGCGTTCGCCGCGACCACGACGAGCAGCGCGCCGCGGCCCGTGTGGCCGATGAGCATGCCGAGCGGCACGGCGATCAGCGCCGCGATGAGGAAGGCCGCGGCCGAGAACTCCAGGTGTTCGAGCAGCCGGACCGGGATGCCGTCCGGGCCCGACCAGTGCCCCGCGTCGCCGAAGAAGTCGGCCAGCCAGTTCACGCCGTCCTCCTCGCCCGGGACCAGGGAGTCAGCAGCCGCTGGGCGAGCACGAGCAGCCCGTCGGCGAGCACGGCGAGCAGGACGATGAGCGCGATCCCGACCACGATCGGCGTGTAGAACTGCCGCTGCCAGCCGTCGATGAACAGGTTGCCCAGCCCGCCCTGGCCGATGAGCGCGCCCACGCTGACCAGGCTGATGCTGGACACGGTCGCGACCCGCAGCCCGGCCAGCACCACCGGCGCCGCGACCGGCAGCTCGACCCGCAGCAGCCGGCGCGCGGGCCGGAACCCCATCGCCACCGCCGACTGCCGTACGGAGTCGGGCACCGAGGCCAGGCCGTCCACCACGGCGGGGATCAGCACCGCGAGCGCGAAGAACGTCAGCGGGATGACGACGGTCGACCGGGTGAGCCCGGTGATCGACAGGAAGATCGAGAACAGGACGAGGGACGGCAGCGAGTAGGTGACGTTCATCAGCGCGGCGGTCGGCTGGTAGAGCCAGCGCCAGCGTACGCAGGCCAGGCCCAGCGGCAGCGCCACGACCAGCCCGAACAGCACGGGCAGGAAGGCCATGACGACGTGGTTCTCCAGCAGGGCGCTGATCGCGGTGGGGCCGCCGTTGTCCCAGTTGCGCGCGATCCAGTCCCAGCGGACCAGGGGCTCGTCGGTCACGTGGGCGCCCCCTCGGAGGCGCCGCCGCTCGAAGCTCCGGGTGCGGGGCCTGAGGCGGGCGGCGCGTACTCGGCGAGCAGTTCGTCGATCGCGTCCCGGCCGGCCACGCCGCGCACGCGGCCCTCCTCGTCCACGGCGATCGCGGTGCCGTTGGGGGACAGCAGCGCCGCGTCGAGCGCCGCGCGCAGCGAGTCGGTCTCCGGGTTGAAAGTTCCGTGGGCGGCGAGCCCCTCCGCGGTACGCCAGCCGAGCGGCCTGCCGTCCTCGTCGGTCACCAGATCGGGCGGCGCCGGGCGGAGGCGCACCTCCTTGGCCGAGATGAACGACAGCCGCCGGATGCCGCGGTCGCGGCCGAGGAACTCGCGGACGAAGTCGTCGGCGGGCTCGGTGAGCAGCGTGGCCGGGCCGGCCATCTGGGCCAGCCGCCCGCCGACGCGCATGACGGCCACCGTGTCGCCGAGCTTGACCGCCTCGTCGATGTCGTGGGTGACGAACACGATCGTCTTGCGCAGCTCCGACTGCAGCCGCAGCAGCTCGTCCTGGAGACTGGCCCGCACGATCGGGTCGACGGCGCTGAACGGCTCGTCCATGAGCAGCACCGGAGGATCGGCCGCGAGCGCCCGGGCCACGCCGACGCGCTGCTGCTGCCCGCCCGAGAGCTGGAAGGGATAGCGGCCGGCCAGGCCGGGATCGAGCCCGACCAGGTCGAGCAGCTCCATCGCGCGGGCGCGCGCCTTCTTCTTGTTCCAGCCCAGCAGGTACGGCACCGTCGCGACGTTGTCCACGATCTTGCGGTGCGGGAACAGGCCGGCCTGCTGGATCACGTACCCGATGCCGCGCCGGAGCGTCGGCGGGTCGATCTCGCGCACGTCCTGACCATCCAGGGTGATGCGGCCGGAGGTGGCGTCGATCATGCGATTGATCATCCGCAGCGACGTGGTCTTGCCACAGCCGGACGGGCCCACGAAGACGGTGATCGCACCGGTGGGCACCTCCAGGCTGAGCTCGTCCACGGCCACCGTCCCATCCCGGTAGCGCTTGGTGACGTCTTCGAACGTGATCACGCCATCTCGCCCTTCGAAAGAGTGTGCGATCAACCCAACACCGGGAGGCCCCCTCGCTCTTCCCTCCGAACCCCTCGGATATCCCACGCGCCCCGATCCGGACACAACACCCGCCGGTCAGCCTACGGCGGGATCACCCGAAATCCGGGCCTAGATATCTATCAATAGGGCATCTCATGATGCGTGACGCGGTGATGTGTTGGCATGATTACTCTCACGCCTCTCCCGTCCCTCCGCCGCGTCCCTCAGAACGGACCAGCCAAGAAACTCAGAGGAGCCGGTCGTGACTGCACCGCTCACCGGTCTGCGCTCCAGGAGCGAGCTCATCGCCGAGCTCTACGAGCGTCACGCGGCGGGGTTGTTCGCGTACTGCCACGACCAGCTCGGTGAGACGGCGTCCGCCGCCGACGCCGTGGTGGCCGTCTTCACCACCGTACCGACCGCCGAGCCGCCCTCGCGCGCCGCGCTGTACGCGCTGGGTCGGCGGGAGATCTACCGCCGCGACGTCAGCTACGCGATGCCGGCCGTCGACTCCGTCGCCGACCCCGCCACCTCCTTGATCGAGCGGGTCTTCCGTGACATCCGGCCGCACCAGCGCGAGGTCCTGCTGCTGGCTGAGGTGTGCGGCCTGACGGCGCACGAGCTGTCGGTGGTCCTCGACGTCGCGGCCGACACCGCCGAGGAGCTGATCGCGGGCGCGACGCGCCGCTTCGCCAAGACGCTGGAGACCGCGGTGACCGCCGCGAGGTCGGCGCCGTTCGTGCCGCCGGGCGTCGCGGAGGTCTACGACGCCATCGGCGTCTCCCCTCTCGGCGACGTGCTGGCCCGGCTGCCCTGGCGCCGCCCGGCCGCGTCCGTACGCGACCGGGTGCTGGCGGCGCTGCCGTACGACGAGCCGGGCAGCGCCACGACGGAGAAGTCCTCCGGGCTGGTCACCAAGAAGCTGTGGCCGACCACCCCGACCTGGCCGCTGCCGCTCAGCGACCCCGACCAGGTCACCAACACGTGCGTGGTCAAGGCCGACGCCATCGGGCAGCCGCAGGGCTCCCGGCGCAAGGCGAAGCACGAGGCGGCCACCGAGCCCATGCCCCGGCTGCGCGGGGCGCTGCTCAACTCGCTCGGCGAGGGCCGGCTGCGCAGGAAGCGCGCCGCACGGTCCGCGCCCACAGAGCGGCCGGACGAGCGCGCGGACAAGCGGCCGGCCGAGCGCCCGGCGGCCCTGACCGCGCCGGTGGAGCCGCAGGCGTCCCCCCAGACCTCCCCTCCGGAAGCCGCGCAGAGCCCGCAGAGCACGCAGATCACGCCCATCGCACCCGCCGCACCGCCGCCCGCTCCGGACGTCGCGCCTGCTCCCGAGCCGTTCGACGCCTTCGGCACCGCCCCTCCCCGTACGGATCCGTTCGAGGCCTTCGGCACGGGCGCGCGCCCCTTCGACGCCTTCGGGACGTCCGGCACGCCCCGTCCGGTGGAACCGTTCGACGCTTTCGGCAGCGCGCCGCCCACGGAACCTTTCGATCCCTTCGGCACGGCACACCGCCCTGCGGAACCGTTCGACGCTTTCGGCACCGCGCGGCCCACCGAGCCGTTCGACGCCTTCGGAGCCACGCCGCAGACGTCCGGCACGCCTCGTCACGCGGAGCCCCTCGACGCCTTCGGCACCGCACCGCGTCCCGCGGTGCCTTCGGACGCCTCGGGGGCCGCCGGCCCGTCCCGCCCGGCGGAGCCGCTGGACGCGTTGTTCGACACGCTGCGTTTCGCCGTGCCCTTCGACGCGTTCCGTACGGCCGATCCCGCGGACACGTCGCGACAGGGCGAGTCCACCGGCACGTTCCCGACGACCGAGGCGGCGCCAGGCTTCCCTGGGACCCAGGAGTCGTCCGGCTTCCCCCGGGTCGAGGAGCCGGCCGACGAACCTCCGCTGACGCCGCCCGCCGAGGCGCTCTTCCCCGCTCCCTCCCCTGCCGCTTCCCCTGTGGACGCGTTCGCTCCCGCGCCGTGGGAGGCCGCGCGACCGGCCGAGGAGCCGCAGGTGGAGACGGCGGAGCCGGTGAAGCCGGTGGAGACGTACGGTGCGCGGGCCGTCGAGGCGTCTTCGACGGAGAACGACGTCCTGATCCACCCGGCCGTCGCCGCGCTCTCCGTGCCCCGGCCCGCCGCCCCGCGCCGTCCCGCCCGCAAGCACGCCGGCCGGACGTCCGGCGGCAGCGGCGCGAACAAGAGCAAGAGCACCGGCAAGAGCACGGGCAACGCGACGCGCAAGAGCAAGGGCACAGGCACGGGCACCCGCAAGAGCCGCCGGGGCAAGGGCGACCGGCACTACGACTGGCTGTGGGAGGCCGTCGGCATCCTGATCTGCCTGATCATCGCGCTGATCGTCTTCTTCAACGTGCCGACGGTCTTCACGCCCTGATCCCGGAACGCCCGCAACACCCGGGACACCCGGAACACCCCGAACACCCGGAACGCGCGCACCCCCCGAAAACCGCTGCCGGGCGCGTGCTCAGCGGGGTGGTCTGGGCAGCCCGAGCCCGAGCATGGCGATCAGCTCCCGCTGCACCTCGTTGACGCCGCCGCCGAAGGTGAGCACGAGGCCGCCCTTGACGCCCCGGTCCACCCGCTCTATCAGGTCGCGCGTCTCCTCGTCGTACGGGTCGCCGAAGCGGGCCAGCGTGTCGCCGACGATCCGGCCGACCTCCTGCACCCGTTCCGAGGCGTAGATCTTGGTGGCCGACGCGTCGGGGGCGCCCAGCCAGCCGAGATCCATCGACGCCGCGACCTGCCAGTTGAGCAGTTCGTTCGTGCGGAAGCACGCGTACACCCCGGCGACGGCCCGCCGTACGTCGGGGTGATCCCACAGCGGCGCGCCGTCGCGTCCCCGGCCGGTCTTCGCCCAGCGGGCGAACCGGTCGAGGGTGTGCCCGATGGCGCCGGCGGGCCCGAGCGTGACGCGTTCGTGGTTGAGCTGGCTGACGATCAGGTCCCAGCCCTTGTCCACCTCGCCGACGACCATGTCGAGTGGGACGCGCACGTCCGAGTAGTACGTCGCGTTGGTGTGATGGCGGCCGTCCATCGTGACGATCGGCGTCCAGGAGAACCCGGGGTCGGTGCAGTCGACGATCATCATGGTGATCCCGCGGTGTTTCTTCGCCGCCGGATCGGTGCGGGCCGCCAGCCAGATGTGGTCGGCGTGGTGCGCGCCCGAGGTGAACACCTTCTGGCCGTTGACCACGTAGTGGTCGCCGTCGCGCACCGCCGTCGTCCGCAGCGAGGCGAGGTCGGTGCCCGCCTCGGGCTCGGTGTAGCCGATCGCGAAGTGGCACTCCCCGGCGAGGATGCGCGGCAGGAAGAACTCCTTCTGCGCGTCCGTGCCGTAGCGCATCAGCGTCGGACCGACCGTCTGCAGCGTGATCAGCGGGTAGGGCACCTCGGCCCGGGCGACCTCGTTGGCGAAGATCTGCTGCTCCACCGGGCCGTATCCGCCCCCGCCGTACTCCTTCGGCCAGCCGAGGCCGAGCTTGCCGTCGCGGCCCAGCCTGCGGCAGTGCGCCAGGTACGCCTCGCCGAACGGGTCGCGGGCGATCTCGGCGCGCTGCTCGGGGGTCAGGCACGACGCGAAGTAGTCGCGCAGGTCGTCGCGGAGCCGCCGCTGGTCCGCCGTCAGCTCTATGAACATCAGATCAGCGCTCCGATCAGGTCGAGCTGGGCCCGCTCACCGCCCAGCAGGTGGGCGAGGTGCTTGCCCAGGCCGAAGTAGCGGTGCAGCGGATAGGTCACGTCGAGACCGATGCCGCCGTGCAGGTGCTGACAGGTGTAGAGCGCGCGTACGGCGTCCCCGGCCGCGGTGTGAGCGGCGACGGCCAGGTCCCGCTCCGCGGGCAGCCCCTCGCCCAGCCGCCACACTCCCGTCCACATGGCGACGTCGAGCGCGCGTGCGGCGATGTAGACGTCGGCGATCTGCATGGTCACGGCCTGGAACTCGGCGAGCACCCGGTCGAACTGCCGGCGCGCGGCGATGTGCCCCTTGGTCAGCGCGAGCGCGCCCGCGAGGACTCCGGAGGCGGCCGCGGTGACCGCGGCCAGGGTGTTCAGCCGCAGCGCGGCGACGGCCGCGCCGTCCGGCTCCCCCACCATCTCGCCCGGCGCGTCCTCCAGGACGACCGCGGCCGCGGGCTCCCCGGCCGCCGTCGAGGCCGGCAGCAGCCGCGCGTCCGCGGGCCGCACCAGGAACAGCGCGGTCCCGTCCGCCGACCGCGCGGGCACGAGGACGGCCGACGCCTCGGCGGCGTACGGGACGACACCGGGCCGCCCGGTGATCCTGCCGTTCTCGGCGATCGCGGCGGGCGGGTCGCCCGTGCCCGCCCCGGCCTCGCGGAAGGCGACGGTGAGCACCTCGTCTCCCTCGGCGAACGGCGCGAGCGCCCGGCGCTGGGCGTCCGTGCCGTGCGCGGCGACGGTCAGCGCGGCGATGAGACCGGGCAGCGCGGGAACCGGCGCGACGCGGGCCCCCGCCTCGCGCAGGATCACCGCCATCGCGAGCGGGCCGAGCCCGGCGCCACCCGCCTCTGGCGGCAGGCACACCCCGAGCAGGCCCGCCTGTGCCAGCGCCTTCCACGCCCCCGCGTCGTACGGCCGGCCGCCGCGCTCGTGCGCCTCGATCCTGGCCTGGTCCGCCTCCCGGTCCAGCACCGACGCGGCCAGCGCGCGCACCTCGGCATGGGTCTCGTCGAGGTCGAAGTCCACCGGACCTCCCGCGTGTTCCACGGACCTGCCTGCGGGGCGGGAATCCGCCCAGAACCGCAAACTAGAACGGATTCTAACCTGTGTCCAGGGTAGGGCTCACGAACCGGTAGCGACGCACGGCCGAAACAAGAAAGTCATAAAGCCGCCAGCGCCTTTTGTGACCGGCGGGTAACCATCCGGAAGGGGCGGAAATCAGATAACGTGTTCCTATGCGCACTTCGCATGCACTCGCCGACGCTCCACCACCACTTCCCGAGGGCCCCTCCTCTGCCGGCGGCCATCCGGCTCCGGCCGCTCCCGGGGTCCGCACCCGGAGCCAGCACCAACGGCGCCGGCGCATCGTCCAGGCGGCGGCCGCCCTCGCCTCCCGTGGAGGCGTCGAGGCGATGCAGATGCGCACGGTCGCCGAGCGCGCGGGCGTCGCCCTGGGAACGCTCTACCGCTACTTCCCGTCCAAGATGGACCTGGTCGTGGCGGTGGTCGGCGAGGAGATCGACCTGCTGGAGTCCAGCATCGAACGGCGTCCGCCGCAGGCCGCCAACCCCGCGGGCCGCGCGGTCGACGTGCTGATGCGGGCCACGCGGGGCCTGATGCGCGAGCCGGAGCTCGCCGACGCGCTCATCCGCTCCCTGATCATGGCGGAGGTGGAGGCGCCGTTCGGCGACCGGATGGCGAGCCTGCTGCTGCGGGTCGCGACCGAGGGCCGCACGGTGAGCCTTCCCCCGGAGGACCAGCTCGCCCTCACCGGCTCCCTGGCGGGGGTCTGGGTGCAGGAGTTGCTGGAGATGCTGCGCGGGCGGCGCACCTACGAGCAGATCCAGCACCGGATCGAGATCGCGGCCGATCGGCTGCTGGCGGGGTTCTAGAATTTCCTTCCGTCGCCCGATGAAATCCGGCGATACACCGGCCACGCCCTCGGGTAAGACGGATATGCACGATAGGGTGAGCCGTCGTCTCCTGCTAGAACGAGTTCCACTCCAACTGGATTGAAATTCCAATTGCCCGAAAGCGCTTGGACCGGGTCTGCGGGTTCTGGTTCCATGACAGGATGACGAGCCCCCCTGACATCCCGGCGGCCCGGCAGGACGCCGCCGCTCCCCCCACTCCCTCCGTCCGCGCGGCCTGGGGACCGCTTGCCCTGTCGTACGCGACGGCACAACTCGTCGAGGTGTTCCTGCACGAGGGGTCGCACGCGCTGGCCGCCCGCGCGCTGGGATTCCATCCTGCCATCGGCCAGTTCGTCGAGTTGCACGTGCCCTCGCCGGAACGGGCGCACGAGGCCCTCGTGGCCGCGGGCGGCCCGATCGGCAGCCTCGTCACGGGCCTCGTCTGCTGGGCGCTCTACCGCCGGCGCGGGCCCTCCTATCCGCGCCTGCTGCTCATGTGGCTGGCGATGACCGGCATCACGGCGTTCCTGGGCTATCTGGTGGTCATGCCGCTGCTCACAGTGGGCGACACCGGCGTCATCGCCCGGCTCTACAACGTGCCCGTCGCCGTGCAGTTCCTCGTCACCGCCGCCGGGATGGGGCTGCTCTATCTGGTCACCCGGCCGTTCAGCCGGATGTACCTCGACTCGCTGCCCGCGAGCGTGCCGCTGGACACGCCGCGCGACCGCAAGGCGTCCGTGACCCGCCTGTGGATCCCCTACCTGATCGGCCTGGCGCTGCTGGTGCCCGCCGGGCTCGGCGGCGACCCCGAGGTGGTCTTCTACGGCATTCTCGGCTGCTGGGGGCCGGGAATGGCGCTGGTCGGATTCATGACGGTCAATGCGGGCCGGCCGTACGAACGCGAGAATCGGACGGACGCGGGCTGGCGGCTTCCCCTGTGGGCGTTCGCCGGCTACGCCGCCGTGGTGGCGTTTTATCTGCTCGTGCTGCGGCCCGGCCTGAATATCTGACCCCCGCAATACGTATACGTACGCTCCCGCATCGGAATACGTAATAACCGGAACCGCGCTGGACGGCCCCCGGAAAGATGGCCGATGATGCGTTCGGCGCATTCTTTTCTTTCCGGGGAGCCGTCATGGGACTGAGCAACATCCGCCTCATCGTGCCGCTGGTCTACGCGGTCGCGGTCGTCGTGTCGCTGATGATCGACACGACCGTGGGCACGGTCGTCGTGATCGTCGGCGCGCTCCTCGTGGCGGCGTTCTTCATCTGGTTCCGTCCCCGGAGCGGCACCGGCCGTCCCTGACGCCGAACAGCGCGCCCCACGGGTCGCGCAACACCGCCTCCCGCCCGTCGTCCGCCGCCTCGGCGACCCCGCCGCCCGCCCGTCGCGCGGCCAGGGCCGCCGAGTGCACGTCGTCCACGAGGAAGTAGGACACCCACTGAGGGGACGCGCCGGCCGGCACGCCGCGCAGCTCCCGTCCGGGCGCCGCCTCCTCCCCGAAGAGCCCGGCGTAGAACGCGCGGGCGCCGCCGGGATCGGCCACCCTCAGCTCGTGGCCGCAGGTCGCGCCGCACTCGTCGACCACGACGATGCCCTCCGCCCAGTGCCCCTGCCAGAAGCCGACCGACGCGCCCGTCGTGTCGACGGCGAACAGGAACCGCCCGTTCTCCCCGGCCGGGAGCGGCCCGAGCACCACCGCGCCGCCGAGCTCCTTCACCCGCGCGGCCACCGCGTCGGCGTCCTTGGCCGCCAGGTAGGTGTTCCAGGTGGCCGTCAGCCCCCGCCCCGGCGGCACCTGGCCGAACCCTCCGACGCCCTCCCCGGCCCGCCGCGCCAGGCGGTAGCCGTACTCCTCGGGCTCGTCGAAGGTCCAGCCGAACAGGGCCGCGTAGAAGTCCCGCGCACCCTCCGGGTCGGCCGCCATGTAGTCCACCCAGCAGGGCGAGCCCTGCGCGTACGTCTCACGCCTGGGCATCCACCGGGCTCCTCTCCAGATGCGACCGGATGAGCCGCGCGGCGGCCTCCGGGCGTTCGATCAGGCACAGGTGACCGGCGTCCGCCATCTCGGCCACCCGGCAGCGGGGGACGAGCGCGCCCAGCCGCTCGGCGTTGGCCGCGAACGTCGGCATCTCGGCGTCCCCGACGAGCACCAGGGTGTCGGCCCTGATCGAGGCGAGCGCCTCGTCGGTGTGCGTGTGCCGGTGGAACGCCGCCATCGCGCCGGTGCGCAGCTCGTCCCAGCCATGCCGGGCGATGACGGTCCGCAGGCTCGCCCGCAGCCGGGGGTGCGCCTCGGTGCCGCGGAAGATGTCGGGCGGGGAGGACATCCAGACGTCCGCAAGCGCGGCGCCGTCCGCGCCGATCCGCCGCAGCGCCATCAGCTCGCGATAACGCGGGGCCGTCCCCGGCTCGCTGGGGGCGCCCGCGATGGTGGGGGCCGCCACGACGAGACGCCGTACGACGTCGGGGGCGTCGACGGCGAGCTGGATGCCCGCCAGCGACCCGAACGACAGGGCGACGACGTCGTGCGCGCCCTCGGCCCGCGCGACATCCGCGATCTCGGCCGCGAGGCCCGGCAGCGTCGTGCCGGGCCGCATCGGGCCCGACCCTCCGTGGCCCGGCAGGTCGATGCCGACGTGGCGGCGTCCGGGCAGCAGCGCCCACAGGTCGCGCCAGGTGGTGGAGTCCATCGTGTAGCCGTGGATCCACAGCACGGCCGGGCCGCTCCCGATCGCGTGCACCCGCATCACGACGGCTCCCCGGTCGCCGAAGGGGTTCCGGCCGGCGGGACGGCGCCGAAGGTGGCGCAGAACCGGCGGAAGGCCAGCACCGGCCGGTCTCCGGCGTCGTAGCGCTGCGGCGCGTCCGGATCGAGGTGGTCCCAGACGACGCGGTCCTGCTCGAAGGCGTACTTCGCGCCGTGGACCAGCGCGTCGAGCGCCTCCGCGCGCTCCGGCCGCAGGGCGATGGCGACCCGCCCCACGCAGCCCTCACGGGTGGGCACGGCGCCCGTGATGATCGTGTACGGCGCGTCGGCGGTGCCCAGCTCGGTCATGACGAGGCTGGGGCTGAAGGCCCGGGCGTAGAACCGGGAGGCGAAGTCGAGCCGGCGCTCCCGCTCCCACGGCGGGGCCTTGGTGCGGAACTCCCCCTCGATCGCCATCTCGCCGTCCGGGCCGGGCGAGACCCGCATGCCGACCACCCGGGGCACGAGGTGCACCTGGTGGAAGTGCTCGGCGTCGAAGGCGTTCTCCACCACGTATTCCGAAGGGACCGCCACCGGCTGGATCACCGCGCTCACCACGATGTTGCCGTCGGCCACCTCCTTGATGGCCCGCTGGAAACCGCGGTCGTCGTCCGCGGACAGCCGTACGAACACGGCCGCGCCCGCCCGCTCGACCGCGTATTCGGCGACCGACCAGCGCCGCGCCGTGTCGCCGAGGGACACCCGCTTGCCGTGGAAGGGACAGATCACGCAGTCGCCGTCCAGGGTGCCGCCGTGGCCCAGGGCCGCGCCCCGGTGCGGGCACAACCCGTCGAACACGCGGACGCGCGACCCCTCCCGTACGGCGAGCAGCCTGCGCCCGCCGAGCATCAGGGGGTTCAGCCCCTCGGCGAGCTCCTCCTCGAACGCCAGCAGATACCAGCCCGTGTGCACCTTCATCGCCCTACCGCCTCCAGCACCTCTCCGGCCGCGCGGTCACCGCTGGCCATGGCCGCCTGCACCATCGGGACGCCGGGGGCCGTGGCCTCTCCGGCGAAGAACACCGTCGCGCCCATCGGCTCCGCCCACGCCGCCCGCGCCCACAGCGCGCCGACCCGGGGATAGGTGAACGCTCCGGTCGCCCAGGCGTCCGCTCCCCAGTCGGCCGCCTCGACGTGCTCGGGCCGGGCGTTCCCGGCCCAGGGCAGCACCCGGCCCAGCGGGGGCGGCCCTTCGCGGGCCGCCTCGCGCGCCCGCGCGGCGGCCCTCGCCTTGGCCACCACCAGGACGCGTGTGCTGCCCGCGGTGCAGGTGACGAAGCCCAGGCCGCCCTCGGCGTCGAACACGACGGCCGACTCGGGGGCGGGCCGCGACAGCGTCACCACCCCGCACCAGGCGTCGCCGAGGCGCAGCGACTCGGCCGCCGCCCGCTTGCGGTCCGGCAGGCCCGCGATCGTGAGCGTCCCGTCCGCGACCACGGGCGGGGGCACGGTCACCACCGCCGCCGCGGCCGTCACCGCGCCGTCGTCGAGACGGGCCTCCACCCGGCCAGGCGACCAGGCGATGCTCCTGGCCGGGCAGCCGGGCCGTACGTCGAGGCCGTGGGCGAGCGCGCCGGGCAGCCGGTCGAATCCGCCGCGTATGGCGTAGCGGCCCTCGCCGACGTCGTCGGCGAGGCGTCCGGCGGCCATGCCCGCCGCGCTGAGCGACTCGGGGTCGGCCGCCCAGTTCTGCCGCAGCCATTCGGCCTGGTCTCCGGAGACGAGCCGCCCCGCGACGGGCACGTCCTCGCCCGGGTCGCGCAGCAGGCTCTGCTCGACGGCCCACGGCGGCTGTCCGCGCCGGGCGAGCACGCCCAGCGGCAGCACCCTGCCCTCCGCGGCGACGAGGGCCTTGCCGGGCCGCACCGGCTCGGCCGCGTCCGGTTCGAGCACGTCCCAGACGGGGTTGCGGTCGCCGTGGACGACCTGCGCGCCGAGCTCCATCTCCGGCCCGCCGTCGGCGGGCCGGTGGGTGCGCACCCGCCCGCCGACGCGGTCTCTGGCTTCCAGCACCGTGACGGTCAGACCGGCGGCGCGCAGCCGCCGCGCGGCGGTCAGGCCGCTGACGCCCGCGCCCACAACCACTACATCGACCCGCATCGCTGCCTCCCATGCGCCCGTCCGGTCCGCAGTTGTTCGCATTCATCCCGGCGGCGACGGCTCTGTAGTAGCGTGGCCGTGCCGTGATCTTGTGACTTGTGATCGTGCGACTCGTGATCTTGTGACCTCAGCCCCAGGGGATCGCCGATGACCGCTTTCCGCCGGCTTCCGGCCGGTCTGGCCCATCCGTTCTCGCCGGCCGGCAGGTCCGACCCGTATCCGGCGTACGACTGGCTGCGGGCCAACGATCCGGTCCACTTCGACGTCACGACCCGGATGTGGCTGCTCACGGCACACGAGCACGTCGCGAGCGCGCTCAAGGACCCCCGGTTCTCGGCCGAGCTGGGGCAGCGCGAGCGGGTGCGCGACGACGACCTGCCCGCCTCGATGCTGACCACCGACCCGCCCGACCACAACCGGCTGCGCGCCCCCGGCATGGCCCTGCTCGGCCCCGCCGCGGTGCGCGAGCTCGCCACCGGCATCACCGCCGTCGTGGACGGCCTGCTCGACGGGCTGGCGGGCGAGATCGAGGTCACCCGTGACCTGGGTGAGCCGTTCGCGACCGGCGTGCTCGCGCGGACGCTGCTCGTGCCGCGCGAGGACGAGGCGGCCTTCGCCGACCTGGCGCGGCGGGCCTCGGTCAACCTCGACCCGCTGGCGGGGCCCCAGGCCGCGCGGGAGGGCCGCGTCGCGATGGGCGAGCTGACCCGTTTTCTCGACGCGCACGTGGCGCGCGGGCCCGGCGGGTCGATCGCGCGGCTGGCCGCGGACGAACGGCTGACGCGGCCCGAGATGCTGGGCATCCTCTCGCTGGCCGTCGTCGGCGGCTGGCGCCCGCTGGCCGAGATGGTGGGCAACGCGCTGTTCTGGCTGCTGCCGCGCCCCGAGGCACTGGCGGCGCTGCGGGAGGGCGGCGACGACGTCGCCCGTACGGCGGTCGACGAGCTGCTGCGGCTGGAGGCGCCGATCCCCTTCACGGCGAGGGTGACGACGGCGGAGGTGTCCTTCGGGGACGCGGTCATCCCCGCCGGCGCGCGGGTGCTCGCCGTGGTCGCGGCGGCCAACCGGGACCCGGCCGTCTTCGACCACCCCCACGACCTGGTGCCGACCCGGTCTCCCAATCCCCACCTCGCCTTCGGCGCCGGCACCCACTTCTGCCTGGGCGCGCCCCTCGTCCGGCAGGCCGGCGCGCTGCTGCTGCGCGGCCTGGCCGGACGTTTCCCCGCGATCCGCGCGGACGGCGCCCCGCCCGCCTGGGCGCCCGTGCTCGTGCCGCGCCGGCTGGGCGAGTTCCGGGTCCGGCTCTCCTGAGCGTCAGCGGACGTTGGGCCCGCGCCAGCGGAAGGTCAGGAAGCTCAGCGCGAGCCCGGCCAGGCACCACGCGGCCAGCACGAGCGCCACGCGGTCGAGCTCCCAGACGCCCGCCGGCTCGACGTGGGCGAAGTCGTTGGGCAGGAATACCGAGCGCAGCCCCTGGGTCATCCACTTGAGCGGGAACAGCGCCGCGACCGTCTGCATCCACGCCGGCAACTGGCTGTAGGGGAAGAACACCCCCGAGATGAACTGCAGCACCAGGAACGGCAGCGTGACGATGGCCGAGGCCGACCTGGCGTTGGGGATGACCGAGCTGAACGCCACGGCCAGCAGCGTGCAGGCCACCCCGCCGAGCAGCAGCACCCACACGAGCGTCTCCCACCGGGCGGCGGTCGAGGGCAGCGGCAGCCCGAACGCCAGCACGGCCACCGCGAGCAGCAGCACCGTCTCCAGGGTGCCGGTCACGGCCACCCTGACCACCTTGCCGACGAAGTAGGCCGACTTCGGCATCGGGCTGGAGGCCAGCCGGCGGATCATCCCGGTGTCGCGCTCGATGGCGACGCTGATGGCCAGCCCGTTGAAGCTGACGCTCATCACGCCGCAGGCGATGATGCCCGCGATGAACATCTGCTTGAAGTCCGTGTGGGTGCCGGGCACGGTCCCCGAGAAGATGGAGCCGAGCACGACCAGCAGCACGATGGGCAGCAGCAGCGTGAAGACCAGCGACTGCCGGTTGCGGAAGAACGACTTGAGCTCGACCGACGAACGCGAGACGGCCGCCCGCCACAGGATCGAGCGGGCGGGATTCAGCACCATCCCGCTCTCCTGGGTGAGGACCGCGTCGGGAGCGTTCATCACACGACACCGCCTTCCTGGTTGCTCCGGATGAGGTCCAGGTAGATCTCCTCCAGCGACGGCCGGTGGATGCGCAGGTCCGGCAGCTCGCGCACGCCGGAGGCGGCCGCCCAGGGCAGCAGCGCGGCCATGGCCTCGGTGGGGTGGTGCGTGCGTACGACCACCAGGCCCTCCGCCTCCTCCACCACGGCGTCGTCCGGCAGCGTGGGCAGGCTCGCGGCGAGCCCGTCCGTCCTGGTGAAACTGACGGCGGCGGGTGTCGCGCGCCTGCCGCCCAGCTCGGCGACCGGGCCCGACTCGACGACCCGCCCCCCGACGATGACGGCCGCCCGCTGCGCGAGCGCCTCGACCTCGTCCAGGTAGTGGGTGGTGAGCACGGTCGTCTTGCCACGGTCGGCGAAGTAGCGGACGAGGTCCCACGCCTCCCTGCGGGCGACGGGGTCGAGTCCCGTCGTCGGCTCGTCCAGGAAGATGAGATCGGGGTCTCCGACGACGCCGACCGCGACGTCGAGCCGCCGCGCCTGCCCGCCGGAGAGCGACTGCGCCTGCTTGCGCGCCTGTTTGCCGAGGCCGACCATGTCGATCACCTCGGCCACCGGCAGCGGCGCGGGGTAGAACGCCGCGAAGTGCTCGACCACCTCGCGCACGGTCAGGTCGGTGTACGCGCCCGTGGTCTGGGGGACGACGCCGATCCTGGCGCGCCACTCGGGCGCGTCCTCGGCCGGATCGCGGCCGAGGACGCGCACGTCGCCGGATGTCCGCCGGCGAACCCCCACCAGGATCTCCACCGTGGTGGTCTTGCCGGCGCCGTTCGGCCCGAGGAGGGCGAAGACCTCGCCGCTCCGCACGTCGAGGTCCACCTCCTCGACCGCGTTCACCGGGCCGTACCGCTTGCGCAGGGAGCGCACGTGGACGGGGTTCGCCTGCTCGGCGACCATGGACATGGCCTAGCCCTCCGAGTGGTGGTGGTGACGGTCAGGTGACGATCAGGTGCAGCAGCAGCAGGGGCAGCAGCAGCAGTTGATGTCGATCGCCTCGACCGCGGACGCGCCGGCGGCGATGGAGTCGAGGTCGCCCTCGCTCAGCTCGGCCATGTCGACCTGAGGCGTCTCGGGGATGTGCAGCTCGAAGCGGCCCGTCTCGAGGCCCCTCTCCCAGAGCGCGACCTGCACCTCGATGTTGCTGTCGTGGTGGCCTTCGGGAATGTTGCGGACGAGGACGACCTCGGCTCCAGCGGGCAGCTCCAGCCCGGACTCGGCGAGAGCCGCGCGGGGGTCGGAGTCCAGCCGCGCCGAGTATTCCTCACTCGACCACGCGGTGATGAGAACGCGGGTGTAGGCGTTCACGAATTCCGCGCGCTGTCTGGGGTCCAAAGACATTGCCTGCCTCCCGGCTTTCTTTACGGCGATGTCCGCCGCTTTCGAAATGAAGTCTTACACGGCGATGCGGGAACGGCACAGACTTAATTTTCCCGCCGCCGGCATAAGTATTGAGGCCTCGAACGGCGCGGACTATGCTCCGATCAGGAAATATCACCGAGTACGTATTCGCAGTCGATCGCATGCGCAATTCATAAGCGAATACGTATTCAGAAAAAGTGAGGGTGGGCATGGCCGATACGCACAGCGGTTACGTATCCCTGCCGCCGGGTCCGGACGGCGCCCAGAGTCTGCGCAGCATGCGGGAGGACCCGCTGCGCTTCGTCACCGAGATGGCCGCCTGGGGCGACGTGACGAGACACGAGGCCGAGGGCGCGCCCGTCTACATGCTGCACCGGCCCGACCTGGCCCGGCACGTGCTGAAGGACAACGGCGCCAACTACACCAAGGACCGCACGCCCGACGACGACATGCTGCGCCCTCTGCTCGGCAACGGCCTGCTGACCAGCGGCGGCGAGGAGTGGGCCAGGCAGCGCAAGATGATCGCCCCGGCCTTCCGCCCGACGGAGGTCGAGCGGTTCGACCAGATCATGACCGACGCCGCGGCCCACCTGGCCGAACGGTGGCGGCGGGCCGGCGAGAACGGCGAGGCCGTACGCGTCGACCACGACCTGACCGCGCTCACGCTCACCGTCATCGCGCGGGCCATGCTCGGCGCGGACATCGCGGGCGTCGGCGACGGCTTCGGGCGGGCGGTCGACGAGGTCAACCGCTTCATCGGGCACTTCGACCCCGCCTCCGAGGGCGGCGGACGGGAGGGGTTCCGCCGGGCTAAGGCGTTCCTCGACGCCGTCACCCGCACGATCGTGGCCGCCCGCCGGGCCACCGGCCAGGAGAACGACGACCTGCTCGGCGCGATGCTGGCCTCGGGGCACGCGATGACCGCGACCGACCTGCGCGACCAGGTGCTGACGATCGTCATGGCCGGCCACGAGACCACGGCCAAGGCCCTGACCTGGACGCTCTACCTCCTCGACCGTCATCCCGGCGCGGCCCGGGCCGTACGCGCGGAGGTGGACGAGGTGCTGGGCGGCGGCCGCACCCCCACCGCCGCCGACCTGCCCCGGCTGACCGCCTGCCAGCGGGCGATCAAGGAGGCCATGCGGCTGTATCCGCCCGTGTGGCTCATCTCCCGGCGCTCCGTCGAGGCCGACGTCGTCGGCGGATACGCCATACCTTCGGGCACGCTGGTGTGCGTCAGCCCATACGTACTCCACCGGGATCCTCGGTACTGGCCCGACCCGGAGACGTACGCACCGGACCGGTTCGCGGCCGAGCACACCCACGCCGGGCACCAGTACCTCCCCTTCGGCGGCGGCCCGCGGGTGTGCGTCGGCCGCCATTTCGCGCTGGTCGAGGCCACGCTCGTGCTGGCCGTGCTGCTGCGCGCCGTGCGCCCCGAGCTCGTCCCCGGCTTCCCGGTCGAGCCCGAGGCCCTGGTCACGCTGCGCCCCCGGCACGGCATGCTCATGGTCCCGCGCCCCCGGGACGGGCGGAGCGAGCCGTGACCGCCGCGACGGGCGCCGGGTCGTACGACCCGGCCACGACGACCGCCGGGGGGCTGCACGGCGAGCTGGCCCGCCTGGAGGCCCAGGCCGAGCTCTCCTTCGACGAGGAGCTGCGGATCCTGCTCGACGTCGGCGTCCCGGCGCCCCTGCTGGAGCTCGGGGCGGGCTCGGGCGCGGTCACGCGGCGGCTGCGGGCCGCCCTGCCGGACCTGCCCGTCGTGGCCGCCGACATCGACACCGCGCTGCTCGCGCACGCGGCGGACGCCCGGGCCCCCCTGCTCGGCTGCGACGCCGTACGGCTGCCGCTGGCGGACGCGTCCGTGGGCACGGTCCTGCTCCGATACGTGCTGCAGCACGTGGCCGACCCCGCCGCCGTGGTGGCGGAGGCGCTGCGGGTGCTGCGGCCCGGCGGGCGGCTGGTCGTGGTCGAGGTGGACGCGATGCTGTGGGGCCTGGCCGACCCGATGTATCCCGAGATGGCCGGCGTGCACAACCGCATGACCGGCGCGCAGCGGCAGGCCGGCGGCGACCGGCTGATCGGGCGCAAGCTCACCCGGCTCCTGCGCCGTGCGGGCTTCGGCGGCGTGGTGCTGCGCCCGTTCGCCACCACCAACGACGACCGCCCCACCGAGGCGTTCGCCCCTCACCTGGGCCCGGAGCGGCTGGCGCCGCTGGTCGCCTCCGGTGCCCTGACCCTGCCCGAGCTCGCCCTGGCGGCCGACCGGTGGCGGCGTTTCCGCGCCGACCCCGACGCCTGGGTCATGCTGCTCGGCCTCGTCGTCGCCGGGACCGCACCGGGTGGTCCCGCCGCATCCGAACGGAGTACGTCATGAGCCCCTTCTGGAAGATCTTCGTCGCGATCTTCTGCTACATCAGCGGCATCGTGGGCCTCGGGCTGGCCGTCGCCAACGCCAGCGTGAAGCCGCCCGCCACCACCCACGCCTTCGTGTACGGCGGGCTCGGCGTGGTGTTCCTCATCGCCGGAACCGTGCTCAGCCGCAGGCCCCGCTACTGACCGCACACCAACCGCCGGCGACACCAACGCAGGTTCGCACCCTGGACCTGCCACCAGCAGAACAGCAGCTGAGAGGCCCTCCGGGGCCTCTTCTGCCTTCCTGGCCCCCGCAGCCGACGAGGCCGCACGAACCCGGAGGGCAGGAGTGCACCAGCCGCAGCGTGTGCGCGCGGATCTCCCGGAGCTGGTCTCCGGTTAGCTGGTCGACCAGCCGGTGCATGTCCTCGTACTCTTCAGGGGCGGCAGCCGTCATGGCACCGAGGTTACGTGCTGGAACTGATCGTTTCCGTGGGCTCAGATCTGGCGGCGGGCTCAGATCTGGCGGCGGGCGAGGCGGGCGAACAGGCCGTCGGAGTCCTCGAGCAGCTCCTGATATCGGCCCTGCTGGACGATGCGCCCGCGATCGAGCACCACGATCTTGTCGGCGTCCGTGATCGTGGACAGCCGGTGGGCGATAACGATGCGGGTGGCGTTGAGCTGGCGGGTGCTCTCCGTGACGATCTTCTGGGTGGGGTTGTCCAATGCGCTGGTCGCCTCGTCGAACAGCACGATGCGGGGATGCGAGACGAGGGCACGGGCGATCATGATGCGCTGCCGCTGACCGCCCGACAGCGTGTTGGTGCCCTCCGACAGCACCGTGTGCATGCCCATCGGCATGTTCGCGATGTCGTCGGCGATGCCCGCCATGGCGGCCGCGTCCCAGGCGTCGTCGATCGTGTGGTCGGTGCTGCCGATGATGTTGGCCTTGATGTCGCCGGCGAGCAGCGAGCTGTTCTGCAGGACCACCCCGCACTGGCGGCGCACCGCGCCGATGTCGAGCTCGCCCAGGTCCTGGCCGTCGTACAGCACCGTTCCCGAGCTCGGCGACTCGAAGCCGAGCAGCAGCCGCAGGATCGTCGACTTGCCGCTGCCGGTCGGGCCGACGATCGCGACGAACTCGCCGGGCTCGACCGACAGGTCCACCCCGTCCAGGACGAGCGGGCCGTCCTCGCCATAGCGGAACGACACCCGCGACAGCTCGATCCGGCCCGACAGCTCGCCCGGGTCGGCCTTGCCCGCGTGCTCCTCCGGCTCGGCCGCCAGGATCGGCCGCAGCCGCTCCAGCATGGGCACCACGCTCATCGCGGTGATCGCCGCGCCGGTGAACTGCAGCACCGAGGCCAGCAGCAGGTTGAACGCGGCGAAGAACGCCAGGAACGCGGAGACGGACACGTCCCCGAGCATCGGCCCGGCCACCACGGCGAAGACGATGACCGAGGCGACCAGTGGGAAGCCGGCGTTGAAGGTCGTGACGAGGTTCTGCACCCGGCGTGCGGACACGCCGATGCTGCGCGCCTTGAGGAACTCCGCCGCCCAGACCCCGAAGCCCCGCTCCTCGGCCGCCGCCACCCGCAGCTTCGGCACGGCCGTCAGAAGCTGGAAGACCCGCGACGACAGCCGCTGCTCCTGGGTGTAGAGCCGGCGTTGCAGCCGCACCTCGAAGTAGCCCGCGACCGCGCACACGAGCACCCCTACCAGCACGAGCGTCGTCGCGATCAGCGCGAGCCGTACGTCGTAGAAGTAGACGAGCACCAGGTTGGCCAGGCCGGCGAACAGGCCGAGGGCCGCCGTCGTCATCACACCGGACAGCGTCTCCTGCACCACGCTGACGCCGAGGACCGTGGTGCCCAGCTCGGCCGTGGAGTAGTCGGTGAAGAACGTCGCGGGCAGCGACAGCAGCCGCATCCAGGCGCCCGCCTGCAGTCGGGCCGACGATCTGCCCTCGATGCGCAGCGCGGCGAAGTTCTGCACCACGGACAGCGCGGCCGCCACGAGCGAGCCCGCGATCACCAGCAGCGCGCCCTGCACGATCATCTCGCGCTCGGCCCTGGCCACGTACGTGCCGAGCACGAGGCCGGTCATGGCCGGCACCAGCAGGCCGATGCAGGCCACCAGCGTCCCGAGGCTGAGCAGGGTCCACAGGTCCTTGCGGTTCTTGGCCAGGCCGAAGCGCAGCAGCCCGCCCACCCCGGTGACGGCCGGCGGCAGCGGCTCGTACAGCACGTCCGCGTGCCGGGTCAGCGTGCCGGCGACCGCCGCGGTGACCGGGGTGACGCGCTCCTCCCCCGGCGCGGCCATGACATAGCGCGACCCGATGGGCAGCAGCGCCACCGGCTCACCGTCGGAGGAGCGGTAGCCCACCATCGGCCCGATGTCCCGCCGCCACCAGCGATCCTCCAGCCTGATCCGGCGGGTGCGTACGCCCGAGGCGAGCGCGATGGCCTGCAGCGGGTCGATCCGGCCGCCGTGCGCCGTTCCCGGCGGGGGCGCGACCCCCGAGAACCCGGCGTGCGAGGCCACCAGGCGCGCGGCGGCCAGCATGGGCGGGTCCCCGGCCACATCGGTGAGGCGCACCCGCGCCTCGGTGTCGCGCACCAGCGTGTCGAACCCCCGGGCGGTGGCGCGCAGCACGTCGCCGCCCCGCTCGGCCCGGCTCGTCAGCGCCCTCAGCTCGGTCGAGTTCCGGCGCTCGATCCGCCGGTCGATCATGTAGAGGAAGCGGGTGGTGTATTCGACCCACCGGTGCCACAGCTCGCCCGCGCCCAGCAGGTCGAGGGTCGAGCGGGCGCGCAGCCGGGCCGGGCCGAGCGCCACCAGCCAGTCCCGCTCGGTGACGCACACCTCGGCGCCCGCGCTGAGCTGACCGGCGACGCCGTCCGGCATCTCGACCACGCCGTCCTCGACGGTGATCCACCGCAGTCCGTCGACCGACCGTACGGCCTCGCCCTCGCGGACGACGGTCGGCTCGTCCGGTGACAGGGGGACGAAGTCACGCGGGGGCAGCGTGTCGCGCATCGACGCGGCGAGCGCCACCACGCCGGCCTCCAGGCCCTGGACGAACTCGCGCACCGCCATGCCGTACTCGCGGGTGGGCAGGGCGCGGACCGCCTTGCCCGACGCGGACGGGCCGTCGACGCGCCGGGCCGACAGGCCCTCAAGCCGGGCCAGCGGCAGGCTCGACACGCGGGCGCCGAGCACCGGCCGCCCGACGATGCTGTGCCTGGGGCCGCGCGGCGAGCCGAGCACCAGCGCGCCCTGCCGCACCCGGCACAGGTAGTTCCACCTGCCGACCGGCCTGCCGTTCTCCAGGCGTACGGCGAACAGGTCGACCGCGCCGCGCTCGACCAGCAGCACCTCGCGCAGGTCGGCCAGCACGAGCAGCCGGTCGGCCGAGTAGTCGATGGGTGTGGCCGCGTCGGTGAAGAACGCCGAGAACGTCGAGGACGGCGTCGCGGTCGAGACGCTCATCGGTCCATCCCCTCACCGCCCGGCCGGGCGTTCTCGATCAGGCGGGCGTAGTGGCCGCCCAGGCGCATGAGGTCGTCGTGCGTGCCGCGTTCCACCACCTCGCCCTGGTGCAGCACGAGAATCTCGTCGGCGTCGCGTACGGTCGACAGCCGGTGGGCGATGATCAGGCAGGCGCATCCCCGGCGGCGCAGGTTGTCGGCGATGACCC
Source organism: Microbispora sp. CSR-4 (assembly GCF_008033685.1). Lineage (NCBI taxonomy): Bacteria > Bacillati > Actinomycetota > Actinomycetes > Streptosporangiales > Streptosporangiaceae > Microbispora > Microbispora sp. CSR-4. The sequence goes on from NZ_VJVX01000009.1 coordinate 124,326, forward strand.
GTTCGGTCTCCGGGTCGAGGGCGCTGGTCGCCTCGTCGAGCACGAGCAGGGTCGGCTGCCCGGCCAGCGCCCTGGCCAGCTCAAGCCGCTGGCGCTGCCCGCCGCTGAAGTTGCGCCCGCCCTCGCGCACCCGGCTGTTGAGGCCGCCGGGGCGGGCGGAGATGACGTCGAAGATGGCCGCGTCGTGCAGCGCGGCGGTGACGACCTCGTCGGAGATGTCGTCGCTCCACAGCGTGAGGTTGTCGCGCACCGTGCCCTCGAACAGCGAGATGTCCTGGTCCACGTACGCGACCGAGGCCGCCAGCTCGGTCCTGGAGATCTCCTCGCGGTCGCGCCCGTCGAGCAGCACCCGGCCCGACGCCGGCCGGTAGAGCCCCGCCACGAGGCGGCCGATGGTCGATTTCCCGCTTCCCGAGCCCCCGACGATCGCCACCCGCCGGCCCGGCACCACCGAGAACGACACGTTCTTGATGACCGGCTTGGCCAGCGGGTTGTAGCCGAACGTCACGTCCTCGAAGGTGATCGACCCGTCGAGCCGGCTTCCGGACGGCCGGTCCGGGCGGTCGAAGACGGGCGAGCGGGGGTGGCGTTCCACGTCGTACAGCCGGGTGATGTCGGCCGAGATGTCCTGCAGCCGCCCGCCGAGGTTGGTGAGCTGGGTGACCGGCCGCGAGAGCGCGCCGAGCAGGCTCTGGAAGGCCACCAGCAGGCCGACGCTGACCGCGCCGTCCACCACCCGCAGGCCGCCGACGAGCAGGATGAGCCCGCTGTTGACCCCGGCGAGCAGCGGGGGCACGACCGTGATGACCGCGCTGGGCACGCCCAGCCGCTGCCGGGCGGTCACGGCCTTGGCCAGGAAGCCCGCCCACCGCTGGAACGCGCTGGGCTCGGCGCCGGTGGCCTTGACGGTCTCCACGAGCTGCAGCGTGTTGAAGGTGGCCGACGTGAGGTTGCCGAGATCGGCCCGCAGCGCGGCCACGGCGTCGGTCCTCGCCCTGGACACCTGCCGCAGCACGAGGATGTTGAGCAGCGCCATGCCCACACCGATGAGGCCGAGCAGCACGTCGTAGCGGATCAGGACGACCGCGTAGAAGAGCACCAGCACGAGGTTGACGACGGTGACCGCCAGGTCCCTGGACAGGATCTCGGCGACCATGTCGTTGGCCGACACCCGCCTGGCGACCTCGGCGGGCCTGCGTTGCAGGAAGAACTCCACCGGCAGGCGCAGCAGATGCCGGAAGAAACGGGCGGAGCTGACCAGCCCCATCCGTATTTCCATCCGCAGCAGGTAGTGCCGCTGCACCGAGGTCAGCACGAACATCGCCAGGGCGGTCACCGACATCGCCACCAGCAGCGGCAGGATGAAACCGGGATCGCGGCCGGTGAGGATGTGGTCGATGAACACCCGGCTGAACGCCGGCGCGATGATCCCGGGCACGACCAGCAGCAGGCTGGCCAGCAGCACCAGCGGCAGCGCCCGGCCGGAGGGCATGCGGCGCGACAGCAGCGCCTCGGCCACCCGGGTGGGCCGGCCGCCGGGCCGGAACCCGGGCCCGGGCTCGAAGGTCAGCACGATGCCGGTGAAGCCCGAGTCGAACTCGTCCCAGTCGACCAGGCGCGGGCCGCTCGCGGGGTCGTTGACCGCCACCACCGGCCTGCCGAAACGGGTGCGGATGCCCTCGACGACCATGAAGTGCTGGAACGCCCAGAAGATGATCGCCGGTTTGACGACGTCGCGCAGGTCCTCCAGCTCCATCTGGAAGCCCTTGGCGTTCAGGCCGTACTTGCGGGCGGCGGCGATCACGCTGGACGCCTTCGCGCCGTCCCGGGACACCGCGCACGCGGCCCGCAGCTCCTCAAGGGGCACGAACCTGCCGTAATGGCCGAGGACCATGGCGAGGGCGGCGGCCCCGCACTCGACGGCCTCCATCTGGATCACGGTCGGCGTGCTCACGCGCCCCCGTCTGCGGGGTTCGCGCCGGCGCGGGGCGTCGGGCGGCGGGGCGTCGGCGCGAGAGGCCGTGACCTGGCTCATCCGTCTCCTTCTCAACGTCCGAGGAGCAGGTTGAAAGGCGTCTGGCTGCCGAGCGTGACGGTGCCCGTCACCGTGACCTGCGACCGCAGCTCCATCGGGGGACCGGTCTCGGTCGTCCAGGAGTATCCGGAGATCGTGCGGGGGTCGGGCAGGAGATCGACGACCACCAGGCGGGGCGGCTCCGCGGTGAGATAGCCGCGAGCCGCGAGGTCGCCGCCGACCAGGGCGGCGACGCCCTCCGCCATCAGCGGATAGGGGCTGATCGAGGTCACCCTGCCGCGCAGCAGCCCGAACACGCCGGGCGGGGCGTCGGAGACCGCGAGGTCCACCGTACGGCCGGGGGCGATGCCGAGCGCGTGGTCGCCCGGCACGAACAGCATCGCGACCAGGCGGTCGCGGGGGGCGTCGGTCCGCTCCATCGCGAGCAGCCCGTCGCCCTCGCGGACCATCGCGCCCTCGCTCGCCGAGGTGGTCACGACCTCGCCGGAGAACGGGCTGCTCACGGTGCGCACGGTGCCGTCGGCCCGCAGGACCTCCGCCACCGCCTGCCCGCGCACCACCCGCAGGCCGGGGCTCACCATCATCGTCCGCACGGTCCCGGTGTACGGGCTCTGCAACTGGGCGGTGCCCGCCGGATGGGTCAGCAGCCCCTTGGCGGTGACGGTGACCGGCAGCCTGCCGACGAACGACCACACCCCCGCGGCGACGACCACGATGAGCACGACGAACGTGGCGATCCAGCCGCGCGGGGAGGCGAGCAGGGTCGGGGAGTCGAGCTCGTCGGGCTCCCGCATCCGCTGCAGTGCCTTCAACCGGAACTTCATGACGGCACCTCCGGGGACCATCCCGGCGGCGTCCCCGCCACACCGCCCTTCCTGCTGCCGAGCAGCAGCTCGCCCACGCTGCCCTCCGCGTGGGGGTCGAGCCCGCTGGCCGCGGCGAACTCCGCCGCGTCACCGCCGCCGAGCCCGCAGACCGCCAGGCCCATGGCCGTGGCCACCAGGTAGAAGGTCTGGTAGAGCACGCCCACGTGCTTGAGGATCAGCGAGTAGGCGATGGTCTCGTACTTCCACATCACCCGCCCGAAGCGGGCCGTCACGATCAGCAGGACCTGCGGGTCCTCGGTCATCATGGCCGCCGACCTGGCCCGGTCGAGCAGCGTACGGGTCGCCGGGCCGGGATCGGCCACCCGTTCCAGCGCGTGCGCGTGGGCGGCGTAGTGCCACAGGCCGGGCTCCAGGCCCTCGCAGGAGACGACGAGGGGATAGACCTCCAGCTCGTGGACCGCGCCGCCGGACGGGTAGGGCCGGTCGGCCAGCTCCTGGCCGTCCTCCCCGGTGAAGGTGCGCCGCTGGCGCATCGTGCGGTAGAGCAGCTCGCCCAGGCGGTCGAGGGTGATCGGGGCGGCGGCGTCGTGCTCGCGGATCGAGCGGCGGGCCTCCAGCACGTCGGTCAGGCTCGCCTCGGTCTTCGCTATCGCGTCCAGGTCCGGCGGCTCCAGGGCGCTCCGGGGGCCGGCGAAGGCGGGCGGCGCCACCGGCAGCGGATCCTGCACGCCCCGGAGCGGATAGGTGCCGCCGTAGCGCCCGGTCGTACGCGGCTCCCGGGTGCGGGTGTGCAGCCACAGGTCGGCCGGCGACCACTGGGCGAGCGGGGCGGCGCCGCGCTCGGGGTCCTCCCCCTCCGGCGTCGGCCGCACCAGCAGCCCGGCGTCGGCGAACAGACCGAGCACCGCCGCCGTCGTCTCGGCCGGCAGCCCGGGGCAGGCGAGACCGGCCGGGGTCGTCCAGTCCGCGAGCAGGCCGAGCAGCGGCGCGGCGGCCGGGGCTAGCTCGACCCCGAGGGGGCTGCGGGGCACGCGCACCACGAGCCTGCCGTCCTCCGGCACCGCGATGGCGAACCTCGACAGGCGGACCCGGGCGTCGGCTGCGAGCGGCGCGGCCGGGCGCAGCGGGCCGCCGCCGAAGGGGCGCAGCACGGCCACCGGCTCGGCCCCGGCTGTCGCCATCTCTCCGCCGGACGGCACCGTTTCTCCGCCGGACGGCACCACGGCCTCTCCGCCGGACGGCACCAACAGGACGGCCCGCTCCAGCAGCGCGCCGGCCGACAGCTTGCGCAGCAGCAGGTGCCAGCGCAGCAGCCCGCCCTCGCCGTCGTGCTCGGTGACGGTCCTGGCCAGCTCGTCCTCGCTCGTGCCGCCGCGGGCCAGCGCGCGCAGCGCGGCGACCGCGCCGGGCGGCAGGCCCCGCAGCGTGGCGGGGCCGAACGGCGTGGCCAGGGTGACCACCCCCGGCGTCTCCTCCGGTTCGGACAGGCCGGCGTCGCGGCGCAGCCGCACCTGAACGGTGTGCATTGCTCCCCCTATCGGGTCAGAAGAAGACGCTGGTGGGGTTGAGCTCCTCCTCCAGAGCCGGTTCCGTCCGCCAGCCGAGGGCCACCGGCACGTCGTACAGGCGGCCCGGGCCGAGCCGTCGCCAGAAGTGCCGCATGCCGGGGACCAGCACCCGGGCGACGTTGAGCTCCAGATCCGGCCGCGTCTGGTCGAGGACGATCACCTCAAGGCCGCAGGCGGCGGCCCTGGCGACGCAGGTCTCGACGTCGGCCGCGAGGTCTGCCCCCTCGGGCAGCCGATAGTCCGCGAGCGTGCGGGCCCGCTGCGCGGGGTCGGGCAGCAGCCAGGGGTCGCTGTCGAGCGTGGTCTCCTTCCACCAGCGGAGCGTCGCGATGTCGTCGTCGTGATAGATCGTCTCGCCGTTCTCGTCCCTGCGGCGTACGGACGGGAGGAACTGGTTGACCTCGGTAAGCGTGCGCAGCGCGGCGATCCGGGGATCGAGGTGGGCGCCGAACCCCACGATGATGTCCTGCACCGGGTGGTCGAGCCGATGGGAGACACCGGCGAAGGCCGGGACGCCGAGGTCGCTGGTCAGGTCGAGCAGCCACAGGCTCCGGCCCATGTCGGCGTAGAACTCGCGCAGCGTGTCAACGTACGGGTCGTTGAGCGAGTCGAGGTCGAAGGCGGGCCGCCGGACCCGGTTGTACCACCACAGCGCGACCGCGTCCCGCTCCACGACCTCGCAGAACCCCTGGAGGATCGCCTCCTCCAGCGTGTTGCCCGAGGCGCTGCCGTTGGAGTCGCCGACGCAGTAGAAGTGGCGTTCGAGGTCGGGATGGCCATACCAGGCGTAGCCGGCGGGGACCAGCCGCTCCTCGTCGGCGGTCAGCGACCAGGCCCGCGACCAGTCGAGCGGCAGGTCCGTACGGAACCTCTCGGGCACCAGGTGCAGCCGGGGGGACGGGTCACTGTTCCAGGCGTCCCTGTCGCCGTACTGCTTGTCGGAGAACAGCAGCAGGTCGGCCGGGTGCACCGCGAGACCCTCGTCGAGGTCGGCGTAGGCCGCCTTGATCACCGGCTCCTCGCCGCGCCACACGCCCGAGTAACGCTCGATCGCCTCGCACACGGCGCTGACCTTGGCCTGGATCTCGGTGCGGCCCTTGCCGCCGCTCTGCCCGCGCAGGTTGCGGCGCAGCAGGTCCATGTTGTCGCCCAGCATGGCGAAGTTGTGACCGGCGGTGAAGCTGTAGGTCACGCCGTTGTCCTCGTCGGCCCACGGCCGCAGCCGGGTGACCGCGCCCAGGTAGGGGCTGATGTGCCGCTCCAGCCGGGCGTACGTCGCCGAGGGCTGCTCGACCCGGTAGCCGCCGTCGGTCGCGTGGCGGGCGGTCCGCGCGGCCAGCGCCACCTTCGGCTCGCGGTCGCGGATCAGCGAGGGGTCGCCGCACGACGGGCACTGCGGCAGCCGGACGAGCTGGTGCTCGGCGCTGGTGAGCGTGCGCAGGTCGAGCGTGATCATCTTGCCCTGGAGGGTCGAGGGCCTGCCGGTGGCCGCCGTACGGGCGAGCTCGGCCGCGAGCAGCCCGCCCACCGCCGCCGCACCGCCCGGCAGGGCCTCGCGGACCGGATGCGTCGGCCGCCCGTCGCCCCGCTTGCCCGCGAGATAGCGCTCGACCTGCCGGTTGCCCTCGATCCGCTGGGACATGCAGGCCCAGCAGCCCGTCTCCCCCGGCTGGAACAGCGGCCCCAGCCAGGCCACGGTGCCGGCCGGCCTCACCAGCACCCAGGGCCGCCCGGCCGCCAGGCACTCGGCGTTGAGCTCCGCCAGGCCCGGGTCGAGGTAGTCGTGGACCACCGCCACGACCGGGCCGTCGCCGTCCGGGGCGGTGCGCAGCCCGTGCTCGTGCAGAAGCGCCTCGATCGGGCGGGGGTCGACGCCCTCGCCCGCGAACAGCCGGAAGGACGTCCGCTCCAGGGCCGCGACGACGGCCGCGGGGTCGATGCCCTGCGCGTCCCAGAAGGCGAGCACCGGATCGGCCAGGGGCGGCCTGCCCTCGGTCAGATGGCCGGCGGCCTCATAACGCCGTACGGCGAGCACCGCCTGGGCCGGGGACAGCTCACCGGCGAGGGCCTGGACGATGTCCATCACCGTGTGCCGGCCGTCGAGATAGGGGAGGACGCGGCCCGAGCCCGCGCCGCGTACGAGATAGTGCTGGCCTTCCGCCAATAGGAAGACTTTCGCGTCGTCGAGGACTTCGGTGGTGAAGTGCGCCTTGAGCCGTGGCCGTTCCATGCCCTCCGCCATTCACTCCGCGATTAGCCGATGAGCGGAGAATTCCATTGACTTGTGGAAAAAGTAAAGACGTATTTGTCGGTTCACGGACGCATACGTACAACCGGCGCGCACAAAGCGCGATCCGGACCTGTGCGTACGATGATGCGTATCGCCGGCGGCACGGCGGAATACGTATGCGCACCACCCCTCAGGGCCGCGCCCGCCGACCTGCCGCTATGATTCGGCCGCCCGGATTGCCTACGCCATAGGGGTTTTGACACAGTGGGGCGGAAATCCCCATCCGATTGACCGGAAATCCTGACGCCATGTCACTTAAGCGGTCAGTATCATTATGTTTACTAGTCGCGATTTCAAGTATTGACAACCCGCTGGCCCTGTCCGGCATGATCCCTATGTCGAGAAAAATCAGTACATGGTCCGGGGGTAGGGATGGCCTCAGGGCGACCGGTACTACTGCACCGAGACAAGGAGCTAGGGGTCGTCGACGAGGTGCTGGCCGGGCTTCAAGAAGGAAGACCGGCCGTACTGGTCATTCAGGGCACGCGAGGGATCGGGAAGACCCGGCTGCTGCACGCGGCACTGGCGCGCAGGCCGGGCGGCGTCGTGCTGAGCGCCCGCGGCCACACCGACGAGCGCTCCTTCGCGTTCGGCATCGTCCGGCAGCTGTTCGACCCGATGATGAGCGGCTCGGGACGGGCCGAGCCCGGCGCCCCCGCCGCCGTCCTCGACGGCGGTGCGCGCGCGCCGGCGCTGACGGCGGTGCCGTACGACGGGAGCGCGCCCGCCGTGCCCGCCACGCTGCTCGACGACCTCTATCGGGCCACCCGCTCGCTGACCGCGGGACAGCCGCTGATCATCGCGGTCGACGACCTCAACCACGCCGACCCGCAGTCGGCGCAGTGGTGCTCCTACATCGCCAGGCGGCTCGACGGCCTGCCCATCGCGATGATCCTGACCTGCGACGTGGAGGACCGCACCGGCGGCGACGCGGTACGCGACATCCTGGCGTTGCCGTACGCGCGCTCGCTGCGGCCCTCGGCGCTGTGCCGCAGATGCGCCGCCACGCTCCTGGAGTCGGCGCTCGGCGCCCCGGTGGACGACGAGATCGTCGCCGCCTGTCACCGCCTGACCAAGGGAAACCCGCTGCTCCTGCTGGAGACGGCCGGACGGCTGGCCGCCGCCGACGTCCTGCCCCAGCGGTCCGAGCTGCCCCGGGTGATGCGGATCGGCGCGACGGCCCTGTCGGAGACCGTCCTGGAATGGCTCAGCGGCCGATATCCGTCCCTGCTCGCCCTGCTGCAGAGCCTGGCCATCATCGCGCCGTACGCCGGGCTTGAGACGGCGGCGATGCTGGCCGGCTACGGCGCGGTCGCGGCCGAGGAGGCGGGCCACGCGCTCGCGGGGGCGGGCCTGCTCGAGGGCAGCCCGCCGCAACGGTTCACGCACGACCTCGTCCAGTCGACGATCCTCGCCCGCATGGACCCCCGGACGCGCGACGAGATGCACCGGCGGGCCGCCTCGCTGCTGCACCGCCTCGGCTCGCCCCCCAAACGGTCGGCCCGGCACCTGCTGTCGGCCAGCCCCACCGGCGACCCGTGGGCCGTGTCGGTGCTGCGCGAGGCGGCGCGGGAGGCGGTCTCCGAGAACGCCTGGGAGGACGCGACCCGCTATCTCCACCGCGCGCTCGCCACGGCCAAGGACCACACCGTCCTCCAGGTGACGGCCGAGCTGGGCGCCGTCGAGGTGCACCTCGACATCCCCGCCTGCCTGCGGCACCTGCGCACCGTGACCGCGCTCGCCGGCGACGCCGGTGAGCGGGCGGACTCCCTGGCGCCCTTCGCCACCGCCCTGCTCACGCTCAACTCCTCCGAGGCCGCCGCCGCCTTCTGCGACATCGCCCGGGGCTTCGACGAGGACCCGCCCGGCGGGCTCCCCGACCGCGAGGTGCTGCTGCGGCTCAGCGCGCAGGCGCTGCTGACCGGCCAGTCGTACGGCTCGCGCGCGGCGATGCGGCAGCTCAACGCCGAGCCCGGCGCCGCCACCGGTGCGGGAGCGCAGGACTACCTCGCCTCCGCCGCGCTGTCCGGCGCGGCCAGGGGCAGGAACCGCGGCCGCACGCTGGCCCTGGCCCGGCGCTGCCTCGACGGTGGCGGCTCGATCCCGCCGACGCTGGTCATGGCGCTGGTGTGGGCGGGCCGCGTGGACGAGGCGGCGTACTGGTCGGAACAGGTGGCCGCCGAGGCGCGAGCGCGCGCCTCGATGACCGGGCAGGCCCTCGCCGTCACACTGCAGTCGGACATCGCCTACCGCAGAGGCGAGCTGCGCGCGTCACTGGCGCACGCCCGCGAGGCCGTCCACTTCGCCCGCGGCTCGCACGCCTCCGGGCTGCACGTCGCCGCCGTGTCGTGCATGGCCCGCGTGCACCTCGAACGCGACGAACTCGACGTCGCCCACGCGTTGTTCGACGAGGTCACCACACGCGAACCGGTGCACCCCCTGCTGCAGGCGGCCCTGCTTGAGACCCAGGGCCGCGTGGCGATCGCCAGGGGCGACGTACGCGAGGGACTGCCGGCCCTGCTGGAGGCCGGGCGGCAGCTCCTGTCGGCGGGGGTGGTCAACCCGGCGTGCGCGGGCTGGCGCGGCCAGGCTGCCCTCGCCTACCTGCGGATCGGCCAGCGCGGGCCGGCCCACCGCCTGGCCGAGGAGGAGCTCGAACTCGCCCGGGCCTGGGGCGCTCCCGACTGCGTCGGCCGCGCGCTGAGCACCGCGAGCACGACCACCGAGGGCACCCGCCGCCTCGACCTGCTCAGCGAGGCGCTGTCGGTGCTCGACGGGCCCGGCGGCATCGAACGCATCCGGGCGATGGTGCGCCTGGGCATCGCCCTCCGGGCCGCCGGGGAGACACGCCGCGCCCACGACACCCTCAGCGAGGCGTACGACCTGGCCGACGGCTGCGGCGCCGTACGGCTCGCCGCGCTCGCCGAGCGCAACCTCGCCACGATCGGCAGCCGGGCCCGCGGCGCGCAGTCCGACGGCCCGTCACCCCTGACCGCCGGGGAGATGCGGGTCACCGACCTGGTCCTGCGCGGCATGAGCAACCTCCAGGTCGCGAACGAGCTGTCCATCAGCAAGCGGACCGTGGACACTCATCTCGCCCGCATCTACCGCAAGCTCGGCATCCACACCCGCGCCGAGCTCGCGGAGGTCGTCAGACGGCTCCGCGAACACCCGGCCGAGCCTCGCCCCGCCCCTGGTCACGGCCACGTCCACGGCCCCGACCAGGAGGAATGGCCCGACCAGGACGCTTAGGCCACGGGTCTCGGATAGGACGCCTGGCGGACGTGTCCACAAGCCTTGAGTACGTCGGTCACCGCACCGGAAGTCCTCGGTGATGCCTGGCGGACAGGTCGGCGGACCTTGAGCAAGTCGGTCACTGCGCCGCAAGGAAACTCCGGTCCTCGCGAAACCCGCTTCGCTGGGCCTTCGCTGCGGTCCTCGTTCCCTTCCGCTCCGCTCCCTCCACCCCCAGTGAACATTGGCGGACAACGCACCAAGACCCTGCCGGCACCGATCGCCCGGCCAGGAGGCGTAGGGCCCGGGCTGCGGCGGTGAACCACCTGGGCTATGACCGGGCTTCGTAGGCCTCGACGAGGGTCTTCGGCGCGGTCAGGCACCATGCCTCGGTCACCAGCTCGAACAGCTCGTCAGCGTCGATCTTGGCCAGATGGACCACGACCCAGCCGAAACGCCCGGCGGTGAACTGCGGCTCGAACACCTCGGGCCGCTCGGCCACTAGCGCGATCTGCTCCTCGATCGTCGCCTTGAGGCCCACCGTCTCGGTGCGCTCCCACAGGTAGCCGAAGCCCTTGCCGCGCACCTTGAACGACACCCAGTCGCCGCCCTCACCCTGGCTGACCTCGGGCAACCGGCCCAGCATGGAGAGGAACTCCTCGACGCTCACACCCATGCGCCCAGTCGTACCAGAGCCCACCGACATTTAGCCTCGCGGCAGCGATCCTTCACCCGAGGGTCGCTTGACGCGCCGTCGGCTCCGTAATAGAACACGTTTCAGAAACAGTGCGGGCAAGCGCGCGACCGGGACGACCGTCTCTATTACCACGGGCAGCCAAAACCCGATTAGGTGAGGCCATGGAAATCAACCTCGTCGACATGGACCGCTACGCGCGCAGCGGGGTGCCGCACGACCAGCTCCGCTGGCTGAGGGACAACGCGCCCGTCTACCGGCACGAGGGAGAAGGCGACTGGCCCGGATTCTGGGCGGTCACCAAGCACGCGGACGTCGTCCACGTCTCCCGTCACTCCGACCTCTTCTCCTCCGCGCGGAAACTGGCCCTGTTCGACGAGATGCCCGAGGAGCAGCGCCAGTTCCAGCGGCTGATGATGCTCAACCAGGACCCGCCCGACCACACCCGGCGCCGCTCGCTGGTCAACCGCGGCTTCACCCCGCGCCAGATCGGGCGGCTGGAGGAGCACATCAGGGACATCTGCCACGCCCTGGTGGACGAGGTGCAGGGCAAGCCCGAGGTCGACTTCGTGCGGGACATCGCCGCGCCGCTCCCGCTGTACGTGATCTGCGAGCTGCTCGGCGCGCCGGTCGAGGACCGGGACAAGATCTTCGAGTGGTCCAACCGCATGATCGGCAGCGACGACCCCGACTACGCCGGCAGCCCCGAGGAGGGGCAGGCCGCCGCCTTCGAGGTCTACTCGTACGCCCACACGCTGGCCGCGGCGCGCAGGCAGGAGCCGCGCGACGACATCGTCACCAGGCTCCTGCAGCCCGACGAGAACGGGCAGACGCTGACCGAGGACGAGTTCGACCTGTTCGTCCTGCTGCTCATCGTGGCGGGCAACGAGACCACGCGGAACGCGGCGTCCGGAGGCATGCTGACCCTCTTCGAGCACCCGGACCAGTGGAAGCGCCTGGTGGACGACCCTTCTCTCGCGAGGACGGCCGCCGACGAGATCGTCCGGTGGGTGTCCCCGGTCAACCTGTTCCGGCGTACGGCCACGGCGGACACCGAGATCCGCGGCCGGAAGATCGCCGAGGGCGACAAGGTGGTGGTCTTCTACGCGTCGGCCAACCGGGACGAGGAGGTCTTCGAGCGGCCCGAGGAGTTCGACATCGGCCGCGACCCCAACCCGCAGATCGGCTTCGGCGGCGGCGGGGCGCACTTCTGCCTCGGCAACCACCTGGCCAAGCTGGAGCTTCGGGTGCTGTTCGAGGTGCTGGCCGAGCGCCTGCCCGGAATCCGGCAGACCGGCGAGGCCACCCGGCTGAGGTCCTACTTCATCAACGGCATCAAGACGCTGCCCGTCGCCCTCGGCTGACCGGCAGCGTCGGCAGCGGAGTCAGGGGCAGGCGCGGCCGGGCCTGCGCCGTGCCCCGCCCGCGGGTGGTGCGGGACGAGTGCCCGCCGCGTCTGTCGGCGGGTGACTCCACAAGGCCGCCAGCCCGTGAATCCGCGGGACCGCCCGCCAATGAGTCGGCAGGACCGCTGGCGGGTGTAGCCGCGGGGCGGGGCTCCGGCTCCGCCGTCGGGTAGCGCGACAGCAGCGGGGACTCCCCGAGCGCCAGGGCGACGCCGCCGAGCGCGCCCGCGACGTCGCCGAGCGCCGCCCGGCGCAGGGTCAGCCGATGGCGCGAGATCGGCACCGCCCCCGCGTCCAGGGCCTTCCGCACGGGCTCCAGGAGCGGGGCGCCGAGCTCGGCCAGCTCGCCACCGATGACGATCACCCTGGGCCCGATCGCGTTGGACAGCGTGGCGAGCACCCGCCCGATCTGGCCGCCCACCTCGGACAGCAGACCGAGGGCGATCGGGTCGCGCGCCTCCACGGCGGTCCTCAGCGCGGGCAGGTCGTCGCCCCTGCCGCCCCTGGCGCGGTACGCGTCGAGCACCGCCCTGATCGAGGCCACGGTCTCCAGGCATCCCGTGCCGCCGCACTCGCAGGGCCTCCCGGCCGGGTCCACCGGAACGTGCCCGATCTCCCCCGACACTCCGTCGGCCCCGCGGTGCAGCACTCCTCCGGCCACCACGCCGCCGCCGACGCCGTACGACAGCCGCAGATAGAGCGCGTCCTGGTCACCGGCCGCCGCGCCCCACGTCGATTCGGCGAGCGCCGCGAGCCTGGTGTTGTTGTCCAGCAGCACCGGCCCGCCGAAGCGCTCCCCGAGCAGGGCCGCGACGCCGGACAGGGCGCCGTCCCGCGCTCCGTCCCCGGCCAGGGGGCCCACGACGCCCACGCCGACGCCCTTGAGCGCCATGCGCCACAACCCGCCGCCGAGCAGCCCGCGGACGAGGCGCTCGGCGAGCGCCACCCGGTCGGGCCACGGCAGGCCGGGCGCGTGCGCCTCCCCCGCCGTGCCCACGATCTCGTACGTCACGCCGACGGCGGCAACGTGCACCGCGCGGCGGGAGAAGTCGATGCCGAGTGCCTGTCCGGCCGCGGGGTTGAGTGCCAGCCGCTCGGCGGGACGGCCCCGGCCGCGCGGCGCCTCGTCCGGCGTCGCGTCCGGCGTCGCGGTGACCACCGCGCCCGCGGCCAGCAGCCCGCTGAGCGTGTCGTGCAGGGTCGTCCGCGACAGGCCGCACCGCCGGCTGAGCTCGCCCCGGTTGAGCGGGCCGTACGCGCGCAGCAGGCCCAGCACGGCCTGCTCGTGCCCGCGTCGCGCCGGCGGCACGACCTCTGGCGTGATTTGCCGCATGCCCAAAGCATGCACAATTGGTAGGTTTTATGTCAATTTGAGGTCCATGGCGGCTCGTGCTGGTCACGACGATCACTACGGACGAGGCGCCGCGCGAGGCGGAGTGGCGGGCGGTCGCCCGGCACTGCCCGGCACGTGCCCGGTGACCACGACGTCCTGCGGTCCGCTCAACGGACCGGGGAATTGCGCTCGCGCATATGAGTAGGGGGATACTCAGGCGAGCCGGCCGCGATTCTTCGCACCTTTTCTCGAGAAGCCCATCATTCGGGAAGCCCATCATTCGGGAAGCCCATCATTCGGGAAGCCCGTCCCCGTTCCTCTCGGACAACCTCGACTCGCTCCGGAGACGATGATGCCGGTACGCCTGATCGCGGCCCTCGCCCTGGCCGTCGCCGCGTTCTGGGCCACCCCGGCGCAGGCCGCGAAATGCCCGCCCCCGCCCAACGTGATCGGTCAGACGTACGAGCAGGCGTACGAGACGCTCCACAACCATTTCGGCTATGGGATCGTGACCGTGCCCGATCCCGTTCCTCCCGGGACGAGTTACGTGAGCGGCGCGGAGACGCTGTCGTGCATCGAGTTCAAAATCACGGGGGTCCGCGTTTACCTGGAAGGGCAGGTGCCCGACCTGACCGGGATGACGCTGACCACGGCCACCGCCGAAGCGGAGAAGGCCGGGTTCGGCGTGACCACCGGGCAGCCGGAGGCCACCGGCGAGTGGAAGGTCGCCGAGCAGACTCCCGCACCCGGCGGGCGGCTCGCCTACGGGCAGGCCGTCAGCCTGCTCCTCGACGGCTCCACCGAGGTGCCGTACCTCATCGGCCGTACGGTCGAGGAGGCACGGCAGATGGCGGCGGACCGGGGGCTGACGCTCGGCGGAGCGGACGACGCGCGCGACGACCAGATCGTCGAGGACCAGAGCCCTCCAGGCGGAGGCGAGCTGACCATCGGCGATGCCATCTACGTCGTCCTGAGCGAAGCGTCCCTCGTGAGCCCAGCGGTGAGCCCGCCTGCGAGTCCGCCTGTGAGTCCACCGGCGAGCCCGGAGGACAGCCCCTCACCGAGTCCAGCGGAGTCGCCGCGGCCGGAGGAGTCGCCCGAGGAGAGCCCTGAGGCTGTGCCGACCGAGCTCTCCCGCAAGGAGACGGGCTCCGGCTTCGATGTGCCGCCGGGGCTCGCCCTCGTCGCGGTCGCCGCCGCACTCCTCGGCCTCGCCGGGTGGAAGGCCCGGGGCGGCCGGCGCGCGCCCGACCGGGACCAGGACCGCCGCCGGGCGGTGCGTCTCGTCTCCCGCGCCGACCCGTCCCCGAGCGTGCGGATCCACGAGAGCCGCGGCCCCCGCCCGGCCGTACGTCTTCACGTCGTCCCCGACCCGGGGCGGCAGGAGATCCGGGAAGGCCTGTCATGAACCTGACCATCAACCCGAATCCGGGCACGGCCGCCCTCGCGCTTTACGACAGCGCGCGCGGCGCGGTGGCGGCGGCGGCACGCGTCGTCCGCGACCCCCAGGTGATGAGCACGATCTGCCGCGACGCCCCGGCCCTCGCCGGGCAACTCGTCGCCCAGCTGCCCGAGGCCGGCGCCGGCCTGCTCCACGGGATCACCCTCGGGACGGTCCTGGCGGCCGGGTGGCAGAAATCCCGCGAGCTGCGGGCCGCCGCGGTGCGCAGTCACGAGGACGGCCGCCGGGGGAAGATCGAACCGGTCTCCCTGGCCACGCACTCGATCACCTCGGAGCACCGCCCGTACGTCGAGGTCTACGCCGACGAGCGCAAGGTGTTCACGATCACGTTCTCCGTCGACCTGACGTTCACGATCGGGCTGCTGAGCGCGGCGATCCGCGACGGGCGGCTGGTGACTCTCCGTCCCGGCGGGGACTGCGAGGTCGCGGTGAGCTGGGGAGTGGACGGATTCAAGATCGGCGAGAGCAAGGTGCCGATCCGCATCCCATCCGTCGCCGTTCCCCTCGGCGCCGGAATCCTGCTGGCCCGGCCACCCTCCTGAGCAGGCCGGCCCAGCGTGGCCGGACGAGCGTGCGGGAGATCTTGACACCGCCTGTCAGGCGGCTCACGATGCGCTGGAACCACCCTTCCCGCCCCATCTTCCCGCATCGCGGGTGTGCGTCCCGAAGGGGAATCCATGCGCTCTTCCCGCACGTCGTCCGCCGCGGCTCCTGGTCGCCCGGAGAGCCGCCGGTGAGCGCCGGCTCAGAGGTTGACGATGTCGACGCCGGCGATCTCCGAGGTGTGCGCGTCGCACTGCGCGGCCGACACGCCGCTGCCGTAGACGATCGATCCCCTGGCGTAGTAAAGGCTGCCGTTCCTGAAGCGCGAGCAGGTGAGCTGGAGCTGCCACCCCGACTGGGTGGGGTTCCAGCAGTCGGCGGCCACGCGCCCGATGGACAGGTTGTAGCTGAACTGGCAGTTGGCCGGGTTCACGGCGGCCTGGGCGGGTCCGGCGGTCACCGTGAGGACGCTCATCGCGCCGATGGCGACGGCGGCGGCACCGGCACGTGCGCGGAGGACACTGAACATGGTCACCTCTCCGTGTTCGATGTGATCCGAACGTATCCGCGCTCGTCCCCGGCGGAGTCTCAACCGGGTCTCAACCCCCTCGACCCCGCCCGGTGCGTCGTCAGGGCGCTGGACGAGGCGGACGGCGGGCCCGGGGCGGCGATCGTCAACGTGGTGGGCCCGCTCGGGGTCGGCAAGAGCCGGCTGCTCGCGACGCTGGCGTACGACTTCGTGGACCTCGACCGCACACCGGCAGGGGGGCGCGGGCCGCTCGCCATCGACGGGGTCGACACCGACCACCGGGCGGCCGCGGCGGCGCGTTTCGTCGACCGCACCGGGCACGGCCGGTTCGTGATCGCCGGTCGGCTGCCCCTGGCCACGCGGCCCGGATGGGCGCACCGGCCGCTCGTCACCGTCGAGCTCGGGCCGTGGCCGCCCGCCGGCATCCGCGCGCTGGCCGCCGCGCTCGGCGTGACCGGCCCGGCGCACGCCGGCCTCGTCGTACGGCTCAGCGGCGGGATCCCGCTCGTCACCGACTCGCTGTGCCGGGCGATCCGCAGGGACGCCGAACCGGAGCCGCCGGAGGGCGCGCTGGCCGACGCGGCCGCCACCGAGGTGCTGCGCCGCCTGGGCGCGGAGTCCCGGGGCATCCCTCCCGAGGCGCTGCCGATCGTGGCCGCCGTCGACGGGGCGGACGAGGATCTCCTCACCGCCCTGATCGGGCTGCGGCCCAAGGCCTTCACGCGGCTGAGACGGCTGAGCGTGATCCGCCCTGATCGTCACGGGCTGACCGTCGCCGAGCCCTACCGCACGCTCTTCGATCTCGCCTATCGCTGGCGTCATCCGGTCCGCCGCGACGAGCTGGCCGCCCGGGCCGCCGAGCATCGGCACCGCCAGCTGGCCCGCACCGCCGATCCGCCGCTGCGGGCCCGGCTCGCCGACCAGGTCCTCTATCTGTCGGGGAGCCGGCGCGCGCGCCGCGACCTGTACGCCGACGAGCGCGCCGAGTTCTCCGTCCGGCGCGCCGTGGACGGCGACGACGAGGCGATCGGCCGCCTGATGCGGTTGTGGGGCGAGCACGAGGGGCTGGCGGAACGCCAGGTCGAGCGGATGCGCGAGCTGTGGCTCTCCGGCGCCGACCACGGTTTCCATCTCGCGGTGGACACCGACGATCACCCGGTGGGCATGGTCAACCTCACGCCGCTGGATCCCGTCGGCGCACCGGCGCTGGAGCCGCTGCTCCAGCAGCACGCGGACACGCTGCTGGACCTCGGAGGATCGGTCGTCGGCATGATGGCGGTCGAGCCGCGGGCCGCCCGGGCCCAGGCCGCGCTCGTCCGCCACATCCTCACCACGGGAATCGCCGGCGGGCGGCTCGTCGTGTCCACGCCGTGGGTCCCCTACCAGGAGATGTCGGCGCGCTTCGGCCTGCGCCGCGTGGGCGACACCCGGCACGACCTCTACCGGTGCGGCCGGCCGAGCGCCCTCTACGCCCGCACGTTCACCGGACGCAACCTGCCCGCGTGGCTGCACCGGATGCGGGACCCGTACGCCGAGGGACCGGGCCGGGCGGCCGAACTCGTCCGCACCGCGCTGCGGGACCTACGCAGGCGGGGCCGGGCGGCCGCCTCAGGCCCGCAGGCGCCGGCCGTCCTCCTGCGGGGGGCCGTGGAGGCGCTCGCGTCGTCGGCGTCCGCCGTGGACGCCGAGGCCGGGGAGATCCTGCGCCTCTACTACCTGAGCCGCGCCGGAGGCCACGACCTGCTCGCGCACCGCCTCCACCTGTCCAGGGCCACCTATTTCCGCCGTCTGGAATACGGCATCGGCAAGGTCGCGGAGGCGGTCGGACGGGCGCTCGATCCGCCGTAGGCCCTGTCCGATCAGGCCCAGGAGGAGTCCTGCTCCGGGTCGCCGCCGTCGGCGAGCAGGCGCAGGTCGGCCTCGACCATCATCGCCACGAGCTCCTCGAACGACACCGTCGGCTCCCAGCCGAGCTGGGTGCGGGCCTTCTTCGGGTCCGCGCACAGCAGGTCGACCTCCGCCGGGCGGTGCAGGGACGCGTCGCAGACGACATGCCGCTCCCAGTCCAGCCCGGCGGCGGCGAACGCCGCCTCGACCAGCTCGCGCACCGAGTGGGTGCGCCCGGTGCCGATGACGTAGTCCTCGGGCTCGTCGGCCGACAGCATCATGTGCATGGCCCGGACGAAGTCGCCGGCGTACCCCCAGTCGCGGCGCGCCTCCAGGTTGCCCAGGCGCAGCTCCGTGGCCATGCCGAGCTTGATCCGCGCGACGCCGAGCGAGACCTTGCGGGTGACGAACTCGGCACCCCGCCGGGGCGACTCGTGGTTGAACAGGATGCCCGACACCGCGAACATCCCGTACGACTCGCGGTAGTTCTGCGTGAGGAAGTGCCCGTACGCCTTGGCCACGCCGTACGGCGACCTGGGGTGGAAGGGGGTGCGCTCGGTCTGCGGCGTCTCCCTGACCTGGCCGAACATCTCCGACGACGACGCCTGGTAGAAGCGGATCTGCCCGGCCGACGAGCCGCGCGACGCGGTGATCCCCGAGCAGACGCGGATGGCCTCCAGCACGCGCAGCACGCCCATGCCGGTCACCTCGGCGGTCAGCTCGGCCTGCTCCCACGACATGGGCACGAACGAGATGGCCCCGAGGTTGTAGACCTCGTCGGGCTGCACCTTCTCCACCGCCGAGATCAGCGACCCCTGGTCGAGCAGGTCGCCGCGGACCAGCCGTACGTCCTGGAGGAGGCGGCGCACGCGCGGGACGCGGGGGTTGGCCTGCCCGCGGACGAGGCCCCAGACCTCGTATCCCTCGCTCAGCAGGTGTTCTGCGAGATAGGAGCCGTCCTGACCGGTGATGCCGGTGATCAGCGCACGCCTGGCCAACGGATCCTCCTCGTAGCGCCCAACTTGGCCTATGAGAGGCGAATGTACCGCCCTGCCCGGCCATGCCTATAGACGCGCCACTAGAACGTGTTACACAGAATCGCGTTCGGGTAAGCTAACAGCCCAGGTCGGGCAGGGTGAGGGTCAATCGAGGACCCTTTCCACCTCACCTACCCCATCTAAGGTCAAATGGTAGTGTTCCTGGCAGCAGCCCCACGGGGGCACGGCGGGAAACCGGCTGGAAAGGGGTGCCTCTTGGCGGAGAGGCTGCGCGTCGCGCTGCTGTCCTACCGCAGCAAGCCCACCTGTGGCGGCCAGGGGGTGTACCTGCGCCATATAAGCCGCGAGCTCGTCGCCCTGGGCCACCACGTGGAGGTCTTCTCCGGCCAGCCCTACCCGGAGCTGGACGAGGGCGTGATCCTCAACAAGGTGCCGAGCCTGGACCTCTACCGCGACGAGGACCCGTTCCGCACGCCGAAGCGCGACGAATACCGCGACTGGATCGACGTGCTCGAAGTCGCCACGATGTGGACGGCCGGCTTCCCCGAGCCGCTGACGTTCAGCCTGCGGGCCTACCGCGAGCTGAAGAGGCGGCGCGGCGACTTCGACGTCGTCCAGGACAACCAGACCCTGGGCTACGGCCTGCTCGGCATCCAGCGGCTGTTCCCGGTGGTCGGCACCATCCATCACCCGATCAGCGTGGACCGGCGGATCGAGCTGAAGGCCGCCAAGGGCTGGAAGCGGCTGTCGATGCGCCGCTGGTACGGCTTCGTGCGCATGCAGAGCATCGTGGCGCCCCGGCTGAGCCCGATCCTGACCGTCAGCGAGTCGTCGCTCGCCGACATCCACCGCGACTTCAACGTGCCGCAGTCGAACATGCGGCTGATCCCGCTCGGCGTGGACACCCGGTTCTTCCACCCCCGGCCCGAGCTGCCGAAGCGGCCGAACTCGATCGTGGCCGTGGCCAGCGCCGACTCGCCCATGAAGGGCGTGGCGACCCTGCTGCGGGCGGTTGCCAAGCTCGCCACCGAGCGCGAGGTCGACCTCACCGTGGTGAGCAGGCCCACCCCCGGAGGCCCCACAGAACAGCTCGTCAACGAGCTGTCGCTGCACGACCGCGTGCGGTTCGTGCACGGCATCCCTGACGAGGAGCTGGCCGAGCTGATCGCCACCTCCGAGGTCGCGGTGGTCCCCTCGCTCTACGAGGGGTTCTCGCTGCCGGCCGTCGAGCACATGGCGTGCGGCACCCCGCTGGTCGCCTCCCGTACGGGCGCCCTGCCCGAGGTGGTCGGCGACGCGGCCGTACAGGTGACCCCGGGCGACCCCGAGGAGCTGGCCGCCGTGCTGCGCCGCCTGCTCGACTCCCCCGAGGAACGCGCGGAGTTCGGCCGGCGCGGCTACGACCGCGTGATGGAGCGGTACGCCTGGCCGGTCGTCGCCCAGCGCACGGTCGAGGCCTACCACGAGGCCATCGCGGCACGGCGCTTGTCCCGATGAGCGTCTCCCGCTAGGCGTCCCCCGATGAACGTCCCCCGGTGACTCCCCAGACCCCACGAAAGGCAGGCACCGAGTGCTGACCGTCGACTTCAACCGGCTGCCCGTCGGACCGGGCGACCGCGTCCTCGACCTCGGGGCCGGCGGTGGCCGGCACGCCTTCGAGGTGCTGCGCCGGGGCGCCGACGTGGTCGCCTTCGACATGGACGCCGCCGAGATGGAGAACGTGGCGGCCATGTTCGCGGCGATGGACAAGGAAGGCGAGGTGCCGGCGGGCGCGACCGGGGACACCGTCGTCGGCGACGCCCTGCACATGCCGTTCCCCGACGCGTCGTTCGACCGCGTCATCGCCGCCGAGGTGCTGGAGCACATCCCCGACGACATGGCCGCGATGCGCGAGATCGTCCGCGTGCTGAAGCCGGGCGGCCGGGCCGCGATCACGGTGCCGAGCTTCCTGCCGGAGCGGATCTGCTGGGCCCTGTCGGAGGACTACCACACCGCCCCCGGCGGACATATCCGGATTTATACGTTGGCGGAGCTCCAGGCGAAGCTGAAGTCCTCCGGGCTCGAGGTCGGCGGCCACCACTACGCCCACGGCCTGCACTCGCCGTACTGGTGGATCAAGTGCGCGGTCGGGGTCAATGACGACGACCACCCGCTGGCCAAGGCCTACCACGAGCTGCTCGTCTGGGACATCATGAAGCGCCCCCTCGCGACCCGGCTGGCCGAGGCCGTGCTCAACCCCCTGATCGGCAAGAGCGTCGTGGTCTACGTGCGGAAGCCCGCATGACGCGGGTGCCCGACGTTCCGGGGATCATCACCGCCGAGCAGGTCGTCCGTACGGCCGAGAGCATCGCCGCGGTCCAGGACGACCAGGGCGGCGTCCCCTGGCCCGAGGGCCACATCGACGCGTGGAACCACATCGAGTGCCTGATGGCGCTGACCGTGGCCGGGCTGCGCGACGAGGCCCGCAGGGGCTACGACTGGCTCGTACGGCACCAGCGCCCGGACGGCTCCTGGCCGATGAAGGTCCGCGACGGCGAGCCCGCCGAGGCGGCCGGGGAGTCCAACCACGCGGCGTACGTCGCGGTGGGGGTCTGGCACGACCTGCTGGTGACCGGCGACGAGGACTTCGCCCGGTCGATGTGGCCGATGGTGACGCGGGCCCTCGACTTCGTCATCGGCCTGCAGACCGCGCGCGGCGAGATCCTCTGGCAGCGCGACGCCGAAGGAAGCCCGGCGGACTACGCACTGCTCACCGGGTGCTCCTCCATCCACCAGGGCCTGCGGTGCGGGGCGCTGCTCGCCGAACGGCTGGGCGACCCACAGCCCGACTGGGAGCTCGCCGCCGACCAGCTCGGCCACGTGATCGCCGGCCACCCGGAGGCGTTCGCCGACAAGAGCCGGTTCTCGATGGACTGGTACTACCCCGTGCTCGGCGGCGCCGTACGCGGGGCCGCGGCGGCACAGCGGTTCGACCTGGAGTGGGACACCTTCGTCGTACCCGGGCTCGGCGCGCGCTGCGTCTCCGACCAGCCCTGGGTCACCGGCGCGGAGTCGTGCGAGCTGGTGCTGGCGCTCGACGCGGCCGGGCTGCGGGAGCGCGCGCTGGCGGTGTTCGCCGACATGCAGCACCTGCGCCACGAGGACGGCTCCTACTGGACCGGGTGGCAGTTCGTGAACGAGCGGCACTTCCCCAACGAGCGGTCGGCCTACACGGCCGCCGCGGTGGTGCTCGCCGCGGACGCCCTCTCCCGCGCCACCCCCGGCTCGGGGATCTTCCGCGACGCCGGCGGCCGGGAGGCCCGCATCACCGGCGAGTGCGGCTGCGAGCGCGCCCGCGCCTGATCACACTCTTTCGAGCACGCGCAGCGATCCGACGACCCGCACCTCGCGGAAGTCGCCCGACTCCAGCGCGCGTAGGTAGACCCGGTAGGGCGCCTGCCCGCCGTCCGCGGGATCGGGATAGATGTCGTGGAAGACCAGCGCGCCGCCCTTCATCACGTGCGGCGCCCATCCCTCGTAGTCGGCCGTCACCGGTTCCTCCGAGTGGCCGCCGTCGATGAACAGCACGGCCAGCGGAGTGGACCAGTGGCGGGCGACCGTGGCCGACGCGCCCACGACCGCGATCACCTCGTCCTCCAGGCCGGCGGCGGCGATCGTGGCGCGGAAGAACGGCAGCGAGTCCATCCGCCCGGTCTCCGGGTCCACGAGCTCGGGGTCGTGGTGCGGCCAGCCCGGCTGGATCTCCTCCGAACCCCGGTGGTGGTCCACCGTGAAGACCACCGTGCCCGCCCGCCGCGCCCCGGCGCCCAGGTAGATCGCCGACTTGCCGCAGTAGGTGCCGATCTCGCAGATCGGCCCGCGGGAGCCGTACGCGCAGGCGGTCTCGTACAGCGCCTCGCCCTCGGCGGAGGGCATGAAACCACGCGCCTTCTCGGCGGCGCGGCGCAGGTCGTCGGGCATCGGGGTCACCATGCCCGGCACCCTATCCAACAAGCCGAATGATGTTCGGGACTGCCCCTTGTCCACCCTGATGCAACGTGTTCTACTTTGCTTCGTGAACCAGCGCGCCCGCATCGCGATGAGCGAGGAAGAGGTCGCGGAGCTCCTGCGGGACGCCCGCAAACTCCAGCTCGGCACGATCAACCCCGACGGCACGCCCCACCTGGTCACGATGTTCTACGGACTCGACGACGGCCGCGTCACGTTCTGGACGTACGCCAAGTCGCAGAAGGCCCGCAACATCGAGCGCGACCCGCGCGTGAGCTGCCTGATCGAGACCGGGGACGAGTACGCGCGGCTTCGCGGCGTGCTCGTCTACGGCAAGGCGCGGCCGATCGACGACCCCGCGGCCGTCCTGGAGGTCGGCCTGGACGTCACGCGGCGGATGACCGGCGTGCCCGTCGACGGCCCCGAGGCGCGGGCCTACGTCGAGCACACCGCGCGCAAGCGCGTGGCCTATCTGGTCGAGCCGGTCCGCGTCGTCTCCTGGGATCACCGCAAGCTCGGCGGCGAGGGCTCCGGACGACCGCGATAGGCGCAAGATCCGCGGGACAGGCCCTAACGTGAGCTCCAGCGCGATGTGACGCACAGGAGGAGGACGCGCCATGAAGATCAAGGTCGACTACGACGTGTGCGAGGCCAACGCCGTCTGCATGGGCCTGGCGCCCGAGGTCTTCGAGGTCGACGACGAGGACGACCTCCACGTGCTGATGCCCGAGCCGCCCGCCGAACTGCTCGACCGGGTCCGCCATGCGGTCCGGTCCTGCCCCAAGGCCGCGCTGTCGCTCGAAGACGAGTGACGCGCGGCGCCCCCCTGAAAGACCAGCCTGAAAGACCGGGAGGTCCCCCATGCGCGGCGCGCTTCTCCACGCGGTCGGCGACGAAAAGCTCGACATCAGAGACGACTTCACGCTGACGCCGGTGGGCCCGGGTGACGTCCGGGTGCGGGTGAAGGCCACCGGCGTCTGCCACTCCGACCTCTCGGTCCTCAACGGCGTGCTCCCCATGCCGCTCCCGATCATCCCCGGTCACGAGGGCGCGGGCGAGGTCGTCGAGGTGGGCGACGGCGTGACCACCGTGCAGCCGGGCGACCACGTCATCATCAACTGGACGCCCGCCTGCGGCGACTGCCCGAGCTGCGTGGGCGGTCAGCCGAATCTCTGCATGACGTACATGATGAAGAGCTTCACCGAGCCGCGCTTCCTGTTCGGCGGCGACACCCCGGCGTTCGGCATGGCCGGGTGCGGCACCTGGGCCGAGGAGATCATCGTGCCGTGGCAGGGTGCGATCAAGGTCGACCCCGACGTGCCGTACGAGGCGGCGGCGCTGATCGGCTGCGGCATCACGACGGGCGTCGGCGCGGTGCTCAACACCGCGAAGGTGCGCCCGGGCGCGACCGTCGCGGTCGTCGGCTGCGGCGGCGTCGGCCTGTCGGTGATCCAGGGCGCCCGCATCTCCGGCGCGACCACGATCCTCGCGATCGACCCGCTGGAGTCCAAGCACGCGCTCGCGAAGAAGGTCGGCGCCACCCACGCCTGCACCCCCGACCAGCTCATGGACGCCATCGGCACGCTGACCGGCGGCCAGGGCTTCGACCACGGCTTCGAGGTGGTCGGCAAGTCGGCCGCCATCATGACCGCCTGGCAGGCGACGCGGCGCGGCGGCGACGTCATCGTCGTCGGCGCGGGCGCCATGGACGACATGGTGCCGCTGAGCGCCTTCAACCTGCTGTTCGAGGGCAAGAACCTCCTCAGCTCGCTGTACGGCGACGCCGACGTCCGCAGGGACTTCCCGCGCTTCGTAAACCTTTACAAGTCGGGCAAACTCGATCTCGACAGTATGATCAGCTCTCGCATCAGGATCAGCGATCTGAACGACGCGGTCGACGCCCTGCGCGGCGGCGAGGTGCTCCGGCAGATCGTGCTGTTCGACTGAGGCCACCGGCCCGCCGGAGATCTCCCCGGCGCGGGGGATATCTCCGGCGGGCCGGGGTAACCCGAGCGGCGACATGCAGACGTTCCTGCCCTATCCGGGCTTCGCGGCCACCGCCCGCGTCCTCGACCCGCTCCGCCTCGGCAAACAGCGGGTCGAGGCCCTGCAGGTGCTGCGCACGCTGACCATTCCGGGGTACGGCTGGCGGCACCACCCGGTGGCGCACATGTGGGCCGGATACGAGGAGGCGCTGGTCCGCTACGGCCTGGAGATCGTGGCGGCCTGGTGCGACCTGGGCCGCGCCGACACCTGCGCCGCGACCATGACCAGGGAGCTGCTCGGCTGCCGGGGCATCGAGACGCCCCGCGTCCAGGAGGCCCTCGCGGAGGCGGGCGAGCTGCCGCCCTGGCTCGGCGACCCCGCCCTCCACCTCAGTCACCGCTCGGCCCTGCTGCGCAAGGACCCGGAGTTCTACGGCCCGAAGTTCCCCGGCGACCCCGACGACCTCCCCTACGTCTGGCCCGGCTCCGACCGCGTCAACGCCCTCCTCCCACCCCGCCGCACCGTGTAGCACGCCGTACCGTGTAGCACGCCGTCAGCATGCCGGAGGGCCGGGCGGCACCTGGGGGGTGCGCCCGGCCCGGGCCTCGCGAGAGCCGGGGAGAGAGATCAGCTCTCGGAGGAGAAGGCGGCGTCGAAGGCGGCGTCGGGCGGGGTGATGGCGTTGAGGGAGCGGATGTAGGCGAGGGCCTCGGGTGCGCCGTGCAGCCGGTC
>NZ_VJVX01000090.1:0-17034 GCF_008033685.1 Microbispora sp. CSR-4
CCGCCGTGTCAACGTCCTGCACGCGATTCTGCGGCACAGGAGGCCGTACGACCCTAGCCATGTCCGGGCTGCGGTGGCTTGACAAAAGCATTAGGCAGCTTCCCCCATCCCCGTACGGGTGCGCGGGTCCACCAGGACGTACGCGATGTCGATGACGAAGTTGGCGATCAGCACGCCGATGACGATGAACAGGAAGGTGCCCTGCAGCAGGAAGAAGTCCTGGTTCTGGATGGCCTGGAGGATCAGGTGCCCCAGCCCGGGATAACTGAAGACGATTTCCGTGACCAGCGCGCCCGCCACGAGCACGCCGAGTTGCAGGGCCAGGCCGGTCACCTGGGGCAGGATCGCGTTCCTGAAGGCGTAGCGCCGCACCAGCCGCGCCGGAGCGCCGAGCGCCCGCAGGTAGTTGACGTAGTCCGCCTCGAGCTCATAGATGATCATGTTGCGCATGCCGATGGCCCAGCCGCCGAACGCGACCAGGAACAGCGAGGCGAACGGCAGGAACCAGTGCTCGGCGAGGCTGCCGACGAACGTCCACGACAGGGACGGCTGCAGGTCGAAGCCGTAGGCCCCGGCGACCGGGAACACGCCCGCGACGATGCCGAGCGCCCAGGCCAGCAGGATCGCAAGCCACATGTACGGCGTGGCCGTCAGCACGTAGCCGACGGGCAGCACGCTGTTGTCGAGCCACCTGCGCCGCGCGGCGAACGCGCCGAACCGGTTGCCCGCGAACCAGCTCAGCAGGATGGACGGGATCAGCAGGCCCAGCGTGTACGGCACCGCCCTGACGATGACGTCGGACACCGGCGTCGGGAACAGCCAGATGCTGATGCCGAGGTCGCCCTTGAGCAGCGAGCCCCAGAAGTTGAGGTACTGCTGCCACAGCGGCAGGTCGAAGCCGAACATCGCGGTGTAGTGCGCCCGCATGGCCTCGACGGCCGCCGGCTGGGCGACGTTGGCCCGCGAGAGCATGCTCGACACGGGGTCGCCCGGCATGAACCGCGGGATCATCCAGTTGATGGTCACGGCCACGAAGAACGTCAGGCCGTAGATGAGTAGTTTTCTGCCGAAATAGCGGCGCAATTCGACCTCCCGGTCGCAGAACGGCGCCCCCCTCCCGTACGCAGGGGATGGAAGGGGGGCGCGAGAAGATCAGCCTGCGGAGGCCGGCTGGAGTTCGGTGAGCATGAGCGTGCCGCCCATCTCCAGCCAGTTGCGCCACACCGTCGGCGGATACTTCGGCGCGTCCGGCGCGCTGGTGGGCCAGTTCTTCCAGGTCGAGTCGGTGGTCTGGGACCACAGGCCGTTGTACCAGAGCGGGACGACCGGCATGTCCTCAAGCTGGATCTTCTGCAGCTCCGAGGTGATCTTCTTCATGCCCTCGACGTCCTCGGGCTTGACCTGGTCGAGCTGCTGCGTGAGCTCCCACGCCCGCTTGTTCTCGTAGCGGCCGAAGTTCGTCGTGCTCTGCAGCTTCTGCACCGGCAGCCGGAACAGGTAGTCGTAGTACAGCCAGGGGGTGTTCGCGAGCTGCTTGTCGTTGTTCAGGACGAGGTCGAACTTGCCCTGGTTGCGCACGTCGACGAGCGCGTTGTAGTCGGGGAAGTCGGCCTCGATGTCGATGCCCGCGGCCTTGGCGCTGGAGCTGATGACCCGGGCCGCCTCCATCCAGTCGGTCCACCCGGCGGGCACGATCAGCTTCAGCGAGATCTTGGCGCCGCTCGGCGACTCCACCAGCCCGTCGCCGTTGCGGTCCTTGTAACCGGCGTCGGCGAGCAGCTGCTTGGCCTTGTCCGGGTTGTAGGAGAAGCCGAGCGTCGAGGTGACGTTCTTGTCGACGTACTTGTCCCACTGCGGCAGCAGGCCGGACGGGTCGGACGCCTTGACCAGGTTGCCGTAGACACCCTCGACGATCTTCTTGGTGTCGATGGCGTAGGCGACCGCCTTGCGGAACTCCTTGTCGTCCATCGGCTTCTTCGCCGTGTTGAACCACATCCAGGTGGTGTTCGCCGGCAGCATGTACGGCGGCTGGTCGTAGAAGGTCCTGATGCCGAGGTTGCCCTTGACCAGGTTGGCGATGCCCGGCAGGAAGTTGTTGCTGAGGTCGAGGCCCTTCTGCAGCAGCAGGCCCATCGCGACCTCGTTGCTGGAGTTGACGATGTCGACGATGTACTTGGGCTTGACGTCCTTGTTCAGCGCCTTCGTGGCCCACCAGCCGTCGCGCTTGACCCAGACCATGCGGTCCTGGTCGTGCGACTGGTACGCGTACGGGCCGGTGCCGACGGGCTTCTCGTTGACCCCGTTCATCACCTCGTCCTCGGACCGCCCCTCCCACAGGTGCTTGGGGACGATGGCCCGGCTGTAGAGGTGGTTGGCCCACTCCTGGTGGTTGGCCGTGACGAAGGTGAACTTGATCGTGTAGTCGTCCACCTTCTCGGCGCTCTTCATCCAGTCCCAGAGCGGGTGATAGGGGACGGTCTCCATCTTGCCGAGCTCGAACGTGAAGATCACGTCGTCGGCGGTGAACGGCTTGCCGTCCGACCACGTGATGCCCTTGCGCAGCTTGAGCGTGTACTCCAGGTCGCCGGTCCACTGGCCGCTCTCGGCCAGCCACGGCGTGAACTTGTCGGCGTTCGGGTCGTACATGAACAGCGTCTCGTAGACCAGGCCCTTGGTGCCGGTGGCGAAGTCCCACTCGCGCAGCGGGTTCCAGTTGGCGGGCGGCCCCCATTGGGTGCCGCTGGTGTAGAGGGTCTCGTCGCGGGGGAACGCCCCGCCGCTGCCGCCCGCGGCCGCGCCGCCTCCCGCCGCGCCTCCGGCCGCCGGGCCGGTCGGCGTGGACGACCCTCCGCCGCCCGAGCACGCCGCGGTTAACAGGCCGGCTGCCAGCACCGGTATAAAGAACCGCGTTCGGTTTCGCATGGTGACTCTCCTTCCCCCACGCGACACCGCGCGGGGTCCGCAATCCCTGCCAGGCCCCGATGATCTGCGGTCCGCACCGCTCGCTCGCTGTGCCGTAGGTGCTGAACCGGATAAGTACCGAGACCGTAAAATCCGGATGTCGCCGGTGTCAATAGGGGAAGATGTAGGCAAAGTAACGGTAGTAAGGTGAGGGTCACTGGACCGGTTCAGCCGAGGGGACACGTGAGAAGACCGACCATCGCGGACATCGCACGGCAGGCGGGAGTCTCCAAGGGCGCGGTCTCGTACGCCCTGAACGGCCAGCCGGGGGTGTCGGAAGCGACCAGGGCCCGCATCCTGGCCATCGCGAACGAGATCGGCTGGCGCCCGAACATCGCGGCCAGGGCGCTCAACGGCGCCCGCGCGCACGCCGTGGGCCTCGCCCTGTGCCGGCCCGCCCGGTTCCTCGGCGTCGAGCCGTTCTTCATGGAACTGATCAGCGGCATCGAGGCCGAGCTGTCCGCCCGCTCCTACGCCCTGCTGCTCCAGGTGGTCGGCGACCACGAGGCCGAGATGGGCGTCTACCGCCGCTGGTGGGGAGAGGGCCGGGTGGACGGCGCGATCCTCGTCGACCTCCACCTCGACGACTCCCGCGTGCCGCAGGTGGAGGAGATGCGCATGCCCGTCGTCGTCCTCGGGCACCCCTCGGCCGCCGGATCGCTCGTGTCGGTCTGGGCCGACGACCGCGCGGCCGTACGCGAGACGGTGGAGTATCTCGTCGCGCTCGGGCACCGGCGGATCGCCCGCGTCGCCGGGCTCCCCCGGCTGTCGCACACCGCGATCCGCGACCGGGCGTTCGACGACGTCTGCGCGGACCTCGGGCTGGACGCCTGCCCGATCGTGCACACCGATTACACGGGCGAGGAGGGCGCGCGGGCCGCCCGGCGGCTGCTCAGCTCGCCCGAGCGGCCCACGGCGATCGTCTTCGACAACGACATCATGGCCGTGGCCGGCCTGTCCGTCGCCCAGGAGATGCGGCTCGACGTGCCGGCCGACCTGTCCATCGTCGCGTGGGACGACTCCCCGCTCTGCCAGGTCGTCCGTCCGCCGCTGACCGTGCTCACCCGCGACATCCCGGCGTACGGCGCGCACGCGGCGCAGCGCCTGCTCGCGCTGATCGACGGCGTGGAGGCCGAACCCCTGGAGGACGAGGCCCCGCGCCTGACCACCCGCGGCAGCACCGCGCCGCCCCCCTAGCCTCCGGCGACGTCTCCGGGCAGCCGGGGCGGACGGGCTTGATCACCACTTACAGGATGGTTATCGGGTTCTAAAGGTGACGTTCAGGGGAGATCGCTACACTTGGCCCCGTTTGCCGCTACTGGCTCTCGACCAGGTGAGAAACGCCTGGTCCGACCCTCAGGAGCACGACAGTGGGTCACGTCGACGTCCGTCCCGCGCCCCCGGCGGAGGACCTCCCGGCGCCGCCGCAACGGACGCCGCCCAAATGGCGGCCATGGTTATGGGTCACGCTGTCCGGAGCGCTGGGCGTGCTCACCGGCGCCGCCACCTTCGCCGTCGGCGGGTACGTCAAGCTGAGCGGCAACGTCAAGCACGAGACGGTGACCCAGAAGGACCTCGGAGGCAAGGCCCGCCCGCAGAAGATCAGCAAGGCGCTCAACGTGCTGATCGTCGGCTCGGACCAGCGCAACGGCGCGAACGCCAAATATGGCAAGTTCCCCGGCGAGCGCACCGACACGATCATCGTGGCGCACATCTCCCCGAACCGGGACGGCGCGGTGCTGATCAGCTTCCCGCGCGACTCACTCGTCCGCCTCCCCGCCTGCCCGGCCAAGGGCAACCTGCCGGGTCAGCGGCCGCACATCGGGATGATCAACGAGTCGTTCAACTCCGGCGGCATCGCCTGCACCTGGAAGACGATCGAGGGCCTCACCGACATCCACATCGACCACTTCGTGAAGGTGGACTTCACCGGCTTCAAGGCGATGGTGAACGCGCTCGGCGGCGTGCAGGTCTGCCTGCCGCAGGCCGTCCACGACAAGAAGGCGCTGCTCGACCTCCCCGCGGGCAAGCAGACCCTCAAGGGCGAGCAGGCGCTCGGATACGTCCGCGCCCGCTACTCGCTCGGCGACGGCTCCGACATCGGCCGCATCCAGCGCCAGCAGATGTTCCTCGCCTCGATGGCCAAGAAGGCCATGAGCGGCGAGACGCTGACCAACCCCACGACGCTGTTCGGGTTCCTCGACGCGGTGACCAAGTCGATCACCACCGACCCCGACCTCACGGTCGGCGTGATGAAGGACCTCGCGATGAGCGCGAAGGGCCTGACCGCGGGGCAAATCCGCTTCGTCACCACCCCGTGGCGCTACTCGATCACCAACCCCGGCCGGGTCGAGTGGGTGCAGCCGCAGGCCCAGCGCCTGTTCAAGATGGTCGCCGCCGACCAGATCGCCAAGAACGTCAAGAGCGGCGAGCAGAAGATCCCCAAGTCGCAGATCCACATCCTGGTCCGCAACGGCAGCGGGCAGCAGGGGCTCGGCACCCAGGTGGCCGCCGAGCTGGAGCAGCGCGGCTACCACATCGTCAAGGTCGAACAGGCGCCCAAGCCGTACCCCAAGACCCTCGTCGCGTACTCGTCGAACGGCGAGAGCCGCGCGTCCCGGCTGTTCCGCGAGCTCAAGAAGTCGCGGTCGCGCCTGGTGCGCACGGGCACCACGCAGACCCTCATCCTCGGGATCGGGGCCGACTGGCAGGGCTTGAAGCCCCCCAAGACGCTCGACGACGTGGAGGGCTTCGACGCCACTCAGGACAGCTGCACGGCCAGCTGACTAACCGAAGAGCCAGCCGAACAGGCCGCCGCCCCGGCCGCCCGACGACTCCTGCGTGGGAGCGGGCGCGCTGGTCGGCTGCTCGGTGGCCGGATCGGAGGTGGAATCCGTGTCGTCCCCGGTGTCCGTCCCCGAGGTCTGCTCGTCCGACCGGTCACCGGCGGACGAATGGTCATTGGTGTCGACCGCCACGCGCGACCGTGACGGGCGCGGGGTGTCGCCGCCCTGGGAACCGGGGTCCTGCGCGTGGGAGCGCGACGCGTGGGTGGGCGCGGACGACGCCGTGGGCGCCGACGTTCCGGACGTCGCGGGCCGGGTCTGGGCGGGCGCGGACGTGGGGGCGTCGGTCGGCACCCCGCCGGTGGGCTCGTCGGTGGGCTCGTCGATCGCCTCGTCGACGGGCTCGTCGGTGGACACCGCGTCGGAGTCCCCGGCCGCGGCGTCGTCGGCGGCCGGCGAGGCCGGGGCCGTCGCGGCCGTGCCCGCCTTGGCGGCGCAGTCCGTCCCGCCCGCGCACTCATCCCCGGAGGGCTGCCCGACCCACAGCGCCAGCGCCCAGATGACGCCCAGGGCGCCGACGGCGATCAGACCGGCGCGCAGCAGCATCCCGCCGCGCCAGGGACGGTCGTCGTCGTCATCCTCGTCGGGGGCGTTGCGCCAGCCGGAGCCGAGGAAGCCACGGGGATCGGTGTCACCGTCGCCCGTGTACTCCCTGCCACCCGCGTATTCGGTGCCGCTCGCGTACTCGGTGCGCCCGTACTCGGTGCCGTACTCCTCGTCGGTCGACGGTTCCTCGGACCGGAACCGCGGCATGCGTCCGGCGGCGTAGTCATCCTGGTCGGCGTGGTCGGCGGGGGTCTGCGCGGGCTGCTCGGGCCGCCAGCCCTCCGACAGCACGTCGCCCTGATCGCCCGGCGCGCCGCCGAGCGCGTGCTCGTCCTGCTCCTCGGACCAGAACCGGTCTCCCTCCCCGCCGTACTGGCCTTCGCCCGGGATATACGGCCGGAGGTAGGAGCCGTCCTGCTCGTAGGCGTCCTCGGTGACCGGGTCGCGCATGAAGGTCCTTCCTCAGTGAGCTTTTGGGTCGTGTCCCAATAGCGAACGTTCCTAGCACTGGTCGACACGTCCTGTCTGGAAATTTCACAACAATCACTGGAAGCAGATTTGTCACGTCCGTAACAACCCCAGCAAACCCACCGGACTTGACGGGATTGCTGGAACGGTCTTTAATATCGACTAATCCGACTGACTAGGTAGGAATCTCCGGAATAGAGGACAGGCATGAGAGTGCGCAGGCTCGGGGCCATCGCAGCCGCCATCGTGGCGACGACCACCCTGGTCACCGCCTGCGGGGGAGGCGACAACGCCGCCGGGGGCGACGGCGGGGGCAAGGTGCAGTTGGCGCTGGTCGCCTACTCCACTCCCCAGGCGGCGTTCGAGGACGTCATCAAGGCGTTCCAGCAGACGCCCGAGGGCAAGAACATCACCTTCACTCAGTCGTACGGCGCGTCCGGCGACCAGAGCCGGGCCGTCGCGAACGGCCTCAAGGCGGACATCGTCGAGTTCTCTCTGGAGACCGACATCACCCGGCTGGTCAAGGCCGGCATCGTCGCGGAGGACTGGAACTCGGGCCCCACCAAGGGCATCCTCACCGACTCCGTCGTCGTCATCGGCACCCGCAAGGGCAACCCGAAGGGCCTCAAGACCTGGGACGACCTCGTCAAGCCGGGCGTCGAGGTGCTCACCCCCAACCCCTTCACCTCCGGCGCCGCGCGCTGGAACCTCCTCGCGGGCTACGGCGCCAAGTCGAACAAGGGCGCCGACCAGGCCGCCGGGCTCGCCTACCTCGACGCACTGCTCAAGAACGTGCCGGTCCAGGACGACAGCGGCCGCAAGGCGCTGCAGACCTTCGCCGGCGGCAAGGGCGACGCGCTCCTCACGTACGAGAACGAGGCCATCTTCGCCCAGCAGAACGGCCAGGAGCTCGACTACACCATCCCGGACGCGACGCTCCTCATCGAGAACCCCGTGGCCGTGACGAAGACCAGCGCCCACCCCAAGGAGGCCCAGGCCTTCCTGAAGTTCCTCTACACCACCGAAGCCCAGACGATCTTCGCGAAGAACGGCTACCGCCCGGTGATCGACGGTGTCACCGGCTTCAACTGGGTGACGCCGCCGCAGCTCTTCACGATCCAGGACCTCGGCGGCTGGGACAAGATCACATCTGAGTTCTTCGACTCGAAGACCGGCAAGGTCGCGGAGATCGAGCGCAAGCTCGGCGTGGCCACCGAGAAGTAAGTGACGCGCAAGTGACCGCGATCACCGTACGACCTGCCCGGCGCCTGGCCGGCGGCACCGCCGCCGGCCTCGGCGTCGCGGTCCTCTACCTGAGCCTGATCGTCCTGATCCCGCTGGCCGCCGTCGTCTGGCGCTCGGCCGACCAGGGGCCCGGGTATTTCTGGCGCTCCGTCACCACCCCCGACGCCTGGGCGGCGCTCACCCTGACCATCGGCGCCTCCGCGCTCGTCGCCCTGATCAACCTGGTCATGGGCACCGCGATCGCCTGGGTGCTGGTCCGCGACCGTTTCCCCGGCCGGCGGGTGCTCGACACGATCATCGACCTGCCGTTCGCACTGCCGACGATCGTCGCCGGTCTCGTCCTGCTCGCGTTGTACGGCCCGCAGTCCCCGCTCGGGATCAACCTCGCCTACAGCAGGGCCGGAGTGGTGCTGGCACTGATGTTCGTCACACTGCCGTTCGTCGTCCGTACCGTGCAGCCGGTCCTGCTGGAGCTCGACACGGAGATGGAGCAGGCGGCGGCCTCCCTCGGCGCGGGGCCGTTCCAGACCTTCCGCCGGGTCATCCTGCCGAACCTGATCCCCGCGATGCTCTCCGGCACCGCGCTCGCCTTCACCCGGGCGATCTCCGAGTTCGGCTCGACCGTGCTCATCTCGGGCAACCTGCCGTTCAAGACACAGGTGGCGGCGGTGAACATCTTCAGCCAGATCGAGGGCGACAACACGACCGGTGCGGCCGCGATCTCGACGGTCCTGCTCGTGGTGGCCCTGGTCGCGCTGATCTCCCTCGACGTCCTGCAGCGCTGGGGGAGCCGCCGTGGCTAAGCATGCCCTGCGCCTGGTCGCCGTCGCCTACGTCCTGTTCCTGCTGGTCCTGCCCGTGATCCTGATCGTCTGGCGGACCTTCGGCGACGGGCTGGGGCCGTTCGTCGAGGCCCTGACCTCCCCGTCGGCCCTGCACGCGTTCAAGGTCACGGTGACGGTCGCCGGATGGGCGGTCGTGGCCAACACGGTCTTCGGGGTCCTCACCGCGATCCTGCTCGTCCGGCACCGGTTCCCCGGCAAGCGGCTGCTGGGGGCGTTCATCGACCTGCCGATGGCCGTCTCGCCGGTCGTCGTCGGGCTCGCGCTCATCCTCGTGTACGGCCGCTTCGCCCCCTTCGGCGGCCTGCTGGAGAGCTGGGGGATCCAGGTGATCTTCTCCACCCCCGGCATGGTGCTGGCCACGGTGTTCGTGGCGCTGCCCCTCGTCGTACGGGCCATCGTGCCGGTCCTGGAGGAGCTCGGCGACGAGCAGGAGCAGGCCGCGCACACGCTGGGGGCGAGCCGTCTCCAGGCGTTCATCCGCATCACGCTCCCCGGCATCCGCTGGGCCCTCGGCTACGGCATCGTGCTCTGCCTGGCCCGTTCGCTCGGCGAGTACGGCGCGGTCGCGGTGGTCTCCGGCCGCCTCGTCGACCAGACCCAGACGCTGACGCTGTTCGTGGAGGAGCGGTTCCAGAACTTCGACCAGCCGGCCGCGTTCGCCGCCGCCACGGCCCTCGCCCTGATCGCCGTGGTCACCCTGCTGCTCACCAAGCTCCTGCGCCCGAAGGATCGCATCGATGGCAATTGAGGTACGCGACGTGAACAAGTCGTTCGGGACGACGCCCGTCCTGCACGACGTGTCGCTCGATGTCGCCGCGGGGTCGCTCACCGCCCTGCTCGGCCCGAGCGGCGGAGGGAAGTCGACGCTGCTGCGGGTGATCGCCGGACTGGAGCGGCCCGACACCGGCACGGTGCGGATCTCCGGCGTCGACGCCACCCGGCTGTCCCCGCAGCGGCGCAACGTCGGCTTCGTGTTCCAGCACTACGCCGCCTTCAAGCACCTCACGGTCTTCCGCAACGTGGCCTTCGGCCTGGAAATCCGCAAGCGGCCCAAGGACGAGATCCGCAAGCGCGTCATGGAGCTGCTGGAGCTCGTCCACCTGGAGAAACTGGCCGACCGCTACCCGTCCCAGCTGTCGGGGGGCCAGCGCCAGCGCATGGCCCTCGCCCGTGCCCTCGCGGTGGAGCCCCAGGTGCTGCTGCTGGACGAGCCGTTCGGCGCCCTCGA
Source organism: Microbispora sp. CSR-4 (assembly GCF_008033685.1). Lineage (NCBI taxonomy): Bacteria > Bacillati > Actinomycetota > Actinomycetes > Streptosporangiales > Streptosporangiaceae > Microbispora > Microbispora sp. CSR-4. The sequence goes on from NZ_VJVX01000090.1 coordinate 10,140, forward strand.
CGCGCAGGTGCGCAAGGAACTGCGCACGTGGCTGCGCCGGCTGCACGACGAGGTCCACGTCACCACCGTGTTCGTCACCCACGACCAGGAGGAGGCCATCGAGGTCGCCGACACGATCGTGGTGCTGGCCGGTGGCGAGGTCGTGCAGGCCGGCAGCCCCGCCGAGGTGTACGACAACCCGGCCAACCCGTTCGTGATGCGCTTCCTGGGCCCGGTCACCGAGATCGACGGCAACCTGGTGCGCCCGCACGACATCGAGATCAGCCCCGACCCCGTCGAGGGCGGCTCGCCCGCCGTGGTCTCCCGCGTCGTACGGCTCGGCTTCGAGGTGCGCGTCGAGGTGGAGATCGGCGGGCAGGACGCCTGGGTCCAGGTGACCCGGGAGCAGGCCGACCGGCTCGGTCTCGGGCCTGGCGACGCCGTCCATCTGCGGCCCATCCCGGGCGCCCGGTCCCTGGCACTCGCGCTGTGATTGTGAGAAATGCGGCTTTCCGTTAGGACCCAATACGCCCTGCGCGCCGCCGCCGAACTGGCCGCGGCGGCGCCGGGGCCGGTCCCGGCTGAGCGGATCGCGGCCGCGCAGCGCATTCCGCGGCGGTTTCTCGACAACATCCTGCTGCAGATGCGGCGGGCCGGCCTCATCCACAGCCAGCGCGGGCCCGACGGCGGCTACTGGCTGGCGCGGCCCGCCGAGCAGATCACGCTCGCCGACGTCGTCCTCATCATGGAGGGGGCGCCCCCGGCCAGCGAAGGGTTCCACGGGGTCGCCGAGCCCCTCGGCGACGTCTGGACGGCACTGCGCGACCACGAGCAGGCGACGCTCACCGAGGTCACGCTCGCCCACATCGCAACCGGATCACTTCCACCCCTCTGATCCCGATAGTTGTGGAAGACTCCACATTCAGGTGGAACGTGCCGGGGCGTAGAGGCAGGCGGGATGGGTACTGCTGGGCAGCTCATCGTCAGGCGATACCGGCTGGTCCGCGCCCTCGGCCACGGCCGCTCCGGGCTGGTGTGGGAGGGCCGCGACACGCTGCTCGACCGGCCCGTCGCGATCCGCGAGGTCCTGCTGCCTCCGAACCTGAGCGAGAGCGCGCGGTTGCGGCTCGCCCAGCGGATCTCCCGTGAGGCCCGCCAGGCCGAGCGGCTGCGTCACCCCCACATCGCCGCCGTCTACGACGTCGCCGACGAGGACGGCGCCCTCTACGTCGTGACGGAGCTGGTCCCGTCGCGTTCGCTCGACGGGGTGGTCTCCGGCGACGGGCCGCTGCCCCCGGCCGAGGCCGCGCGGATCGCCCGCACGGTGCTGTCCGCGCTCACCCACGCCCACGCCGCCGGCGTACGGCATGGCGACGTCCGGCCCGCCAACGTGCTCCTCGCGCACGACGGACGCGTGGTGCTCGCCGACTTCGGCGTGTCGGTGCCCGGTTCTCCCGGCTCTTCCGCCGATTCGTCCGGTCGTGACGCCGAGGCGTACCTCGCCCCGGAACGGGCCGCCGGCGGGCCGCCCACGGTCGCCGCCGACCTGTGGTCGCTGGGCGCCACCCTCCACACGGCCGTCACCGGCAGGCCGCCCGTGATGCAGGGACCCTCAGGGCAGGGGCAGCCGGTGCTTCAGGCGGAGGACGTGCCCGGGGAACTGCGCGCGGTGCTCGCCGGGCTGCTGGCCCGGGAGCCCAGACGGCGGATCGACGCGGAGACCGCCGACCGCCTGCTCGCCGAGATCGAGCCGCCCGCCCCGCCTCGGCCCGTACGCCGTGGTCGTGCCCGTCTTGTCACCGGGATCGCGGTGGCCGTGCTCGTCGCCTGCGCGGTGGGGGGCTGGGCCGTCGGAGGATGGGCGGGGCTGCGGCCCGGCAAGGCCACCCCGGCTCCGACCTCCCTGTCTCCCTTGGAGTCTCCCTCCCTGTCGCCCTCTCTGTCGCCCTCTCTGTCGCCCTCGGTCTCGGTGTCGGCCTCTGGACAGCCCGCGCGGCGGCTGAAGCTGAAATGGCACACGTCCGACGCCGGCTGGCGGGCCGGTGTGCCCCGCGGCTGGATCCGCGAGGACGGGCCCTACTCGATCTCATGGCGCTCCCGGGACGGCGGGGCGGTGTTCACGGTCGAGGTGACCGCGCAGCAGGGCACCGATCCCCTGGCAGCGCTCGGCGAGGCGGAGGAGATCCTCCGTCCGGAGGCCAAGACCTATCGCAAACTGCGGCTACGCAGCGTGAACGGCGAGCACGGTCCTTCCGCCGACTGGGAGTTCACCTGGACCCCGCGCAAGGCGTCGGCGCGGGACCACCTGGCCAAGGGAGTGGAGTATCACCAGTACCGCCGGGTGATCTCCACGGCCACGGCGACGAGCGTGCTCACCTGGACCACCTCCGCCGCCGACTGGGACACCCTGCGGCCCACGCTCGCCAGGGTGCTCGCGCTCTTCCAGCCGCCGCCGGCGACCCCGTCACCATCCGCGGCCTGAAATCCACCCGCACGCTCCGTCGTGTGTGTCATGATGACGCACAGTGAAAGTGACAACGGTTTTCATTCCTGATCGGGGGCCATGATGCGGGTGGCGTTCGTCGGCAAGGGCGGAAGCGGCAAGACCACGTTGTCGTCGCTGTTCGCGAGATACGCGACGCGGAGAGGACCGGTCGTCGCCATCGACGCCGACATCAACCAGCACCTCGGCCTGGTCCTGGGTGTGGACCCGGCCGAACATCCGCCGCCGCTCGGCGGGATGCTGACCGAGATCAAGGACTACCTGCGCGGCGACAACCCGCTGATCCGCGACGCGGCGTCCATGGTCAAGACGACCCCGCCCGGGCGCGGCTCGCGGCTGATCCGGCTGGGAGACCCGTTCTTCCCCTCGTGCTCCGCCGAGGGCGTCTCGCTCATGGTCACCGGCCCGTTCGAGGAGGACGACCTCGGCGTCGCCTGCTACCACTCCAAGCTGGGCGCGGTGGAGCTCTATCTCAACCACCTGGTCGACGGCCCCGGCGAGTACGTCGTGGTGGACATGACCGCGGGGGCCGACTCCTTCGCCTCCGGGTTGTTCACCCGTTTCGACCTCACCTTCCTGGTGGCCGAGCCCACCCGTCAGGGGGTGAGCGTCTACCGGCAATACCGCGACCACGCCGCCGGGTTCGACGTCGCGATCGCCGTCCTGGGCAACAAGGTCCACTCGCCGGAGGACGTCGACTTCCTCCGCGAGCACGTCGGCGACGACCTGCTGACCTGGTTCGGCCACTCCCCCGCCGTACGCGGCATGGAACAGGGCCGGCCCTTCACGCTCGACGACCTGGAGCCCGCCGCCCACCTGGCCCTCGCCACCATGCTCGACCGGCTCGACGCACAGCCCAAGGACTGGCCGAAGTTCGGCAGGCAGGCGGCGGAGTTCCACATCAGGAACGCCCGCGCGTGGGCCAACCGCGCCACCGGAGAGGACCTGGTCGCGCAGATCGACCCCGATTTCGTGTACGGCCCCGCCGTCGCCGCCTCATGAACGTGTCGCCTCCGCGCCAGATGGAGGACCACGGAGTTCGATCTACCGTCGACTGCGTCCCCGCTCTCTGAGCAGACGCCGAGAGGAGAACAGCTCATGTCGCTGTCCGTGTCCAACGACCTGCTCGACCAGGCCCGCACCGGTGAGGTGGACGACGCGGCGTTCGTCGCCTGCGTCCGCGACTCGCTGCCGTACGCCTGGGCGACGATCACCGCGCTGGTCGAGCGGCGGGACCGGTCCGGCGCCGACTTCGCCGACAACCAGGTGCCGCCGCCCGACGAGACCGCTCGTGGTCAGCTGCTGCGCTGCCTGGCCAGCGACGCGATGCGCGGCGCCCTCGAAAGGCACTTCGGCGTACGGCTGGCCTTCCAGAACTGCCACCGCGTCGCGGTCTTCCGCCCCGACGCCACCGAGGCGTACCGGGAGTTCGTCACTCCCCGCGCGCAGATCCTGAACCAGAGCCCCGAACTGGTCGACTGCTGATCCCGGCTCCGATCATCTCCGGCCCGGGGGCGGCGCTCCGGTTCACGCCGCCCCCGGGCCTCGCTCTCCCCCGGCTTGCTCTCGCGAGACCTTGTTTCGCACGGCTGGAAGCACCTCCGCGCCGAGGCGTGCGATGTTCTCCAGCGTCCGCGCATGGTCTCCGGCACCCTCGACCATCAGGATGAGATGCCGCAGCCCGGTCCGCGCGGCCGTGGCCACGATCTTCTCCACGCAGTGCTCCGCCGAGCCCACCGGATGGATCCGGCACAGCAGGTCCACGTACTCCGGGATGTTCCGCCGTGGCGGCGGCCGGCCGTCCACGGGCACATAGCCGGCCAGACCCGGCCCGAGCCAGCGCGGCAGCGACTCCCGCATCTCCCGTACGGCCTGCTCGGTGGTGTCCGCCACGTAGCCGAGCGCGGCGCCGATGTGCACCACCGGGCCTGTCGGTTCCGCCCGGCAGGCGGCGTACGTGTCGTAGGCGGCGATCATCTCCGCCTTCTCGTCGTCGCCGATGTGCATGCCGAGCAGCATGGGCAGCCCCCGTTCGGCGGCGAGCCGGACCGTGGCGTCCGACGTGCAGGCGACGACCGGCGACATCCGGGCCTGCGGGACCATCGAGACCTCCCTGAACCGGAAGAACTCACCGTCCGCCCCCACCGGCCCACCGTTCAGCGCCGTGCACAGCAGGTCGAGCGATTCCAGGAAACCCCGCTCGAACCTCGCCACACCGGTCCCGAAGACCTCCAGCTCCAGCCATGGCCCGCCTCGCCCCACGCCGAGCCGGAACCTGCCGTCCGACACGTGGTGGAGGATCGCCGCCTGCTCCGCCAGCGCGACCGGATGCTGCGCCGACAGCACGCTGACCGCCGTGCCCACCGTGATCCGCGAGGTCCGGCCCAGCGCCACGGCCGCCAGCGTCACCGCCGACGGGCACACGCCGTACGACATGAAGTGATGCTCGGCGATCCAGGCGTCGTCGAACCCGGCCCGTTCGGCCGCCTCGATCGCCTCCGCCGTGCCACGCAGCACGTCCCCCGGCGCCATGCCCGGGAAGCCCGCCGCGACCAGGAAGACGCCGATCCTCATGCCCGCGGCCATGTCCCTACCGTGGGCCACCGTTGACGTAGAGCGTCTGGCCGGTGACATACGACGCGTCGTCGGAGGCGAAGAACGCCACCACCGACGCGATTTCCGTCGGCTGGCCGACCCGCCGCAACGGCACGGCCTGCGCCATGGTCGCCTGGTGCTCCTCCGGCGTCACCCCCAGCCGTACGGCCGTCGCCTCGGTCATCGGCGTTGCGACGTACCCCGGCGCGACGGCGTTCACCCGGATGCCGAACGGGCCCAGCTCGATCGCCATGGTCGCGGTGAGCCCCTGAATGCCCGCCTTGGCCGCCGAATAGTTGGCCTGGCCCCGGTTTCCCAGCGCCGACCGGCTCGACAGGTTGACGATCGCTCCCGACCGCTGCTCCACCATGTGCTTCTGGACGGCCCGGCTCATGAGGAAGACGCTCTTGAGGTTCACGTCGACGACCTTCTCCCAGTCTTCCTCCGACATGCGGAACAGCAGGTTGTCGCGGGTCAGCCCGGCGTTGTTCACCAGCACGTCGATCTGCCCGAACTCGGCCATCACCCCCGGCACCAGCGCCTCGACCTGAGCACTGTCGGAGACATCGCAGCCGAACGCGACCGCCCTGCCCCCGGTCACGGTGATCTCGTCCACGATCGAGGCACACCGATCCGCGGTGAGGTCCACGCAGGCCACCGCCGCGCCCTCCGCGGCCAACCGCCGTGCGATCGCCGCGCCGATACCCCGCGCCGCGCCGGTGACCACCGCGAACTTCCCCGTGAACCGTGACATGGCCAGCCTCCTCACCCCGATTCGATCACAGCGACTCACTCCGAGTCACCCTCCCAGTCGTGTCACCGAGCAGCAGACGGGCGTCACAGACCGGCCGGCAAGCGTCACAGACCAGCGGGCGAGCCCCACGCAACGCTGGGCGCTGCTCGCCTACACCGCATGCCTACGCTGCTCACTCACTCCCGCAGCCGCCGGGCCTGTCCGTGCGTCGCCCGGGCCGGCCTGTGCGTCGCCCGGGCCGGCCTGTGCGTCGCCCACGCTCGCGCCTCTCGCCTCTCGCCTCTCGCCTCTCGCCCGCAGCCTCCGGGGCCTGTCCGCGTGTCGCCTGGGCTTGCCCTGCGCATTGCCCACCCCCGTACCTTCGGCCTCCTCACTCGTGTAGTCGTCGGGCTCGCCCGAGGCGGTGGTAGGTGAAGGCCCAGCGGTCTTCGCCTACGTTGCGGCGGGTGTAGCGGTCGGGGTGCTGGTAGCGGTCGCGGTTGTGAAACTGGCAGGCCGGGCCCAGCAGCTTCAGGTCCGTGAGCCCGCCGGTGCTCCAGTTGTCGGCGTGGTCGATCTGGCACATGGTCGCGGGCAGGGGGCAGCCGTCGACCCAGCACGTGGCATACCGGGCGAAGATGGCCCGCCGCTGGGCAGGAGTCGCCAGACGGACCTTGCGGCCCATGTCGAGGACCTGCCCGTCGGCGTTCATGACGATCCGCACCAGAGTCGAGGTGCGGGCGAGCCGGTGCACGCTGGAGACGGGCAGCACCTGCCCCGTCGCCAGCAACAACCCCGGCGGCACCATCCCCAGCGGCCCTCCCAGCGAGGCACCCAGTGCCGTCCCCAGCAGCGACCCGGGCAGCGTGCCTGCCGACGCTCCCAACGCCGCACCCAGCGACGCCCCGGGCATCGTGCCCGCCGACGCCCCGGGCGTCGTGCCCGCCGACGCACCTGGCGCTGCTCCGGGTGACGCCCCGGGAGCTGCTCCCGGTGCCGTTCCCGATGCCCATCCGGGTGGTGTCTCCCGCTCCGGTCCGGACCCGCCGGGCGTCGCTCCCGACGGTCCCGATGTCCGCGACGCC
>NZ_VJVX01000091.1:0-14852 GCF_008033685.1 Microbispora sp. CSR-4
CCCGGCGCGACAGCCGGGCCACCAGGCTGACCACGACCGCGATTTCACACTCCAGCCGAACCGCTCAGCCAGCGACCTGATGAACGTGAAAGATCGAGGCTAGCGGCACCAGCACGGGCGGCCTCAGCCTGTGTATCCGAATGCCCGCAGGACCTTGGCGACCAAAGTGCCGATCCAGAACAGGGCCACAGTGACGAAGAATATCCTCTTCGTGATTTGCCAAACTGCCACGATTCCCTTCCCTTCGCGATCGGAATGTCGTTGTTCAGTTGCCAGGTCATGAGTTCTCGGCGCAACTCCTCGGCGGGCTCCACGTAAGCTAGGCGGCCCTCCGCCTGCCGCAGGTGGCCCAGCCCTCGTCTGCGTGGTGAGATCGAGGCGCTTCCTGGCCAGCTTGTAAGTGCTGCTCCGCTTCCGCCTGGCCGTCCTATGTACATCCGGAGCGCCCGTCCAGGACTGCCATGTGCTGAGCGGTGAGTTTCCCCATCGCTACCCGCTCCTCTCTTCGGGAAAGCCTAGGTTGAGGACCGCCGCCGAGGACCGCAGGTCTTTCTCGGTGTAAAACACCTTGCCACGATGAGCGACCTCGATGCCGTACGCCGTGCGTCCACTCGGGACCGTGGCAATGAATAGAAAACTACAGGGCTGCTCGGATATTGGTTCGTCTCCATTCAGCACTAGAGCCCCTACAGTGAGTTTGCTAAGGGAGATTATTTCTCCCGATTGGTCGGTAACGATGACCTGAGTGCCCGCGTGGATGTCTTCATAGCCCGCACCCATGGTGCATTCCTGAACCTCTTTAGCCAGGTCGATGTTGACTGCTTCGCTGGCGGGAAGCCGAATTGCCCCGATAAGCTTGAAAGGCGCGAGGGCTGGTTTCTTAGTGAAGGCTCGTGACGGTACGTGCGCAATGGGCGGGGATGGTGCTTGTGTAGGGATTAGGGGCGGTTCATCTGCCGGAGTGGGTGCCGGTTCATCCGTGGGGATGGGGGGCGGCGTAGAGGTAAGCGCTCGAGGTCGGGACGGGACGAACGCGACCCATTCATCAAATGCGGCGATTGCTAAAATTACGACCAGAACGGCCGCAACTATGAGATCCCGAAGTACGCGCATTAGCTTCTCCGTTCATTGGCGGGACTACGGTAAAGCCCCCGGCATCACTGCCGGGGGCTGTTCTGTGCATGTCAGCAGATTTTGCTGATACTCAGTCCGCGATTCATTCCTGGTAGCGGATCAGCGCCCGCTCGTACGAAGCGCAGTAGATCCCGCCCGTCGCATGCCACAGCCCGTCGCGATAGCAGACCCGCCATACCGCGTACGGCATGGACACGGTGATGTTCTCGGTGCTCCACATGGCCTAACCCCACGCGTGCTGCTCCGGCTGCGGGTCCTCCTTATGGGTGTACTGGAGTACCTTCGCGCCGTTCGCGAGAACAGCCGGCGGTTCGGGGTACCGGGGCCGCTCCTCGAACTCGCCAGGTCGAGCGCAGCGATCATGTGCATGACGCCGTTGTAGCGGTTGTAGGTGGCCCGCAGCCGGGCTGGCGACCTCGCCGGACGCCATCGCTTGCCCCGGCGCGGCATCAGGTTCAACGGCCCGAACTCATCCAGGCAGATCACCCGCCCATCAGCGGGCGGGTGATCGTATAACTGAAGGACGCGTTGCATCTAGTACTCCAGTGACACATTGAGATCATGGGTGGGATCTGCGCTGGTAGTGGCATCGGCGGGCGGTGGCTTGATGGCGGCGTCGCCAGTGTGACCAGTGCAGGATCTCCTCGGTGCGGCGGTGTCGGGTAAGGGTGAGGGCGGCCAGTAGGCGGCGGATCTCGGGCATGGTCAAGGGCAGATGCGCGTGGTCGTCGTCGGGCTGGGAGGCGGCCAGGGCCGCGAGGAAGGCCAGGGCGAGCATCGCCAACGTGATGTGGCGGTGCCAGCCGTCCCAACTGCGGACCTGGTAGTGGTCCAGCCCGACCTGGCCTTTGGCGGCCTGGAAGGACTCCTCCACCGTCCATCGGATGCCGGCGATGCGCACCAGGGCGGCCAGCGGCATCGGGGTGGGTGCGTAGCAGCGGTAGAAAGCCAGTTCCCCGGTGACCGGATTGCGGCGGATCAGCAGCCACCGGTGACCGGGCCGGTGGGTGTCGATGCGGGTCCAGGCCCAGGCGTACCAGCGGTGTCCCTTGGCGCCACGCCCGGCGCTGTAGCGGTGCCAGTGCCCATCTGGGACGTGCGCGGCGATCTGGGCGGCCTTCCAGTCGAGGCCCTCGCACCGGATGCGGGCCGTGCCCGCGATCACCAGCACATACCCCACCTGCCGCGCTTCCAGCAGGGCGCGCAGGCGCGGATCTTGGCCGTAGACCTCATCGCCGGTCACCCAGGGTGCGTCGATCCCGGCGTCCAACGCGGCGGCGATCATCTGCGCGGCCAGGGCGGGTTTGGTGGCGAAGGCGATCTCGTCCGGGACGCCGGCGGAGCGGCAGCGGGACTGGTCGGCCCGCCAGGAGTGCTCGGGCAGGTACAGACGGCGATCGATCAAGGCGCGGCCGCGCGGGGTGGCATAGGCCAAGAACACGCCGACCTGGCTGTTTTCGATCCGGCCGGCGGTACCGGTGTACTGGCGTTGCACGCCGGCCGATCGGAGGCCCTTTTTGAGGAAGCCGGTCTCATCCACGATCAGGACACCGCCCGCGCCGAGGTGCTCGCTCACGTAGCCGCGGACGTCGTCGCGGACGGCCTCGGCGTCCCAGCGCGCGGTGCGCAGCAGGCGCTGCATGGTCTGCGGGCCGTTCAGCCCGGCGTGTTCGGCCAGGTTCCAGCAGTTCTTCCGCTCGACGCCGGACAACAGGCCCCGGACGTAGGCGTTCGCCGCGCGACGTGGCTCGATGCGGCCGAACCGGTGCGCGATCCGCGTCATCAGAGCTCATTGAGGGTGACGATCCAGCGGTCGGGGTCTACGCTGTCGGCCACGGCCATCACGCGATCTTCAGATGTCTTCACAAACTCCGAATGATCACGTGGTGGCCGTTCCCATGCCACCTCAACCGCGAAGATCGCGAAGTGTCACTGGAGTACTAGGCGATGAAGTCGGGGTCGGTGGAGGCTTTCCACGTCGTGGTGGTCTGCCAGCTCACCCCGCCCGCGCGCAGGATCCGCCTCAGGTGCTCGCGGCTGATCGCCGCCGCCACCCCGCGCGTGATGAGGTGCTCGGCCAGCGTGCGCAGGCTCCAGGTGGACTGCCCGCTGATACCCCATTCGGCGGGGACCGTCGTGGCGATCAGGCAGATGTGCTTACGCACCCGCTCACTGATCGCTCGCGGATGGTCCCCGCTCCATTTTGGGTCCAGCGCCTCAAACCCCCGCTCGTTGAAAGCGTGGATGACATCACGGACGTAGCCGTCGCTGACCTGCATCAACGAGGTGATGTCCGGGACCGATTGACCCTGGCCGGACATCATCACCACGATCGCGCGCCGCAGCTTCACCGGATCCTTCGCGGTCCTGGTGATCCGCTGCAGTCTGCGGCCTTCCTCCATCGTCAACGGCCGGACGAACACCTCCGGTCGGCGAGCCACGACCACCTCCCAACATCGCAGAGGCAGCCAGCCTGACGGGTACACCCACCGAGATCAATTACCCGACCGAGGTTCGGTGATGGGCCACTAGGTGGCCATGGGCCTGATCATCGCGTTCAGCGCGATCGCCGTGGTCAACACGCTGGCGATGTCCACCACGGACCGGTCGCGCGAGCTCGCCCTGCTGCGCCTGGTCGGCGCGACCCGGCGGCAGGTGCTGCGCATGCTCCGCCTGGAGACCCTGACCGCGCTGATCGTCTCCGTGTTCGCCGGGACCGGCATCACGCTGGTCACGCTGTCGGCCTTCGGCAGGGGCATGACCGGGTCGGCCCTGTCGTACATCCCGCCGGCCGGCTACGCACTGGTGATCGCCGCGGTGGCCGCGCTCGCCCTGGTCGCCACGAGCCTCCCCGCGCGTCTCGCTCTGCGCGCCCGCCCGGCCGAAGCCGTGGGCGCCCGCCAGTAGGAGGCCGTCGCGGCCCGCCAGTAGCCGGTGTGGCCCCCGGCGGGTCCGTGTTTCCGGCCGGTGGCACGCCACCGGCCGGGAACTGCGTCTTCGGACGGGTCACAGACCGAGGGCGAGGGAGAGGTCCTTCTTCAGGTCCTCCAGGTCCCGCGCGGCCCGCGCCCGGGCGGCTGCGACGTCGTCGCCCTCGACCGGCACGACGACCTCCAGGTAGCACTTGAGCTTCGGCTCGGTGCCGCTGGGCCGTACGACGATCCGGGCGTCGCCCGACAGGCGGTAGCGCAGCCCCTCGGTCGGCGGCAGTCCCGCCACCCCCTGGGACAGGTCCTCGGCCGACTCCACCGTACGGCCCGCCAGGTGCACGGGTGGGTGCGTACGGAGGCGCTCGATGGCCTTGGCGATCAGCGACAGGTCCTCGACCCGGACGGAGAGCTGGGTGGTCGCGTGGAGGCCATAGCGGCGGGCCTGGTCGTCCAGCAGGTCGAGCAGCGACCTGCCGTCACGCTTGGCCATGGCGGCCATCCCGGCCACGGTGAGGGCGGCGCCCACGCCGTCCTTGTCGTGGACCGGCAGCCCGGCGTCCGAGCCCACGCTGTAGCCCAGCGCCTCCTCGTAGCCGAAGACCAGCCCCGGGCCCGACTTCATGATCCACTTGAAGCCGGTCAGCGTCTCGGCGTGCCGCACGCCGTGGGCGGCGGCGATCTTGGCGAGCAGCGACGACGACACGATCGACGTGGCGACCAGCCGGTCGCCGCCCGAGGTGTGCCGCAGCACGTGCTCGGCCAGCAGGCCGCCCACCTCGTCGCCGGTCAGCATGCGATAACCGCCGTCCGGCAGCGGCGTGCCCACGGCGCAGCGGTCCGCGTCCGGGTCGTTGGCGATCACCAGGTCGGCGTGGGTCGCGGCGGCGAGTTCGAGCACGAGGTCCATGGCGCCCGGTTCCTCCGGGTTGGGGAATGCCACGGTGGGGAAATCGGGGTCGGGCATCGCCTGCCGGCTCACCATGACCGGCACCTCGAAGCCCGCCACGCGGAACGCCTCGGACACGGTCGCGCCGCCGACGCCGTGCAGCGGCGTGTACGCGACCGAGATCTCGCGGGCGTCGCCGATCGGGAGCGTGGTCAGGGCCCGCAGGTAGGGCACGACGATGTCGTCGTGCCCGAGGGTCTGCCAGCCGTCGCCCAACGGCAGCGCGTCCACCCGGCCGACCGCGTCGATGGCCTCGGAGATCTCCCGGTCGATCGGCGGCACGATCTGCGCGCCGTCGCCCCAGTAGACCTTGTAGCCGTTGTCCTGGGGAGGGTTGTGCGAGGCGGTGACCATGACGCCCGCGTCCGCGCCCAGGTGGCGTACGGCGAACGCCAGCACAGGGGTGGGCCACTTGCCGGCCATGACCGAGGCGCGCAGGCCCGCCCCGGTCAGCACGCGGGCCGTGTCGGCGGCGAACACGTCGGACTTGTGCCGCCCGTCGTAGCCGATCACCACGTGGCGTCCCGGCCCGAGGACGCGGGCCAGGCCGGCGGCCGCCCGCATCACGGTGACCCGGTTCATCCGGTTGGGCCCGGCTCCGAGCGCGCCGCGCAGGCCCGCCGTGCCGAACTCCAGCTTCGCGCCGAAGCGGGCCTCCAGCTCGGCCCGATCGTCACGTTCCAGGATCGCGTCGAGCTCGGCCCGCGTCTCGGGGTCGGGGTCCTGGTCGCGCCACTCTTCGGCGAGCCGTACGAGATCGGACATGGATACCCCCTACAGCTTGTCGACGACCTGGGCGAGCAGGACGCCCATGCGGGCGGCCGTGGCCCGGCCGACCTCCAGGACCTCCTCGTGGTTGAGCGGCTCGCCCACCAGGCCCGCGCCGGGGTTGGTGACCAGGGAGATCCCGAGCACCTCGGCCCCGGCCTCCCGGGCGGCGATCGCCTCCAGCACGGTGGACATGCCCACCAGGTCGCCGCCGAGCGTGCGCAGCATGCGGATCTCGGCGGGCGTCTCGTACGTCGGGCCGCGGAAGGCGACGTACACGCCCTCGGACAGCGTGGGGTCGACCGCGCGGGCGAGGTCGCGCAGGCGCTTGGAGTAGACCTCGGTGAGGTCGATGAACGTCGCACCCGTGATCGGGTTGCTGCCGGTGAGGTTGATGTGGTCGCTGATCAGGACCGGGTCGCCGACCTTCTGGGTCTCCGGCCGCAGCCCGCCCGCCGCGTTGGTCAGCACCACCGTGCGCACCCCGGCCGCGACGGCCGTGCGCACCCCGTGGACCACCGGCTCCACCCCGCGGCCCTCATAGAGGTGCGTACGCCCGAGGAAGATCAGGGCGTTGAGCCCGGCGGCGGTGCGCACCGCGCGGACCGTTCCGGCGTGACCGGCGACCGCGGGAGGCGAGAACCCGGGCAGTTTCGTCACCGCGAGCTCGATGACCGTCTCGCCGATCGCGTCCGCGGCCGGGACCCAGCCCGAGCCCATGACGAGGGCGACGTCGAAGGAAGGGATGCCGGTCAGGTTCCTCAGCGTGGTCGCGGCCTCGGCCGCCAGGTCATATGGGGTCACTTTGCTGAGGGTACAGAAGTGCATGAACCCGGCGGATAAGTGCCGGGCTCGTGTCAGTCGCCGAGCTTCTTGCAGGGGCGGGTGCGCAGCCACGCGACGTAGTCGTCGGGTGCGCCCGCCTTCTCGGCGGCGTCGGCCAGGATGCCGATGTATCGCGCCGACGGCAGCCCGCCCTCGTAGGAGTCCAGCACGTACGACCAGGCGAGCACGTCGCCCTCCAGGGTCGCGACCCGGAGCCGGAGCTTGCGGTAGAGGCCGAGGTCGGTGCCCATCCACCGGTCGAGGGACGCCTCGTCCCACTCCGGCACGTCGTACAGGACGACGAATACCTGCTCGTCGGCGTCCTCGACTATCGTGGCGAGAGCGCCCTCCCAGCTGACGTCCTCGCCGCCGAAGGTGAGCCGCCAGCCCGAGAGCCAGCCCGTTCCTCGCATGGGCGAGTGGGGAGCCCACTCCGCCATCTGCTTGGGGTCCATGTTGCTGCCGTAGGCCGCATAAACAGGCACGGCTCACAAGCCTAAACCAAGATCCCGAAAGTTGGACGGGTACGCGCGCACGGGGATGCGGCGAGAAAATCCGCGTAGTCGGCCCGTTACGCGTACCTCGCCGGGAATACGTAATCAGGATGCGGGACAATGGAGCACGTGACAAGGATCGTGATCATCGGTGGCGGCCCCGGCGGATACGAGGCGGCTCTGGTCGCCGCGCAACTGGGCGCCCAGGTCACCGTCGTGGAGGAGGAAGGCCCCGGCGGGGCGTGCGTGCTCACCGACTGCGTGCCGTCCAAGACCCTGATCGCCTCCTCCGTCCGCAAGCAGGCGCTTCTCGACGCGTCGTCGCTGGGTGTCCGATTCGACGGCGGCTCCGGCCACGAGACCGGCGGCGTCCACGTGGACATGATCGACGTGAACAAGCGCGTCAAGGAGCTCGCGCTCGCCCAGTCGAACGACATCGCCGCCCGGCTGGCCGCCGAGGGCGTCGAGGTCATCCGCGCCCGGGGCCGGCTGGTCGATCCCCAGGTGGTGCGCGCGGGGGACCGTACGATCCGGGCCGACGTGGTCATCGTGGCGACCGGCGCCCACCCGCGCGTGCTGCCCGGGGCCGAGCCCGACGGCGAGCGCATCCTGAGCTGGCGCCAGCTGTACGACCTGGAGGAGCTGCCCGAGCACCTGATCGTGGTCGGCTCCGGCGTCACCGGCGCCGAGTTCGCCGGCGCCTACCGGTCGCTCGGGTCGGAGGTCACGCTGGTCTCCTCGCGCGACCGGATGATGCCCAACGAGGACGCCGACGCGGCCGAGGTGCTCGAAGGGGTCTACCGGCGCCGCGGCATGAACGTCATGGGCCGTTCGCGCGCCGCCTCGGTCAAGCGCACCGAGCACGGCGTCGTCGTGACCCTGGAGGACGGCCGTACGGCCGAGGGCAGCCACTGCCTCATGACCGTAGGCATGGTGCCCAACACCTCCGGGCTCGGGCTCGAGGACAACGGCGTGCGGCTCGACCGCAACGGCTTCATCGAGGTCGACAAGGTGTCGCGGACCTCCGCGCCCGGCGTGTACGCCGCGGGAGACTGCACCGGCGTCCTGATGCTCGCCTCCGTCGCCGCCATGCAGGGCAGGATCGCGGTCTGGCACGCGCTCGGCGAGGCCGTGCAGCCGATCCGGCTGGCCACCGTCGCCGCCAACATCTTCACCGACCCGGAGATCGCCGCCGTGGGCGTGTCGCAGCGGCAGATCGAGGCGGGCGAGATCGAGGCGAACGTCGTCAAGCTGCCGCTGGCCACCAACGCCCGGGCCAAGATGCAGGGCTTCAACGACGGTTTCGTGAAGCTGTTCTGCCGCCCGAACACCGGCATCGTGCTCGGCGGCGTGGTGGTCGCGCCCCGGGCGTCGGAGCTGATCCTGGCCGTGTCGGTGGCCGTGCAGCACCGCCTGACCGTGGACCAGCTCGCCCACACCTTCGCCGTCTATCCGTCGCTGTCGGGCTCGATCACCGAGGCGGCCCGCCGTCTCATGTCCCCGCAGACCGCCGGCATCTGACCTCTGTCGAGGCCGGATCAGTCGGCGCATGCCGCGCCCTCGGGGACGCGGGCGGCGGCAGGGCGCGGGCGCAGCGCGCGCGCCGGCCGGATCATCGCCCCGACCATGCACGTCACCAGGGCGAAGGCGAACGGGAAGGCGAACGTGGCCGCCAGCCAGCCGATGACGGAGGGTGCCACGAGCCCCGACATCCAGGTGATCGTGGCGACCCCCGCGACGCCCTCCGCAGGCGTACGGGCGACCTGGCCCGCCGCCGCGAACACCAGCGGGACGACGACGGCGAGACCGGCGCCGAACAACGCGAACCCCACGATCACCGGCGCGGGCGTGCGGAACGCGACCACGATCACCCCACCGATCACGGCGGTGACCGCCCCGGCGCGTACGGTCAGGACCGGCCCGAGCCTGCGCACCACGAAGTCTCCGCCGAGCCGCACGGTGACCATGCACGCGGTGAACACGGCGTAGCCGGTCGCGGCGAGGCCCGCGCCCGCCCCCGCGACGTTCGTGAGGTAGATCGCCGCCCACTGGCCGCTGGCCCGCTCGGCGAAGGTGCCGAAGAAGCCGATCAGGCCGATCAGCAGGACGGCCCTCGGCGGCAGCGCGAATCGCTTCGGCGGCTTCTCGTCCGGCGCGGGCTCGTCGTCGAGGAGCGCGCGGCTGCCCACCACGCCCAGGACGACCAGCGCCGCCGCCATGAGGGCGAGGTGCGCCCGCGCGTCCAGGCCCGACTGCGCCGCCACGGCCCCGATGCCCGCGCCGGCCAGGTTGCCGACGCTCCACATGCCGTGCAGGCCGGACATGACCGACCTGCCCAGCCGCCGTTCGACGAGCACGCCCTGGGCGTTCATGGCCAGGTCGGACATCCCGGCGGCGGCGCCGGACGTGAGGAACACGGGGACCAGCCACAGCGGGCCCGGCGCCAGCACGGGGAGGGCCAGGGAGGCGCACCACAGGGCGAGCAGGACCCGGGTCGTCGCCCTGGGCCCGAACCGGTAGGCCAGCCGGGCCGTCACCGGCATCGTGAGGAACGAGCCGATCGGCGGGCAGAGCAGGACGAGCCCGAGAGCGGCCGTGCCCAGGCCGAAGTGGTCCTGAAGCCAGGGCATGCGGGTGGCGATGGTGCCCGCCACCGCGCCGTGAACGGCGAAGACGAGGGCGGTGGCCCGTTGATGTCTGTCTCGCATACGGCTAAATTAACAGGCAGGGTTCCTGATAAAAAGAGGTTTTTCCGTGAAGACCGCGACACCCCAGCTCGCGCGGGCCATCAACGACCGGCTCGCGCTCGATCTGCTCCTGGAACGGGGCCCGCTGACGGCGCCCCAGCTTCGCGCGCTCACCGGCCTGTCCCGCCCGACCGTGTCGGACCTGATCGAACGCCTGCAGGTCAACGGGCTGATCCGGGTCACCGGGGAGAGCGGCGGCGACCGGCGCGGTCCCAACGCCCGCCTCTACGGGATCGTCGCCGACCGGGCCTTCGTGGGCGGGGTGGACGTGCGGCGCGACGTGGTCCACGTCACGGTCGCCGACATCACCGGCGCCACCGTGGGCACGGCGACGCGGCCCGTGGGGGAGAACCTCCCCGGGCTGGTCGCGGAGGCGCTCACCGAGGCGGCCGGCTCACGCCCGCTGCACGCCGTCGTCATCGGCGCGCCCGGGATGGTCGATCCGCAGACCGGAGACCTCGCGGCCGGGAACGTCGAGCCCGCGTGGCGGCCCGGGCTTCTCCCGGCCCTGCGCACACTGGTCGACGCGCCGGTCACCGTGGAGAACGAGGTCAACCTGGCCGCCGTCGCCGAGCACGCCACCGGCGCGGCCGCCGGGCGGGACGACTTCGTCCTGCTCTGGCTGGACGACGGCGTCGGCGCGGCCGTCGTGCTGGACGGCAGGCTCCGCCGGGGAGCCTCCGGAGGAGCCGGGGAGATCGGCTTCCTCGGCCGGCTCGACATCGAGGTGTGCGCCCTGCTGGGCACCGATGCCGTACGCGGACTGGACCTCCCGGCCCTGGCGGACCGGGTCACGACGGCCGCTTTCACGCTCGTGGCCGTGCTCGACCCCGGCCTCGTCGTCCTCGGCGGCGCCACCAGCATGGCGGGCGGCGAGCCGCTGGCGGCCCTGGTCACCGAGCGGCTGGCCGAGGTCTCGCCCGTGCCCGTACACGTCCGCGTGAGCGGCATCCCGGACAACCCCGTGCTGCGGGGCGCGGTCTCCACCGCCCTCTCGATCGCCCGCGACGCCGTCTTCGGCCAGGGCCGCCCGTGACGGCGCCGTGGTCAGCGGGTGCCGCCCGTGAGGTGTTCGTGAACCTGCCGTGGTCAGCGGGTGCCGTCCGTGAGCCGCTCGTGAACCTGCCGAGGTCAGTGGCTGCCGCCCGTGGCGGACAGCCGTGACCTGACCTCATGCAGGGCCTGCCGCCCCCGCCCGATGGCCATGGCCGCCGCCTGCAGGTCGTACGGCGTCTGGGCGACGTGCAACGCCTGCTTGGCCGCCTCGTACGCGTCGAGCGCCGCCCGCCACTCGTGCGTGGGCCCGCTGACCTGGTTGATCTTCATCTCGAAGTCGAGGGCGTCGATCTCCTCGCCGAAGCGGGTCACGTCCTCCTCGGCGGCGTGCCGGGCCACCGCCATCTCGGCCACGAAACGCTCCCTGCGCCGGTGTGCGACGCCCCACATGATCAGCGTCAGGCTCAGGCCGAGACCGGACACGATGACGAGGATGAGCGCGGGCGACGGGCCCTTCGGGCGTACGGCGTTCGGGGGCACGTCCTGGTCCCAGGTGGACGGCGAGGCGTCATCGACCGGTTCCTCCCCGGCGGAGCCCGGTGCGACGGCGTCGTCCGGCAGGTCCTTCGGCGTGCCCTTCGCCCCGGTCAGGTTCACGTCGTCGGCCTGGATGAAGGAGGCCTTGTCGACGTTCGCCCCGTGGAAGTCCGCGCCGTCGAGCTCGGCCTGGGTGAACTCGGCCTCGGACAGGTCGGCGTCCCGCAGCACGGCGTGCTCCATGTGGGCCTGGCCGAGCTTGGCCTCGCCGAGCTTGGCCCGGGTGAAGTCGGCCGTACGGCCCTTGATCTGCCCGAGCGTGGCGTCCTTCAGGTCGGCGTCCACGAGTTTCGCGTCGGTGAGGTTGGCCTGGGTGAGCACGGCTCGGGTGAGGACCGCGCCGGTCAGGTCGGAGTGCGGAAACTCGGCCTGTACGGCGTCCGCGTCGGTGAGGATCGCCCCGCGCAGGTTCGCCTGCTTGGCCTGCATCTGGCCCAGGTCGGCCTCGCTGAAGTCGGCGCCGCGCAGGTCGGCATAGTCGAGACGCGCCTGACCGAGATCGGCCTCCTTCAGCGAGGCCTTGCGCAGGATGGCTCCGGTGAGGTCCTTGCCCGTGAGGTCCACCCCGTCGAGCTTCGCGCCGGTCAGGTCGGCGCACCGCATGGCGTACGGAAGCGTGGCGCTGGTGAGGTCCTTGCCGCGAAGCTTGACGCCGCTGCCCGGCTTGCAGGGAGCGGAGGCCGCGTGCACGGCGGTCGCGGGGAGTGCCACGAACGCGAGTGACACAGACGCGAGCAACGTGAGCGACAGGAGCCGCGACAGGGACCGCGACGAGAACCGTGACAAGGGCAGCGCGGCGGCGGGCAGGGGGGTGAAGCGACGCACGGGGGGCCTCCTGAGGGGAACGCTCCCGAGTCTCCCACGCGGTCTTTAATCCCACTTGCAATCCGCTGACCTGCCATCATCCCGGTATTTCCCGGGATGGTGCACCACCCGGCCGAGCCCGCATACGACGAAGGGGCGGACCATCAGGTCCGCCCCTCGTCTGTGTCCACCGCAAGCGCTCAAGCGCTTCTGCCATCGAAAGCGCTCGGGTGCTGTGCCGGAGGCGCTGAGGCGATGTGCCGACACAGAGGTGCCCGGGCGCTTCCGTGTCCGTCGCGGTGGCGCTCACACGCTTCTGCGGTGGCTGGGAGCGCTGCGGTGCTTCTGCGCGTGCCGGAAGCCACGCTGTGCCGGAGGCGCTGAGGCGTTACCAGTCGCCGCCGCCGAAGTCCCCTCCGCCGAAGTCGCCGCCGCCCCAATCGCCACCGCCGCCGCCCCAGTCGCCGCCGCCGAAGCCGCCACCGCCCCAGTCGCCGCCGCCGGCCTCCACGCCCGCGGCGTAGCCGGAGTCGTACCCGGCGCCGTATCCGCCGTGGCCCCAGCCGCCGAACGCGTTGCCGAGCATGGTGCCGACGAGCATGCCGGTCAGCAGGTCGCCGCCGCCGAAGCCGCCGTAGTAGCCGTACGCGTAGGGCTGGTAGGCGGGACCGGCGTCCCAGTAGGGCCTGCGGTGGCCGTCCACCATGACCTCGCGCATCTGCGGGTCGAATCCGCGCTCCACCGCCTCGGCGTCCGCCGCGCAGGCGGGGACGTCGCGCACCGCGCCGCCGGGGGGCGCCCACCGGACGTTGCGCACCGACGGGCCGTGCTGCGGGTTGAAGAAGCACGGGGGCAGCCGCTCGGGCAGCGGCTGGTTGTTCACGCGCGCCTTGACGCAGGCCAGCGCGTAGCGGCCGTCCTCCAGCGTGGAGGTCACCGTGCGCAGGTCCTCCGGGCGCTTGATCGCGGCGAGCTCGACCTTGGCCCGCTCGTAGGAGTCGAGGGCCCGCTGCCAGTCGGTGGTCGTCTCGCTCTGCGGGAGCATCCTGACGTCCATGTCGAGCGCGGTGATCTCCTCACCGAACTTCGTGACGTCCTCCTCGACCGTCTGCTTGACGGCGGCGAGCTCGGCGGCCTCGCGCTCCTCGCGCTTGCGCTTGTTGCGGCGTCCGACGATCCACAAACCGGCACCTCCGACAACCGCGATGCCCAGAATGCCCAGCAGCACACCCGAACCGCCACCGCCGCCGACCGTGCTGCCCTTGGCGCGGGCGCCATTGACGTCGCCCTCGCGCACCAGGTTCACCCGGTTGATGAAGTCCTTCATGCCGGTGACCACGTCGTTGTTGGCGCTGGTGGACAGCCGGGCCAGCACGCCCGGAGCGTTCCTGGGCAGCTCGGTCGACCCCGCGAAGAGGCTGTTGCCGTCGAGGAGGGCCACGGTCGCGCTCGACCGGCCCGCCTTGTCGAGCTCGGACAGCAACTGCGGGATGTAGGTGCTCACCTGGCTCGTGCTCACGGTGCCGTCGGGCATGGCGACCACGTAGATCTTGGACTTCGAGTCCTTCAGCGCCTGGCGGATCTCGCTCTGCTGACTCGACGAGAGCGGAGACCCACTCTGGACGAACAGCGGGTCTTTGGCGTTCTTCCAGGACGACAGGACCGTGGCGGGGTCCGGGGGAGCAGCCGCCATGGCGGACGGCGCGAGAGCGAGCAGAGTGATGAGCCCGGCGAGCAGCGCCGCAAGGGCGGCCCCCACCCGGCCGAGCGGTGTCTTCATGGTCACGGCTTCAAGCCTCCTTCGCCCTACAGGACGAACGGCAGGGCGTGATGGTTCCTCCACAAAAACCTATCGTTCCGCACCCGGCTGCCGGCATGCGTCTTCTTGCCGGTGAATGACGGCGGCGTCGGCCGCCGAACCGTCCGCCGTGACCGCGTTCGCCCGATGAGATCGCTGTCGGCGGGGCACCAAGATCACCCTCGGTGAGCCCCCGCCAGGGGAGACCGCAGGCCTCCAGGGCCGGCCGGCTCAGGCGTCCTTGATCTCGCAGAGGACGGCCCCGGCGGTGACCGTCTGGCCGACGGCGGCCGCGAGGCCGGTGATCGTGCCGCCCTTGTGTGCGGTCAGCGGCTGCTCCATCTTCATGGCTTCCAGGACGACGATCGTGTCGCCGGGCTCGACGGCGTCGCCGTCGGCGACGACGACCTTCACGATCGTGCCCTGCATCGGGCTGACGAGGGAGTCGCCGCTCGCCGCGGCCTTCTTGGCACCGCCGCCGGACCGCCGGGGCGCGGCCTTCCTGGCCGGGCCGGAGCCGGTCGCGCCCCACCCCGATCCCCAGGAGCCCGATCCAGACGGGCCCAGCCCGGCGGGCAGGACGACCTCCAGGCGCTTGCCGCCGACCTCGACGGTGATCCGTTCACGCTCGGCGGGCTCGGCCGCCTCCACGGCACCCTCGTACGGCGTGATCGTGTTGTCGAACTCGGTCTCGATCCACCGGGTGTGCACGGAGAACGGCTCGCCGGTGAAGGCGGGGTCGTTCACCACGGCCCGGTGGAACGGCACCACGGTCGGCATTCCGCCGATCTCGAACTCGGCCAGGGCCCGGCG
>NZ_VJVX01000092.1:0-14014 GCF_008033685.1 Microbispora sp. CSR-4
CGCCCAGTACTCACCGTCGGGGATCTCCTCGGGGGTGCGGGTGTCGGTCACGGTGACCGTCGGCAGGGTGCCGGTGAACTGGCGGGCGGTGGCGTCCGACCCGTTCTCCTGCAGCGACACCCCCGTGTTGTCGGCCACCGTCATCGACAGCTGGCCGGGGGTGCTGGTGGACTGGATGTTCACCGACACGTCGACGCCGCCGGTGCCGGAGGGGTCGTCGTCGGCCGCCGCGGGACCGGCCAGGCCGGCACCCGCGAGGGCCAGACCGAGCACGGACGCGGCGAGCACCTGCGTCGCTCTGTTGATTTTCATGTTCGCTCCATCCATGGGGGGCGGGGCCGGCCTGCCGGGCGGCCGGCCCCGGGTTGAGCTACGGCGGTGACCCCGTCGTGGTGGCGTCGTCGTGGTGCCCCCGTCGTCCGAGGTCACCGCCGGTGGCGTGGTCAGGCGCAGCTGATCGCGTTGTAGGCGGCGTCGTAGGTCGCGGTGACCTGCTTGCCGTCGATCGTCGCGGTCCCCTTGACCGTCGCCTTGCCCGCGCCGATCTGCCCGGCACGCGCGTTGAAGGACTGGTAGGCCTGCTTGCCCGGGGCCACGTCGGCCACGGTCTTCGAGCCGTACGGGGTGGTCAGCTCCACCGTCGCCGGCACGTCACCGTCGTTGACCGCCGTCACCGCCACGTACGCCGACGTGCCCACACAGCGGGACGAGGCGGTCACGGTCAGCGGAACGCCGGGAGACGAGGACACCGGAGTGAAGGCGAACCGCTGGTTGTCGTCGTTGCTGCAGGTCCACTGGATCAACGCGGCGCCGTTGGCCGTCGACCTGCCGTTGATGTCGAGGCACAGCCCGCTCACCGCCGAAGTGATCTGGTAGGCGTCTCCGGATGGGACGAGATAGAACCTCTGGTTGACCTGGTCCTGGTGCCCGTCGGGATGGCAGGCGTACTGGACGAGCTGGGTGCCCGTCGCCGTCGAGCCCCTCGGCACGTCAAGGCACTTGCCGCTCTTGACGTTCTTGAGCTGGTAGGCCCCCGCGGTGAAGGGAACGGCCTCCCACTGCTGCTCGCCGCCCTCCGTCGCACTCATCTGCACGATCGGGGCGTCATCTGCGGTGGAGGCGTTCTGCGGCGCGACGAACTTGCCGCTGTGCTTGGCGGAGATGGTGTACACCCCCGCGGCCCCTCCTCCGACCGTGATCGTCGTGACCATGCCGATCCACTTCGTGCCGTCGTAGCCCGAGTGGAACCTGCAGATGACCGTCCAGGTCCCTTCCTTGTCCAAGGTGTACGAGACCGGCGGGCCTCCCGGCGAGACGGCGCCCTTGGTGACCTCGAAGATGTCGCCGGCGTTCGGGTCCGGGTTGCCGCCTGGCGGCACGAGCCAGACATCGTGCGGCATCGCCGCGTCGGGCGCGTTGAAGTGCCAGGTGATGGTGCCACCGCGGGCGATCTCGCAGTTGCCGGGACTCCACGTCGTGCCCATCGCGTAGATGTCGCACGTCGTGGGGAGCGTCTTGCCGCCGTCGGCCACAGTGAAGACGACGCTCTGCGAGGTGGAGGTGTTACCGGAGTAGTCGGTGGCCCGGTAGTCGACGGTGTACTTCCCCGGAGTCTTGAACGGGACCGGCGCGTCGTAGGCGGTCCACTCTCCGCCGTTGACGCGGTATTCGACCTTCTCCACGCCGGCACAGCCGACGTCGTTGGCGGTGAGCTTGAGCGTGGCCGAGTCGATGTAGGTGTTCTGCTGGCCGGGGTGGGCCCGGCCCTCGATCTGGTTCGACACCGTCGGCGCCTGGGTGTCCTCGGCGCACGTGGTCTGGGGCTTGAACTCGATCTTGACCAGCTCCATCTTCATCGTGGAGTTGATCTGGCTGCGGCAGCAGCCGAAGGTCCAGCGCCCCATGTAGAGGGCGCCGTCGGGCCCGAACCTGGTCGGGATCACGAAGCTGTTGTTCGGCGTGCCGAAGTGGTTGACCGGCAGCCAGTCGTTGACCCGGAGCATCTGGTTGTTGTCCTGCCGCAGGCGGACCTCCTTCCAGAACCCGTTGTCGTCCCCACGGTTGGTGATCAGCCACGAGCCGTCGTAGTAGGGCGGGAAGGCGCCGGGACCGTAGCTGTCCTTGTATCGGTAGACCGGGCCGGTGACCGGCTGCATGCCGCCGGAGCCCAGGTCGCCGAAGGCCAGCGGATCCTGACTGCCCGGGTTGCCGGGGTACTTGCGCCAGATCGTCGCCGGCTTGGCGGGGCCGGGGATCTCATCCAGGCCCTGGAACGTGGGCTGCGAGCCCGTGCCCCCCGGCGGAGCCCAGGTGAGGTCGGACGGGATCTTGTCGAGCGAGCAGTCGTACTGCTGGCCGGTCGAGGAGTTGGTCGCGTAGTTCCAGCGCCACGTGGTGTTGGTCTTCGAGTTGTCGCCGACGCAGAACGGCCAGCCCTGGAAGCTCGGCTTGTCGACCAGATCCCACTCACAGGTGCCGGCCGGGGCACGATCGGCCTGGTCCACCGAGTTGTCGTGGCAGTACTCGCCGACGACGACCGTACCCGGATGCGCGGGGTCGACGTGCACCGTGAAGGGCTGCCGGAAGCCCATGGCGTAGATCTCCGGCCGGGTCTTCGCGGTCCCCGGCGGGAACATGTTGCCCTCGGGAACCGTGTAGGTCTTGTCCAGGCCGGGGTCCTCGCCGCTCGGGATGTCGTCGATCGGCTTGATGCGCAGGATCTTGCCGCGCAGGTCGGCGGTGTTCGCCGCCGTCTTGCGCGCGTCCCAGCGCTCCGAGGCACGGTGGTCCATCGGCGGGTAGCGGTTGTGGCCGGGCGCGTTCGGCGAGGTGTCGTCGCCGACGCCGAGGTAGAGGTTGCCCTCGGAGTCGAACACCAGGCCCGCGCCCCCGACATGGCCGGGGCCGTTGTCGGTGGGGCCGCCCGGGAAGCCTGACGGGTTGCCCGAGATCTTCGCCTTGGGCACGCGCAGGATCTCCCGCTCGTCGTACGGATGCGCCGGGTCACCTCCCGCCTGTGCGGGCAGGAACGCGGTGCCGTCCTCGTTCAGCGTGAAGCGGCTGATCACGTTGTAGCCGACCGTCTGCTGGTTGCCCGTGGTCGGCCAGTCGGGGTTGCGCGGGGAGTAGTAGACATAGATGTCGCGCTTGTCCGGCTTCGACAGATCGAAGCCCGGCTCCAGGCTCATCCCCAGCACGCCGTCTTCGGAGTTGCCGTGGTCGGCGCGCGTCGGGATCGTCGCGACCGTGGTCGAGTTGTTCGGCGGGCCGTTCGGGTCGTGCATCTTCACGTAACCCTGGGTCTGGTAGCCCGTCGCGGGACCGATCTCGGTCCAGTAGAGCTTGCCGTCCCGCGCCACGTCGAGAGCCATCGGGCCGTTCGCGTTGTCGACCAGGGTCGTACGGGTGAAGTTCGACCAGACGGTGCCCGAGCAGTCGGTCTTGTCCCCCTCGCCCGCGACCCAGCGCACCCCGCCGACGATCTGCTTGACCAGCGGGTTGTCGCCGCCGTTCTCGGTGTAACGCACGCCGAAGTGACCCTGCGAGGTCACCCAGGTCCGTCCGTCGTTGTAGGGCCGCTGGGTGGCGGTGCCGTCCTTGACCCTGTCGCCGTCGTAGAGCTTGCACCACGTCGTGGGGTGGTCCGCGCCCATCTTCTGGCTGCCGGTGTTGTAGGTGCGCTCGTCGAAGGTCGCGAGCACATGGTGGGTGCCCCGGACGCTGCGGACGAAGTTGTAGTGCTCGTCGGCGATCTGGTAGGTGTCGGGCAGGTCTTTGGTGGAGAGGTGGTTGTGGTCGGCGACCTGGACGGTCGCGGCGTTGCCGGTCGCCGACCCGTTCGAGTGGGCGGTCATCGTCGTGCCGATGAGGCTGTCCGGCCCGCCGTCCCACCAGTCCCACACGGAGGTGCCGGCGCCGGCGTCGGTCATGTTGTGCACGGCCGCGATTCCGCCGCTGTTCTGGGTGAAGCGGATCAACGCGTCGCGCTGGGCCTGGTCGAGGAGCGGTCCGGGCCGGCCGCCGCCTGCCCATGACCAGGATGAGTTCAGGAACAGGATCGCGTCGTATCGGGACAGGTTCTCGTCGGTGAAGATCCGGGGATTCTTGTTCGGGTTGTCGCAGTTGTTCGCGCCGCCGCCGTTGTTGTCGCAGTCCTCCCAATCGACCTCGTAGCCTGCGTCCTCGAGAGCGGCCTGCACCACAGGGCGCCCGTTGTCGATCCCATCGGCGTGCCGGTATCCGGTCGTACCGGTATAGATGAGGATTCTCTTGCTGTCCTCCGCCTTGGCAGGAGCCGCAAGGAAACCTTTGTCGGCCGTCCCGGTGCTCGTCGCAGGGGCGGCAGCAGCCTGGGGGGTGCTCTTCGCTTGGGCAGTGGTCGCCGGGGTGAGCATCTGAGCCCCTAAAGCGACCGTAGTCAGCGCGATCAGAGAACGCCTCACACTCCGCGCGGGCAGCGCGGCGTTCCGCATACCACTCACTTCCTCTCCCTATGCGGCGGCGACCAGCCCCGCGGCCGGAGCGATGTGGTTCGACCGCCCGAGGTTCAGACGTAGCGTCCGCATCTTTTATCCATGTGTCAAGAACTTTCGTCTTAGAAAATGGAAAGTCAGTCTCAATCTGACGTTGATTCCCTCATTGCGGACGTTAGTTGTCTTGATCCAGGCGGTTTCGTCGGTTAGCGTCCCCGCTATGAGCGGGCAGAGAGTTCACCGGCGACTTCTCAGCGTCGCTGCGGCCACAGTGTCGATCACCATCGGAGCGCTGACCCTGACGGGATGCAGCGACGACTCCGGCGAGGCGAAGGCGAAGGGGCGCGACCTGACCGCGCTGCAATGCCCGATGGTGGAGACCGGGCAGAACGGGGGTGCCGACCAGTACAAGCCCGCGGAGAACGCCTTCGACACGGCGGAGCTGCTCGGTCTGGATCTGGCCGAGGCCCGTGAGAAGGCGGCCCGCCACAACTGCGAGATCGTCGTCTCGCGCGAGGACGACAGGAGCCTGCCCGTGCCGATAGAGATCGACCTGGCGAGGATCTACGTCTACACCGCGCACGGCGTCGTCACCCAGATAGAGGGTGTCGGTGGTGGTCTCTGAGGGCGGCGGCCCGATGCGGCTTCTCACCAGGGTTTCGATGATCGCCGCAGGCCGGCGGTCACGGTGGGTCGTGATCGCGGCGTGGCTCGCGTTCGCGATGCTCGCGGTGCCGCTGCAAGCCGACCTCAACGAGCGGGCCGCCGACGAGAGCGAGACCTTTCTCGTCCGGGGATCCGAGTCCGCGGCGGTCAAGAAGATCGTCGACGAGCGGTTCCGGCTCGGCAGCGAGACGGCGGCGGTGATCGTCTACTTCCGCGAGAGCGGGATCACCCCGGACGACGGACGGCGCGCCGACACCGACGCCCTCGCGCTGTGCCGCTCCGCCGCGATCCCGAACCTGAGGATGGTCGCCACCCCATACCAGCGCGCGTGCGGCGAGGCCGACCCGCTCGACATGAGCCCGGGCGCCTCGCTGCTCACCTCACCCGACGAAACCGTCATCTTGAGCACGGTCCTGATGGCCGACGACTCGACGCCCGACATCGAGCAGGCGGTCGCGGCGATCCGCGAGGTCGTCCCGCCGGCCACCGGCGACGAGAGCGGGCTGAGGGCCTTCGTGACCGGCCGCGCCGGATTCGAGGCCGATCGGAACGCCGCGCTCGGAGGGGTCAACGGAACCCTCCTGGCGGTCACCGTCGCCGTACTGCTGCTCCTGCTGCTCGTGACCTACCGCTCGCCGCTGGTCGCTCTGGTGCCGCTGGCCGTCGTCGCCCTCGCCTACCTGGTCACCTCCGGCCTCGCCTACGGCCTCGTCGCCGCCGGGGCCACCGACATCAGCGGGCAGACGACCTCGATCCTGGTCGTGCTGATGTTCGGCGCGGGCACCGACTACTGCCTGCTGATCGTGGCGCGGTTCCGCGACGAGCTGCGCCGGACGCGGGACGTCAGAGAGGCGATGGTCGCCGCCGCCCGGCGCACCGGCCCGGCGATCGTCTCCGCCGGAGCGATCGTCATCGGCACGATGACGATCCTCGCCCTCGCCGACTTCAACGCCACGCGCGAGATGGGCCCGATCCTCGCCCTCGGCGTCGCGGTCATGGTCTGTGCCGGCCTGACGCTCCTGCCCGCGGTGCTCACCGCGCTCGGCCGGCGGGCGTTCTGGCCGGCGGTCCCCCGCCTCGATCCCGGGTCCGCACCCGCGATCACGTTCTGGGAGCGCGTCGTGGGCCTCGTCCACGCACGCCCGGGGGTGATCGCCGCGGCGGTCGCCGCCGTCCTCGCCGCGGGCGCGCTGGCCGGCCTCGGCGGGCGTCCGGCGCTCGACTTCTCCGAGTCCTTTCGTGAGGCGCCGGACTCGGTCCTCGGCCAGCAGGTGATCCGCGACCACTTCATCCCCGGCCGGGCGGCGCCGCTTCGCATCGTCGTGGCCGACGATGTGGCCGGGAAGGTCCAGAGCGCTCTCACCGAAGGCACGCACACGCCGGTCGCCGACATGCACGCGGTGGCGAGGTCGGTCGGGGCGGACGGCTCCTCCCCGGGGGCGGAGGCGCAAGGCCGGCCGGGTTCCGCGAACGACCTGATCACCTTCGACGCGGACCTGCGGATGGATCCGTTCTCGGAGCAGGCCACCGACGCCGTCCCCGCGCTGCGCGAGGTCGCCGAGCGCGCGGCCGGCGGCCGGACGGTCATGATCGGCGGGACCGTGGCAGAGAACTACGATGCCCGCCAGGCACTCGGCCGTGACACCGGGCTGATCGTCCCGGTCAGCCTCGCCCTGATCCTCGTCGTCCTCGCCGTGCTCCTGCGTGCGGTGGTGATGCCGCTCTACGTGATCGCGACCGTGATCCTCTCCTTCGGCTTCGCCCTCGGCGTCAGCTCCCTCGTCTTCACCCACCTCATGGGCCAGCCGGCCTCGGACCCGAATCTGCCGATATACGCGTTCATCTTCCTCGTCGCCCTGGGCGTCGATTACAACGTGTTCCTCCTCGGCCGGATCCGCGAGCAGCTCCGCAAGCACGAAACCCGCCGTGCGGTGACGGAGGCCCTCGCGCGGACCGGTGGCGTGATCACCTCCGCGGGCCTCGTGCTCGCCGCCACCTTCGCCACGTTGATGGTGATCCAGATGGAGTCGCTGTTCCAGATCGGCTTCGTGGTGACCCTGGGCCTGCTCGCCGACACCTTCCTCGTGCGGGCCCTGCTCGTCCCCGCTCTCGCGATAATGCTCGGCGAGCGGAACTGGTGGCCGTTCAACGCGACAGCGCTCCCGCCGGAAGCAGGCCCGCCCACGGTGAGAGCCGCCGTCAGCCTGGGAGAATCGTGAGCGCTTCCAGAACACTGCCGCGCTGAGGGGCGCTCACGCGCCTCCGTGCCACCCCGGTTCCGTACCGGAAAGAGCCGGGCGGGTCAGAGCGGGATGTTGTTGTGCGCTCCCCGCGTGGCCGGCGCCGCGGCGAGGGCCTCGGCGAGCCGCCGCCGGGTCGTCCGCGGGTCGATCACCTCGTCCACGACCTGGAGGTCGAGCGCCCGGCGGACGCCGCCCGACAGCTCCTCGTGTTCCCGCACCAGGTCGGCGCGCAGCCGCTCCCTGTCCTCCGCGGAGGCGGCCGCGGCGAGGCGCCGGCGGTGCAGGATCTCCACTGCCGCCTCGGCCCCCATGACCGCCACCTCCGCGCCCGGCCAGGCGAAGACGGCGGTCGCCCCGAGCGAGCGGGAGTTCATGGCGATGTAGGCGCCGCCGTAGGACTTGCGGACGACCACCGTCGCCCGCGGCACGGTCGCCTCGGCGAAGGCGTGCAGCAGCTTCGCCCCCCGGCGGACCACGCCGCCCCACTCCTGGTCGACTCCCGGGAGGTAGCCGGGAACGTCCGCCAGCACGACCAGTGGAACGCCGTGGGCATCGCACATACGGACGAACCGGGCGGCCTTCTCCGCCGACAGGGCGTCGAGGCAGCCGCCCTTGCGGAGCGGGTTGTTCGCCACGACGCCGACCGTGTGCCCGGCGAGGCGGCCGAGCCCGACGACGATGTTCGGCGCCCAGCGGGCCTGGATCTCCACGAACGCGGCACCGTCCTCGCCGTGGTCGAGCAGCGCGCGGATCACCGGGCGGATGTCGTACGCGCGGCGGGCCGACTCGGGGAGCAGGGCGGCCGGGTCGCGGTCGTCGGTCAGGCCGTCCAGGGCGTACCCGCCGATGTCGGCCAGCAGGCCGGTGAGGGTGCGGGTGCGGCGGTAGGCGTCGTCCTCGTCCCCGGCGACCACGTGCACCACGCCGGAGCGGCGGCCGTGCGCGTCGGCGCCGCCGAGCCCCTCCATGTCGATCTCCTCGCCCGTCACGCTGCGGACCACGTCGGGGCCGGTGACGAACACCCGGCCCAGGTCGGACATGACGATCAGGTCGGTGAGGGCCGGTCCGTACGCCGCCGCGCCCGCCGCCGGGCCCACGATGACGGAAATCTGCGGCACCCGGCCCGAGGCGCGGATGTTCGCCTCGAAGACCAGTCCGGCGCCGTGCATCGACTCCACGCCGTCGGCGAGACGGGCCCCGCCGCAGTGCCACACGCCGATCACCGGCACCCGGCGCCGCAGCGCCTCGTCCACGGCGGCGACGATGTGCCGGGCCCCGGCCAGCCCCAGCGCCCCGCCCATGACCGTCGCGTCGGTGCAGAAGGCGACCACCGGGGAGCCGTGGACGCGCCCGGTGACCGCGAGCACGCCGCTGCCGTCCTCCGCGTGCAGCGGCGTCATCGAGTCCCCGTCGAGCAGGCGGCCGAGCCGGGCCACGGGTTTGCGGACGTCGCGGCTCTCCTGCGCCGCCACCGCCTCGGCAACGGTCATGGATCTACCCCCATCGATGTGCGTGCGCTCGCGTTTCCCCGGAAACGGTAGGCGGGCCGCACCATCGGGGTCCAATTACGATTTCCGATGGAAATATAGAAAGAAATCATTATGAATGAGCCGATATGCCGTGATGGGCGTCACAGTTGACTATCGCACGAAATTCGTGCAAATGTCGATCAGGTTGGCTGGGCCGGAGCCACGAGCTCCGGACGGGAAGCGCGGGTACGGCGAAAACCGCGCCGCCGCTGCTCAGCGCTCTCCGGAAAGGCCTCCCGCGGGCGGACCGGGCTGTTTCCTTTTCCGTTTCGGCCGTGGAATAGGGACAGCCCGGGCCGTACCACCTTCCACGGTGAGGGAAAGCGGCGAATGCGGCCGGACCGGTCGCGCGTTCACGCGAGCGAGCAGGCGCGAGACCTGAAGCGGCGAAAACGACGACAGGCACGACGAGAAGCACGGGCACGACGCGAGGGGACGGATGTTCACCATGGACGAGGCGGTCGGCTACGGCGAGAACGCGGTCGCGGTGGTCGGGCTCGCCTGCCGGCTGCCGGGAGCGCCGCACCCGCGAGACCTGTGGGACCTGCTGCGCGCCGGGCGCGACGCGGTCGGCCCGCCCCCGGAGAGCCGCGTGGCGGGCGAGCCCCGGCTCGCCGGCCTGCGAGGCGGGTTCCTGGACCGGGTCGACGAGTTCGACGCGGGGTTCTTCGGCGTCTCGCCGAAGGAGGCGGCGGCGATGGACCCCCAGCAGCGGCTGACGCTGGAGCTCGCCTGGGAGGCGCTGGAGGACGCCGGCATCCGGCCCGGCGATCTCGGGGGCACGCCGGCGAGCGTGGTCATCGGGGCGATGGCCGCCGACTACGCCACGCTCGTCTACCAGGGGGGAGAGGCGGCCATCCCCCGCCACACGCTCGCCGGGCTCACCCGCGGCATCCTGGCCAACCGCGTCTCGTACGCGCTGGACCTGCGCGGGCCGAGCTTGACCGTCGACACCGCGCAGTCGTCCGCCCTGGTGGCGGTCCATCTGGCCTGTGAGAGCCTGCGCTCGGGTGAGGCGGCCGTCGCGCTCGCGGGCGGGGTGAACCTCAACCTCGTCCCGGAGAGCACGGCGACCGCCGGGCGGTTCGGCGGCCTGTCCCCCGACGGGCGGTGCTTCACCTTCGACGCCCGGGCCAACGGCTACGCGCGCGGGGAGGGCGGCGGGATCGTCGTGCTGAAGCCGCTGCGGCAGGCACTGGCCGACGAGGACCACGTCTACGCCGTCATCCTGGGCAGCGCGGTCAACAACGACGGCGCGACCCCCGGCCTCACCGTCCCCGACGCCGCCGCCCAGGAGCGGGTCGTACGACTGGCCGTGGAAAGGGCGGGCGTCGATCCTGCCGCCGTACAGGTCGTCGAGCTGCACGGCACCGGCACCAGGGTCGGCGACCCGATCGAGGCGGCGGCCCTCGGCGCCGCGCTCGGCGCGGCCCGGCCCGCGACGCGGCCGCTCCTGGTCGGGTCGGCGAAGACGAACGTCGGCCACCTGGAGGGAGCTGCCGGGATCGTCGGGCTGCTCAAGGCCGTGCTCAGCATCCACCACCGGGAGGTTCCGGCCAGCCTGAACTACGAGACGCCGAACCCCGGCATCGACCTCGACGCCCTCAACCTGCGGGTCGCCACCGAGCTCTCCCCCTGGCCGCGCCCGGACGCGCCGCTGGTCGCCGGGGTCAGCTCCTTTGGAGTGGGCGGAGCGAACTGCCACGTCGTCCTCGCCGAGCCGCCGCCGCGGCCCGCGGCCTCCGGGCCGGGAGCGCCGGCTCGGGACGAGATCGCCACCGATGCCGGGCCGGCCCGGGAAGGCGAGGATGCCGGCCCCGGCGGGAGCACCCCGGAGGTCGTCCCTCTCGTTCTGTCGGCGCGCGACCCGGCGGCGCTGCGCGAGCAGGCCGCCCGGCTGAGCGGCTCGGCCGCACTCGACGCCGACCTGTCCGACGTCGCGCTGTCGCTGGCCACCGGTCGCACCGCGTTCGAACACCGGGCGGTCGCGGTGGGCACGGACCACCAGGACGTGCGGAAACGGCTGCGCGCGTTCGGCGCGGGCGACCTGGCGTCCGGGGTGGTGCAGGGCAGGGCGCGCGACCTCGGCGGCACCGTGCTGGTCTTCCCCGGTCAGGGCAGCCAGTGGGCAGGCATGAGCAGGGACCTGGCCGACGCCTCTCCTGTCTTCGCCCGGCATCTGGCCGAGGTCTCCGAGGCCCTCCAGCCCCACGTGGACTGGTCGCCCCGGGACGTGCTGTGGGATCTGCCGGGCGCGGCGTCGTTCGAGCGGGTGGACGTCGTGCAGCCCGCGTTGTTCGCCGTCATGGTGGCACTGGCCCGGCTGTGGGAGCACTTCGGCGTCCGTCCCGACGCGGTCATCGGCCACTCCCAAGGGGAGATCGCCGCCGCGCACGTCGCGGGCGCCCTGTCGCTGGAGGACGCCGCCGCGATCGTGGTCCTGCGCAGTCAGGCGCTCGCCGCGATATCGGGCCGCGGCGGGATGGCCTCGGTCCCGCTGCCGCGTCCCGTGGTCGAGGCGCGGGTGGCCGAATGGGCGGGACGCCTGGAGATCGGCGCCGTCAACGGCCCCTCGGTCACGGTCGTCTCCGGTGACGCGGACGCGCTGGACGAGCTGATCGCCCGATACCAGGCCGAGGGCGTCGCGGTGCGGCGGGTGCGGATCGACTACGCCTCCCATTCGGCGCACGCCGAGGCCGTACGGGACCGGCTGCTGGCCTGTCTGCCGGGGCACCCGGCCCGGCAGAGCGGCGTTGCCTTCTACTCCGGGCTGACCGGCGGGCGGCTCGACACCGCGGAGCTGAACGCGGACTACTGGTATCGCAACCTGCGCCACACCGTGCGGTTCGACGAGGCCGTCGCGGCCGCGCTGAGTGACGGGCACACGGTGTTCGTGGAGGCCAGCCCCCACCCGATCCTGGTTCCGGGAGTCCGGGAGATTCTGGACGCCACCGACGCCGCGCCGGGCCTCGGACGGGTGGTCACCGGAACGCTCCGCCGCGGCAGGGGGGACCTGGGCGAATTCCTCCGGGCGCTCGGCACGCTCCACGTCAACGGCGCGCACGTCGACTGGAGCCGTGCCGTACGGCCGGGCGCGCGGCGCGTGCCGCTGCCCACCTATCCCTTCCAGCGTCGCCGGCACTGGATCGACACCGTCGCCGCGCCGGCGGACCCGGACGCGCGGCCGGCACCGGCCGATCCCGTGCCGGGAGAAAGCCGGCAGGAGACACGCAGCAGACAGGAGACACAGAGCCGGCAGGAGGCGTCCCGGGATCCGGAGGTCGCGAGGAGCGAGCAGGCGTCGCTCGATCTCGTGCTTTCCGCCACGGCGGCCGTCCTGGGGCACGCGGACGCGCGGAGCGTCCCACCGGACCTCTCCTTCAAGGACCTGGGGCTCGACTCGCTGGGCGTGGTGGAGCTGCGGGACGCCCTGGCCACGGCCACCGGCCTGACGGTTCCCGCGACCGTCACCTTCGAGCACCCTTCGCCCCTCGCGCTGGCCCGCCACCTGCTCGCCCTGTCCGGCGGCGGGACGACCGCTCCCTCGGCGCCTCCCGCACCGGCGTCCGGGGAGGGGACGGCCGACGAGCCGATCGCGGTGGTCGCCATGGCCGGGCGATACCCGGGCGCCGACAGCCCTGAGAGGCTCTGGGACCTCGTCCTCGACGGCGCCGACGCCGTCACCGCCTCCCCCGCCAACCGGGGCTGGGACGTGGAGGCGCTGCACGATCCCGCCGCGACGCGGCCGGGCACCTCCGTGACCGGTGAGGGCGGCTTCCTGCACGACGCCGACCGCTTCGACGCGGAGTTCTTCGGCATCAGTCCCCGCGAGGCGGCGGCCATGGACCCCCAGCAGCGTCTCCTGCTGGAGGTGGCGTGGGAGGCCTTCGAACGGGCCGGTGTCGTGCCGCGGTCGCTGGCCGGGACCCGCACCGGCGTGTTCGTCGGCATGATGCCCCAGGACTACGGCCCCCGGTTGCACGAGGCGGCCGGAGGATCCGAGGGCTACGCCCTCACGGGCATGGCGACCAGCGTCGCCTCCGGGCGGATCGCCTACACCTTCGGGCTCGAAGGGCCTGCGGTGACGGTGGACACGGCCTGCTCGTCGTCGCTGGTCGCGCTGCACCTGGCCGTACGGTCGCTGCGGTCGGGCGAGTCGGACCTCGCCCTGGCCGGCGGGGTGACGGTGATGTCGTCACCCGGCATGTTCACCGAGTTCTCCCGGCAGGGCGGGCTCGCTCCCGATGGGCGGTGCAAGGCGTTCTCCTCCTCCGCGGACGGCACCGGCTGGGCCGAGGGCGTCGGCCTGCTGCTGGTCGAACGCCTGTCGGACGCACGCAGAAACGGCCACCCGGTGCTGGCCGTCATCCGCGGCACCGCCGTCAACCAGGACGGCGCCTCCAACGGCCTCACCGCGCCCAACGGCCTGTCTCAGCAGCGGGTGATCCGCCAGGCCCTGAGGGACGCCGGGCTCGGTCCTTCGGATGTGGACGCGCTGGAGGCGCACGGGACGGGCACGAGGCTCGGCGACCCCGTCGAGGCGCAGGCGCTGCTGGCGACGTACGGCCAGGACCGGCCCGCCGACCGGCCGCTGTGGCTCGGCTCGCTGAAGTCGAACATCGGCCACACCCAGGCCGCCGCGGGCGTCGCCGGCGTCATGAAAATGGTGCTGGCCATGCGGCACGGCGTGTTGCCGAAGACGCTGCACGCCGACGAGGCGTCCCCGTACGTCGACTGGTCCGCGGGCCTAGCGCTGCTGACGGAGCCCGTTCCCTGGCCGGAGACCGGCCGCCCGAGACGTGCGGGCGTTTCGTCGTTCGGGATCAGCGGCACCAACGCCCACGTCATCCTCGAACAAGCACCCGAGCGGGACGACACCCCGCAGGCGTCTCACGCCGTCTCGCCGAACGGTTCCCTGAAAGCGTCCGCTGCCCAGAACGATGGTCACTCCCTCGCCGCCGCATCCGACGGTCGTCGAGAAGGACCGGCCGCACGGGGTTCGGTCCCGGTGGTGCCGTGGGTGATCTCAGCACGATCCCAGCAGGCGCTGCACGCCCAGGCCGCCCGGCTCGCCGATCATCTGGACCACCACCCCGACCTCGAC
>NZ_VJVX01000093.1:0-12859 GCF_008033685.1 Microbispora sp. CSR-4
CCGCCGTGTCAACGTCCTGCACGCGATTCTGCGGCACAGGAGGCCGTACGACCCTAGCCATGTCCGGGCTGCGGTGGCTTGACAAAAGCATTAGGCAGCCTCCCCTCCGCTGCGCACCCGGGGATCGATGACCGTGTAGAGGAGGTCGGCGGCGATGTTCGCGACGACGACCGCCGTCGTGATGAGCAGGAACGCCCCGCCCATCAGCGAGTAGTCGCGGTTGTTGATGCTGTCGATGAGCATCAGCCCCAGGCCCGGGTAGTTGAAGATGCGCTCGATGAAGATCGAGCCGCCGAAGAGCAGGCCCAGCGAGAGCGCCAGGATCGTGAACAGCGGCAGGATCGCGTTGCGCGCCACGTAGCGGAAGATGATCGACCGCTTCATCCCGCGCAGCTCGGCCGCCAGGATGAAGTCGTCGCCGAGCACGGTGACCACGCTCGACTTCATCGCGAGGATCCACCCGCCATAGCCGGCCAGCGCGTACGTGACGACCGGCAGGGTGGCGTGCTGCACCAGCGAGCCGATGTAGTCGGCGGTGAAGCCGGGGTCGATCACGATGTCGGCCGTCCCCCCGGCGGGGAGGATCGGGATCAGCGTGGTGAAGATCGCCCCCAGCAGCAGCGCCAGCACATACTGCGGCACGCCGTGCAGCAGCGACCCGGAGATGGCGAGGAGGTCGCCCAGCACGCCGGTCCGCTTGATCGCCGCGTAGACGCCCATGACGACGCCGACGAGGAAGCTCAGCAGCGTCCCGGCGAGCACCGGGATCAGGGTCCACTTGGCGGCCGAGAACAGCACGGTGGACACGCCGGTGCCGGGCACGGACAGCGACTGCCCGAGGTCGAGGTGGGCCAGCCCGCCCATGTAGTCGAGATACTGCTCCCACAGGCCGCCCTTCGGCGTGAAGCCGTACAGCGCCTCGACCGCGCGCTGGGCGGCGTCGGGGGCCATGCCCTGCTCGACGAGCTTCTGGTAGCGGGCCAGGAGCGGATCTCCGGGAACGTTTCTGATGATCAGGAAGCTGATCGTCGTGACGACCAGGATCATGACGAACCCGCGGGCCACATGGCCCGCGAGCCGCCTGAGGAGAACCGCCATGGACTACTGCTTCTTCTTGATCAGGCCGAGCTGGATCCAGACGCCGGAGGGCTGGCGCAGCAGATCGCTCTCGTCCTCCGGGAAGCCGGTGAAGCGGTTGGTGTTGACGAACTGCGTGTTCACGTAGTCCCAGAGCTGGATCACCGGAAGATCCTGGTTGGCCGCCTTGGCGAGCTTGGCGATGACGGCCTTCTGCTCGTCGCCCGTGACGCTGTTGAGCTGGACGGTCAGCTCGCCGGGGTTGACCGTGCCGACGCCCTCGACGTCGATCGTCTCGGGGCCACCCATCCAGTTGCCGTCCTTGCCGGCCGGCGAGTGCTTGACCTTGCCGCCGAGGATGTTCCAGCCGTTCGAGGAGCCGTACAGGCGCTGGTAGATGTTGTACGGCGCGGGGCCGAGCGCGATGAGCCAGAAGCCGAGGTCATACTTGCCCTCGGCGAGCTCCGACAGATACAGCGGATAGTCGGCCGTGGTCACCACCTCGGCGTCCACCCCGGCCGTGGCGAGCTGGCTGGTGATGGCCTTGGCCGCGGAGACCCAGTCGGAGAACGGCGCCGGGATGTTGATCGTCACCTTCCACGGCTTGCCGTCGGCCAGCGCCCACTTGCCGTCCTTCTTCTGGAGGCCGGCCTCGGTGAACTCCTTCTCCGCCTTCGCCGGGTCCAGCGCGTACGGCTCCAGCGTGTCGAGCTCGGCGCCGAGCCATTCCCTGGCGGCCTTCTGGTGGATGCCCGACGTGGTCACGGCCGCCGTGCCGCCCTCGGGCGAGGCGATCTGCGTGACCTCCTGGCGGTTGATCAGGTAGGCCAGCCCGCGCCGCACGTGCACGTTGTCGTACGGCTTCTTCGCCTGGTTGAACGCCAGCGAGACGGCCACCGGGGAGTAGCCCTTGATCACCTGGTTGCCGGGCGTCGCCTTGATGCGCTTCATCACGTCGGCGGGCACCGCGGTGAACGGTGCGTTGTCGAGCGTGCCGGAGGTCAGATAGTTCCAGATCTGCTCGTTGCCCGTGGTGTTGAGCAGCTTGAGCTGGTCGGGCGCGACGTTGGCGGCGTTGTAGAAGTTCGGGTTCTTCACCAGCAGCGCCTCGCCGGGGTTCATCCGCTTGAGGACGAACGGCCCGGCCGACACGTCCTGGGCCGGAGCGAACGCGAGCACCTTCTCCGACAGCGCCTTGACCTGTCCGCGCGCCGCCTCCGCCTCGGGGCCGTCACCGCGTGCGGCCTTGAGCGTGTCCCAGAAGTCGGCGGGGACGACGCTCTGCCAGACGTGCTCGGGCACCACGAACGCGTCCATGACCCCGCGCACGAACGTGACGCTGGGGTTCTTCATGTCCTGGGTGATCTTGATCGTCCTGTCGTCGACGACCTCGACGTCCGAGGCGGCGCCGGCCGCGCCGGGGTCGACCGCGAAGGCGGTGCTGCCCTGGGTGTAGGCCAGCGCGATGGAGAACTTCACGTCCTCGGCGGTGACGGGCTGCCCGTCCGACCACTTGTTGCCCGGCTGCAGGTGAAGGGTGATGGACGAGTTGTCCGGCGCGATGTCCCAGCTCGCCGCGATGCCCGGATAGAACTGGTTCGGGTCAGTAAGGGTGTTCTTCGCCCAGGCGATCCTCATCGCGTTGTAGCCCCAGAACGCGTTGCCCTTGGGGTTCCACGGGTTGATCGGCGCGTTGACGTCGAGTGACGGCTTGTTGATGTCGACCGTGGTGTAGACACCGCCACCGCCACCGCCGCCCGTGGATTTTCCGCTCGTGCCGCCGCCGCTGCATGCCGCGACGGCCGCGAGGCTGAGCACCGCCGCGACCGCTGTCAGACGTTTCATTGACCGCTCCGGGGGGTTGTTCTGATGCGGATCTTGTCCGGACCTTATGCGGCGGCCCAAGCACAGGTCAATAATCTGCAAAACTCGTGAGGGTTCTGCAACTTTCCTTCATCGCGGTCACGGCGAAACCGAGCGCCGCGACGAACCGCCGCAAGTGGTGGTCTTCTCTCCGGCCGGTCAGCGAACTGTTACTGGTCGCTTCCACGCGATCACATTACGTTGCGAGCAAAGACCCCCGTCCTGCGAGGAGGACCTGCGTGAAGTCCATCGCCCGATTCTGTGGCAACTGCAGCTGCGGCTGCCCCGAGCTGTTCGTGGACGTCTCCGCCCCGGCGGAGCGTCAGGTCGTCATCACCGACGACTTCGGTCAGAAGG
Source organism: Microbispora sp. CSR-4 (assembly GCF_008033685.1). Classification (NCBI taxonomy): domain Bacteria; kingdom Bacillati; phylum Actinomycetota; class Actinomycetes; order Streptosporangiales; family Streptosporangiaceae; genus Microbispora; species Microbispora sp. CSR-4. The sequence continues at coordinate 3,298 of NZ_VJVX01000093.1, forward strand.
TGGAGATGAGCCTCGACCAGCTCGGCTCGCTCGTGGAGGCGGCGAAGACCGGCGCGCTGGACGACCTCGCGCTCACCGGCTGACCGTGGAGCCGGCCGCCCTGTTCGCCGGAGGTCTCGTCGCCGGCCTTGCCGCGGGCACAGCGTCGTGCACCGCCGTCCAGGGCGGCCTCCTCATCGGCCTGGCCGCCCAATCTCGCGGCCAATCTCGCGGCCGGTCTCGCGGCCCGTCCCGCGCCCTGTCTCACGGCCTCGCCCGCGGCCTCCCGCCGGTGGCGGCGTTCCTGACCGGCAGGCTCGCCGCCCACACCGCCCTCGGGGCGCTGCTCGGGCTGCTGGGCGCGGCCGTACAGGTCGGCCCGCGCACCCGCGCGGCACTGCTCGTCGCCGCCGGGACCGCGGTGGTCGTGCTCGCCGTACGGATGCTCCGTCGCCGCCGGTGCGCACAGGCGGAGCCCGGGACGGCGGACGGCGACCCGCGTGCATGCTCGTGCGCGGACGGTGGGCCCGCGCAGGACCGCACACAGATGAAAAGCGCACCGCCGGACAGTGCTTCACCGGACAGCGCACCACCTGACATCCCGCCGCCGGACAGTGCATTCCCGGGCAGCGCACCACTGGACATCCCGCCGCCGGGCAGCGCACCACCGGGCAGCGCACCCCGGTGTCCCGCACTGACAGATGGCGCACCACGGGGTCGTGCACCACTGGGCGGCGGGGCCGGTTCCCCGGGCGGCGGGGCCCGCTCCCCCGGCCTTGCACGGGCGGCGGCGCTGGGCATGGCCACGATCTTCGTACCCTGCGGCGTCACGATCGGCATGGAGGTCGTGGCCGTCGGCTCGGGCTCGGCGCTCGGGGGCGCGGCCACGCTCGCGGGGCTCGCACTCGGCACAGCGCCCGCCTTCGCCGCCCTCGGTCTGCTGCTGCGCACGCTCGTCTCGACCCGGCTGGCCGCCCTCGCGGGGATCGCGGCCCTGGCCGCCGGGCTGTTCACCGCCGGCTCCGGGCTGCGGCTCGGCGGCTGGCTGCCGGACGCCTCCCTGCCGGAGTTCGGCTCCCCCGCCGCCGCGGCGGGACGCGCCCTCACCGGCACGGACGGCGTCCAGCGGCTCACCGTCTGGGCGACCCCGGAGGGGTTCCGGCCCGGGATCGCCGTCGCCGCCGCCGGACGGCCCGTCGAGATCGTCTTCAGGACGAAGGACAACCGGGGCTGCACGCGCACGCTCACGATCGACGACCACGACGTCGTGCTCCCCGTGACCGGAGAGCGCGTGGTGCGGCTGCCCGCCCGTCCGCAGGGGCGGCTGCGCTACGCCTGCGGCATGGGCATGTACGTGGGCTTCGTCAGGTTCGAGCGCTCCCCCTGACCCCCCGGGCAATCCCCGCGGACAGGGCAAGACGGATGCCGGCCGGGGGCTCCGGCCGGCATCCGCCGGGGGTCAGGGAACGCGGGCGCGGGCATCGCAGGGGATCAGGGCACACCGGGGCACGGGGATCAGGGAACGCGGCGGCTCGCCGCGAGGGCGTTGTCGGCCTGGGTCTGGTTGTAGGTGGCGCGCGTCACGCAGACGTGGTCGGCGGGAGTGGCCCCTCTCCAGACGTATCCCTGCTTGCAGGTGTCCGGCCCGTACGGCCCCCACCCCTGGCGCCGGCTCGCGGCGAGGGCGTTGTCGGCCCGCACCTGGTCGCGGGTGGCGGGCGTCACGCAGACGTGGTCGGCGGGAGTGGTCTCACGCCAGACGTATCCCTGCTTGCACGTGTCCGGCCCGTACGGCTTCTTCACCGAACCCCCCGGCCAGAAGGGCGGGTTCTTCGGCACGGTGTACGTGATCTCGGTCCACCCGGAGTAACGGGTCGCGAAGAGACCGCCCGACCAGGCGCCTTCCACCTTGAAGGTGTAGGTCTTGCCGGGAACCAGCGTCCCCGTGGTGGCCTTGGTCGCGTTGCCCGGCAGGTCCACCTGCACACCGGGGTCATACCGGAACAGCACCTTCTTGTACGAGCTGCCGTTCACCCACTGCACCGTCGCCCGGTAGTCGCCGTATGCGACGACCCGCAGGTTCTGCGGCTTGGGCACGGGGCGCAACTGGCCCGCGCCCGGAGGGAAGGAGGGGACGTTCCCGGCGATCGGGATGGGGTCGCTGGAAGCGCACTCCGAGGGGTGCCCGACGCCGGGCCACAGATAGCAGACGGTCACCCGGGGGGCCTGGCCGGCGTAGGCCCGCACGTGCGCGGCGGGAATGGTGAAGGAGGTGGTGGCGCCGCGGTCGTTCCATGTGCCCTCCTGGTAGCCGCCGAACGTCAGGACCGTCGCCTCGCCCGCGACCGTGCCGGAGAAGAACGTGTCCGGCCCCCACGTCACCCGTAACCCGCCGTCGACCGGGATGATGCTGTTGATTCTCGGGGGCCGCCGGTTCACGTCCGCCTGCGCGGGACCGGCCACTGTCGCGCACGTGAGACCGGCGGCCAGCCCGCCGGCCACGAGGGCCTTGACGTACGCTCCACGGCGCTTCATCTGAGTCATCTCTCTTCTCCCGTCCGAGCTCCGTACTGACGAGTCCCACGATGCGCCGGGGCCCTGACCGGCCACATCGTGGCAATCCCTGCGGCCGGTTCCGGGATATCCCGGAACCACCGGCCGCCGGACACGTCGTCGAGCTCAGGTGGGAGCGCGGGGTGTGGTGCCTGCGCGGCGCCGCACCCACGTGTCATCCCAATGTCTTGCCAATAACCCTCCGTGACGACTCGGTTACGTGTCACCCTGTGTCCCATGACACTAGTGGGAGCGACGGAGGCGACCGCGTGGCCCGGGATACCGGTCCCGCGTACCCCTGAACCCCTGGACCCGGCCGAGGCGAACCTGGTCGACAGGGCCCGTGACGGCGACAGCGACGCGGCGCACCGGCTGGGCCGGCTGTGCGCGGAGCGCGACGACCGGCTGGGCGCCCGGCTCTGGTGGGAGCGGGCGGCGCGGGCGGGCAACGTCGACAGCGCCTACAACCTCGGGCTGTGGCACCGCACGCACGGGACGACCGAGGAGGCCATCGGCTGGTTCGAGCTGGCGGCGAACACCGGTGACGCCGACGCGGCGACGAACCTGGCATCACTGCTGCTGGAGCGGCGCGGCGACGCCGACGGAGCACGCAAGTGGTTCGAGCGGGCGGCCGAGGACGGCTCCCGCCACGCGGCCCGGCGGCTGGCCCTGCTCTGCGAGGACCAGGGCGACGGCATCGGCGCGCGGCGCTGGCACTTCAGGGCCGCCGTGGACGGCGACCTGCGCTCGGCCCACGACCTGGGGTTCCTGGGCTACGCCGCAGGCGACGAGGCCGAGGCGCTGCACTGGTGGGAGTACGCGGCACGTGGCGGCCACGCGGAGGCCGCCTATCACATGGCCCTGCTCCTGCACGCGGCACGTGACGAGAAGGGCGCGGAGGCGTTCTACCGGCTCGCCGTCCGCGCCGACCACCCCGGGGCGGCCTTCCGGCTCGGCGACATGGCGCTCTGCCGGGGCGACCTGACCACGGCACGCGCCTGCTTCGAACGGGCGGCGCAGACCGGCCGGCCGGACGCGCGGCGGATGGCCGGTCTCGTCTGCGCCCGGATGGACGACAAGCCGGGGGCCGCCCGATGGTATGGGCAGGCCGCGGCCGACGACCCCGAGGCGGCCTTCCGTTTCGGCCTGCTGCTCGTCGCGGAGCACAACGACCTGAAGGGCGCGCGCCACTGGTTCAGGCGTGCGGCCGAACGCGGGCACCACGGCGCCATGGTCGAGCTGCGGACGCTGCTGCCCCTGCTCGGCGCGTCGCCCGAGACCGAGGAGTGCCTGCTCGACCCGGCCCCGCCCTACTGGAGCCGCCCGGCGGAGCCCGGGCAGGCCGCACGCGCGGAGCTCGCCGTGGCGGCGGCGCGCAGGCGCGGCGACCCGGCGGCGGAGCCCGCGGACCTGGTCGAGATCCTCGGCACGTGGGATCTCGTCACCACCGAGCTCCTCACCGGGGCCTCGCCGCTCGGCGACGGGCCCGACGTGGTGGGCCCGGCGGACACCGTGGGGTGGCTCGCGCAGGCGAGCGGACTGCACCGGGCCGCGATCGAGCACCTCGCCCTGGTGCGCGCGACGCTCCTGCGGCCGGGGACGGCCCCGTTACCCACCCCGGCCGAGGTCGAGCACGTGCTCGGCACCGCGAGGGATCTGCGCAGACGCCTCGGTCTCGGTCGTGCCTGACAAATCACGCCCTGCTGCGCGTGGCCCAGGCGGCGCATCGCGGCGTTCTCGCCCTACCCGCGAAGATTGCTCACCGGCTCACGATCTCCGCGGGGCCCGGATTCGTCGCCCATAGCTCCGGCTATGGCCTCCTCCTCCGCCTTGCGATGCATCCACCTGCACGCTCACGACGGGCAGCGTTTGTCAGGCACTTCCGCGCTGATCCCCCACGTCTGCGGTCAGGCGGCGAGGATCTCCGCGACCGGCGTGTACGCCAGGCCGTGCGCCGAAGCGACGGGCGCGTTGGTGAGGACGCCTGCGTGGGTGTTGAGACCCAGGCCGAGCGCCTCGTCGCCGCGCAGCGCGTCCTTCCAGCCCCTGTCGGCGATCTTCACGGCGTACGGCAGGGTCGCGTTGGTCAGGGCGTAGGTGGAGGTGTTGGCCACCGAGCCCGGCATGTTCGCCACGCAGTAGAACACCGACTCGTGCACGCGGAACGTCGGCTCGGCGTGCGTGGTCGGGCGGGAGTCCTCGAAGCAGCCGCCCTGGTCGATCGCGATGTCGACGAGCACGGAGCCCGGCTTCATGCGGGAGACCAGCTCGTTGGAGACGAGCGTCGGGGCCTTGGCGCCCGGGATGAGCACGGCGCCGATGACCAGGTCGGCCTCGATCACCGCCCGCTCGATCGCGTACGACGTCGAGACCAGCGTCTTCAGCCGGCCCTGGTAGATGGCGTCGATGAAGCGCAGCCGGTCGATGTTTACGTCGAGGATCGTCACGTCGGCGCCCATGCCGACGGCGATCTGCGCCGCGTTGAGGCCGGAGACGCCGCCGCCGATCACGACGACCTTGGCGGGGGCCACGCCGGGCACCCCGCCGGGAAGCACGCCGCGTCCGCCGTTGAACCGCATCAGGTTGTACGCGCCGACCTGGGGGGCCAGCCGCCCGGCGACCTCCGACATCGGGGCCAGCAGCGGCAGCCCGTTGCCGACCTGGACGGTCTCGTACGCGATGGCGGTGGTGCCCGCCGCGAGCAGCGCGTCGGTGCACGGCCGGGAGGCGGCGAGGTGGAGATAGGTGAACAGGATCTGGTCCGCGCGGAGCCGGTGGTACTCCTCCGCGATCGGCTCCTTGACCTTGAGGATCATCTCCGACTCGGCCCACACCTCGTCGGCGCCCTCGACCAGCTTGGCGCCGGCCGCGAGGTACTCCTCGTCGGTGATGTGGGAGCCGAGTCCGGCACCGCGCTGGACGTCGACCTCGTGGCCGTGACGGACGAGCTCGTGGACGCCGGCCGGGGTGGCGGCGACGCGGTATTCGTGGTTCTTGACCTCGGCGGGCACGCCGATCTTCATGAGGTGTGTCCTTTCAAGCGGTCACTCGTCACGGTCGCCCCCTGCCCGGCCGCACGAGCTCTATGGTCTAAAGGCGGGCCCACGCCTCGGTGAGCACCGAACGGAGAATCGACTCGATCTCGTCGAACTCCTTGGGGCCGCAGATCAGCGGCGGGGCGAGCTGCACGACCGGGTCCCCACGGTCGTCCGCCCGGCAGTACAGGCCGGCGTCGTACAGCGCCTTCGAGAGGAAGCCGCGCAGCAGGCGCTCCGACTCCTCCTCGTTGAAGGTCTGCTTGGTGGACTTGTCCTTGACCAGCTCGATTCCGTAGAAGTAGCCCGAGCCGCGGACGTCGCCGACGATCGGCAGGTCGCGCAGCCGGTCGAGGGTCGCCTTGAACACCGGCTCGTTGGCCGTGACGTGCTCAAGCAGCCCCTCCCGCTCGAAGATGTCGAGGTTGGCCAGGGCGACGGCGGCCGACACCGGGTGGCCGCCGAAGGTGTATCCGTGCGCGAAGGTCTCGCTGCCGTGCTTGAACGGCTCGAACAGCCGCTCCGACACGATCATGGCGCCGATGGGCGAGTAACCGCTGGTCAGGCCCTTCGCACAGGTGATGATGTCCGGCACGTAGTCGAACTTCTGGCCGCCGAACATCGTGCCGAGACGGCCGAAGGCACAGATGACCTCGTCCGACACGAGCAGCACGTCGTGGGCGTCGCAGATCTCGCGCAGGCGCTGGAAGTATCCGGGGGGCGGCGGGAAACAGCCGCCGGCGTTCTGCACCGGCTCGACGAAGACGGCGGCCACGGTGTCCGGGCCCTCCATCTCGATGGCCTTGCCGACCTGGTCGGCGGCCCAGCGGCCGAACGCCTCGGGGTCCTTGTCCAGGCCGGGGAAGCCGGAGATCTCGTCGGCGCGGTAGAGGTTCGTGTTGGGGGCCTTGATCGCGCCGGGCACCAGCGGCTCGAAGACCTGCTTGAGCGCCGGGATGCCGGTGATCGACAGCGCGCCCTGCGGGGTGCCGTGGTAGGCGATGGACCGGCTGACGACCTTGGTCTTCAGCGGCTTGCCCTTGAGCTTGTAGTACTGCTTGGCCAGCTTCCAGGCCGACTCGACGGCCTCGCCGCCGCCGGTGGTGAAGAAGACGCGGTTGAGGTCACCGGGGGTGAGCTCCGCGAGCCGCGCGGCGAGCTCGGCCGCCTTCGGGTGCGCATACGACCACAGGGGGAAGAACGCGAGCTCCTGGGCCTGCTTGGCGGCGGCCTCGGCCAGCTCGGCGCGGCCGTGACCGACCTGCACCACGAACAGTCCGGCCAGGCCGTCGAGATACCGCTTGCCGTGGATGTCGTAGACGTAGGCGCCCTCGCCGCGCACGATCATGGGCACCTCCCCTCCCTCGTAGGAGGAGTGGCGCGTGAAGTGCATCCAGAGATTGTCCTGTGCGGCCTTGAGAACGTCGGGGCGCGTCATCGCAACCTTCCCTCAGGTGATCCGTCGCTGCTGCACAGTGTGCATGCCGCTTCCGCGTTTTGCCAAGTGATTACGTGGCGTCACTGTGAAAGAAGTTCGGATTCCGTGACATCGACATGTAACGGCAACGAAATCCGTCACCGTAGATTGGGGCCGTCCAGGCGCGGGAGCTGGGCCGGCCCGACCTGTGGTCAAATGGGGTTCCACCAGCCGACCTGGCAAGATCCGCGTACATTCCGGGAGAACGTCGTGACACCAGAGGAGATCGAGCGCGCCGTCGAGGAGGGCATGCCGCAGACGGTCGAGGACCTCAAGCGCCTCGTCGCCATACCGTCCGTCGCGTTCCCCGGCCACTCCGAGGCCCCGGTCCTTGAGGCCGCGGCGCTCGTCGAACGGCTGCTGCGCGACGCCGGCCTCCCGCACGTCCGGCAGATCCCCATCGAGGGCAGCTTCCCCGCCGTGTTCGCCGAGGCGCCCGCCCCCGAAGGGGCCCCGACCGTGCTGCTCTACGCGCACTACGACGTGCAGCCCGCAGGCGACCTCGCCCTGTGGCGCACTCCGCCGTTCGAGCCCACGGTCGTCGACGGGGTCATGCACGGCCGGGGCGCGGCCGACGACAAGAGCGGCGTCATCGCCCACGTGGCCGCGCTGCGCACTTTCAACGGCCGGTTCCCGGTCGGGCTGAAGGTCATCATCGAGGGCCAGGAGGAGTACGCCGGCGAGCGCCTGGAGGCGTTCGTCGAGAAGAACCCCGAACTGCTGCGCGCCGACGCCATGGTCATCGCCGACGTCGGCAACCCCGCGGTGGGCGACCCCGCGATCACCACCTCGCTGCGCGGCATGGCCGCGTTCACCGTGGAGGTCCGCACGCTCGCCGAGGCCGTGCACAGCGGCTCGTTCGGCGGCGCCGCCCCCGACGCGCTGGCCGCGCTCATGCGCATGCTGACCGCCCTGCACGACGACCAGGGCAGCGTACGGGTGCCCGGGCTCGAACCGGGGACCTTCCCCGGCGAGGCCGCCGGCGAAGAGGAGTTCCGCGAGCTCGCCGGAGTGCTCGACGGCGTGTCGCTGGTCGGCGACGGCTCGCTCGCCGACCGGCTCTGGGCGTCGTACGCGATCACGGTGACCGGGCTGGACGTGCCGACCGTGACCGGCGCCATCAACGCGGTCCAGGCGGTGGCCCGCGCGCGCGTCACGATCCGCATCCCCGCGAGCGGTGACTCCCGGCAGGCGCTGAACGACGTGACGGCCTACCTGGAGAAGGTCGCGCCGTGGGGGGTCAAGGTCTCCTTCAGCGACTTCGTCACCGGCTCGGGCTTCCAGATCGAGCCGGGCGGCCCGGCCATGAACGCCGCGGGGCGCGCGCTGGAGCGCGCCTTCGGGCGGGCGCCGCGCCAGGTCGGCCAGGGCGGCTCGATCCCGCTGGTGGCGGCCCTCGCCCGGCAGTTCCCCCAGGCCGAGATCCTGCTGTACGGCGCCGAGGACGACGGCGCCTCGATCCACGCCCCCAACGAACGGCTGGTGCTGGACGAGCTCAAGCGGATCATCACGACCGAGGCCCTGTTCCTCGCCGACTACGGCGGCTGGCACGGCGCGTCCTGAGCCCGCGGCAATCGGACACAGAAGGCCCGGTGGATGGGGGGACCACCGGGCCTTCCGTTTTTCTCGCACCGCCGTCACACGTGGCCCGGGGGATCCGCGGGCCGGCCGGCGCGCTTACTGGTAGTGGATGTCGGAAGAGCTGTAGATGCAGTTCGTGCCGTCGGCGCCCTCACCGATCTTCGTGGGCTCGCTGCCCTTCGGCACACCCTTGTACTTCTCGCAGATCACGATCTTGTGGCTGGAGTCGTTCTTGATCGTGATGTTCGAGAAGCGCGCGGTGTCGCCCCAGTTGGTGTTGATGCCCGCGAGCGCCTTGCCGGGAGAGGTCGCCACGATGTTCGACATCTGGACGTGCCGCTGGTAGGAGTTCGTGCAGTTGCCGCAGGCGCGGTAGAGCTTCCCGAAGTTCTCCACCTGGAAGTTCCTGATGATCATCGTGCCGGGGCCGTTGTGCTGGAACACCTTGTCGGAGGCGCTCCTGGCGCCGCCGCCGTCAATGGTCATGACCTGCGACGACGAGCTGCCCAGCAGGGTGGCGGCGTCTTCGCCGACGTCCTCCCACCAGACGTTCTGCAGCGTGCAGCTGCCCAGACAGTGGATGCCGTCGGCGCCGGGCGAGCCGATGATCACGTTCTTGAGCGTTGCGCCGTTGGCCAGCTCGAAGATCGGGTCCTGGCTCTCGCTCTGCCCGCCGTCGCCCATGTCACCACTTGCGTAGTAGCGCTTAAGGCCCCCGTCCACGGTGCCGGAGACGCTGATCGTGCTGGTGACCGCCTGCGAGCCGTTCGGGCTGGGCCAGCCCGACGGCGGCGGCGTCGGATTGGTGCTCGGCGTGGGCGAAGGGGATCTCGTCGGCGTCCTGGTGGGGGTGGGGGAAGCGGGCGGCTGGGAGCCGGTGGGCTGGAGTGACCACTGTTTGGTGGACACCGAGTCGCAGGAGTTCTGCTGCACGAGC
>NZ_VJVX01000094.1:0-12766 GCF_008033685.1 Microbispora sp. CSR-4
CCGGGACGGCGAACGCCGCCACGGCGACCATGGCGACCAAGAGGGTGCCGACAGCCCGCAGAACGGCCAGTGCGGCGAGCAGGGCGGGGGCGCCCTGCGGACGGCTCTTCGGCAACGGGGTCTCTCCTGTCTGGTCGTGAGCGCCCGTTCGCATGGCGGCCGTGCGGTTTCCGGGCGGCATCCGGTCCCATTATGGGCGTATGGCCCCCATTGCGGGCGTCCGGAACACACGCCCAGGTATTCCGGGCCGATAGGGCCGGCCGGGCGGCCGGCCGGCCCCGGGTGGTGCGGTGGCGGCGTCCTCATCGTGAGTTCGCCACCGCTGGCCGGCCGGCGATCGGCTGCCGGCCGGCCACGTCGTCAGCGGCAGCTCGCCGCCGCGTAGCCGGCGTCGTAGGACGAGGTGACCTGCTTGCCGTCGATCGTGGCGGTCGCCTTGACGGTGACCGTGCCGGCGTCGATGTTCCCGGCCCGGGTGTTGAAGGACTGGTACGCCTGCTTGCCCGGAGCCACGTCGGCCACCGTCTTGGACCCGTACGGGGTGGTCAGTGTGATGGTCGCCGGAACGCCGGAGTCGTTGACGGCCGTGACCGCGACGTACGCCGAGCTGCCGATGCAGCGGGAGGACGCGGTGACGGTCAGGGCGACCTCCGGCGAGGAGGCGGCCTCGAACGACCAGGAGTCGACCTCGAAGAGGTCCGCGCCGTCGGGCCCGGCGTACGTGAAGTAGACGTCGTGCACGCCGGTGACGCCGTCGAGCCTGGCGGTCGGCTTCGTCCACTCGCCGAGCGGCGCGTCGACGGGAATGGTCGCGACCACGGGCGAGGTGCGGCCGTCGAGGCGAACCTCGATCTTCCCGCCGGTGGCGAGCGGGCGCACCTTGGCCGTGACCCCGGTGGCGCCCTCCGCGCCGAAGTCGACCTTCGCGAGCGACGTCCAGTCCCCGTTGTCGATGTCGTGCACCACGAGGTTCGGGGCCTGCGCGCCGAACTCCTCCGACCCGCCGTCGATCTTCTTCGTCGCGATGCCCTGCTGCCAGGCGATCGTCTCGGCCTCGATCACCCGGTAGGGGTCGAGGTCGCGGATCTGCTCGACGCCCTTGTAGTCGCCCCGCACTTCCTTGATCGTACCGTCGGCGTTGAAGTCGAGCTTGGCGAGGTGCGGGCTGCGGAAGCCCTGGGTGGCGCCGCCCGTGATGCGGCTGTTGAGCGTCTGGGCGTGATAGGTGAAGTAGTACTGGTCGCCGAGCTTGAACACCGACTGGTGGTTGTTGCCGCCGGCGCCGAAGTAGGTGCCCGGGTTGCGGAAGATGACGCCCTTGTACGTCTCGGGGGTCCACGGGCCCATCGGGCTGTCGGCCATGAGGTAGGCGATGGCACCGGTCGGCGGGCCGTTGGGGTCGATCGGGCCGCCGAAGCCGAAGTTCGACGAGTACGAGTAGTAGTACTTGCCGTCGCGCTTGAACAGGTGGCCGGCCTCGAACACGAGCGGCGCGTCGATGACCTCAGCCGAGCCCTGCGTGCTGATCATGTCGTCGCCGAGCCTGATCACGCGCGTGGACTTCGGGTGGTTGGTGTTCTCGGCGCTGCGCGTCCCGTCGTCGCCACCACCGCCGAAGACGAGGTAGCCCTGGCCGTCGTCGTCGATGAACACGCCGGGGTCGAACAGCCAGTTGATGCCGTTGGACGCGCCCGGCGTCGCGCTCGTGATGAGCAGGTTGCCGCGCTCGTCGTGCCACGGGCCGATCGGCGAGTCGCCGACGATGACACCGGAGCCGCCGCCGTTGTTGGCGAAGTAGAGAAAAAACTTTTCCTTGCCGTCGACGACCTTGCTCTCCATGGCCGGGGCCCACGAGTTGTTCGCGTAACGGGCGACCCCGTTCGGGCCGGCGACGGGGATCTCGCCGTGGTCGACCCAGTTCATGAGGTCGTCGGACGAGATGACCGTGATCGTGTTGATGCTCGCGTACGTGTTGGTCGAGGAGACCCCGGTGGGGCCGGGCTTGTACTCCTGCGTGTCGTTGGTCATGTAGATGTACACGCGGCCGTCGTGGACGAACGCGTTGCCGTCCGCGCCGAACTTGTGCGAGATGAGCGGGTTGCCCTCGCCGGGGTTCTTGCCGAGCGCCTCGATGGTCGTGGACGGCACGAACTCCGTGACGGACACGTCGTCGACCTTGAAGTCCATCAGGTGCGTGTCCGGGGCGGACCCGGGATCCGATGTCCAGGGCGTCTCGATGAACAGCCGCGCGGTCGCGACGCTCTGGCTCGCGGGGATCGTGAACGTGCCCTGGATGAGCCCCCACTGCCCGCGCGCGACCGTCACCGTGCCGACGTTCGTGTAGGTCGCGCCGCCGTAGTGCATGGTGGCGAAGAACTGCTTGGTCGCCGGGCTGTTGGGGTTCTCGTATTTCACCCGCGCCGTGACCGCGTACGTCTTGCCGGCCTGGACCTTGCCGGACAGGTCCTGCATCGGGCCGGATCCGGTCGTCTTGCGGTCGGTGACGAGCACGGCGCCCGAACCGGCGTACGCGTCCGTCGTGGGCGACAGCGTCGCGCCGTCGGTCGAGTTCCCGTTGTTGACGAACCAGCCGGACAGGCCGTCCTCGACCCCGCCGTTCACGATGATGTTCGGGGCGGCGGCCTGCACCGGTCCCGCCGTCGCGGTGACGGCGGCGCCCAGCAGGGCACCGGCCATCGCTATCGCGGCGACCCGTCGCCGGGTCGTCTTTCCAACGCGCTTCGACACGAATGATCTCCTTGACCTGGGACTTCTCCGTGAACACGACGCCCCGAGGAACCGCGCGGACGCGCGCGACGTGTTGTGTGGGGGGGGGGGGCCGGCCGGGCGGCCGACCGGCCCGGGGTGGTGCGGGTGGTGCGGTGGTGCGGGGCCGGCCGGCGATCGGCTGCCGGCCGGCCACGTCGTCAGCGGCAGCTCGCCGCCGCGTAGCCGGCGTCGTAGGACGAGGTGACCTGCTTGCCGTCGATCGTCGCGGTGCCGGTGACGGTCACCGAACCCGCGTCGATGTTCCCGGCCCGGGTGTTGAAGGACTGGTACGCCTGCTGTGCCCGGAGCCACGTCGGCCACCGTCTTGGACCCGTACGGCGTCGTCAGCGTGATCGTCGCCGGAACGCCGGAGTCGTTGACGGCCGTGACCGCCACGTATGCCGAGCTGCCGACGCAGCGGGAGGCGGCGGTGACGGTCAGCCTGACCTCCGGAGAGGCGGTCTTGAGCGTGCCGAGCCGGGCGAGCTGGTAGCTGAGCGCCCGCTCCGGCGCGTCGATCTGGTTCTGGGTGCCGAACTCACCGGCCCGCGCCGCCATCGCGGTGTCGAGCGCGGCCCGCATGTCGGCCCAGGCGTCCGCCGGATAGTCGCGCTCGTCGAGCGTTCCCGCGTGTGCGATCGCCGCGTCGAGGCCGCTCGTGTCGAGGGCCTTGTTCTGCGCGGTCAGCGTGTCGCTGAGCTTGTAGTAGTCGAAGTCGACGTGCCCGCCCTTCTCCTTCGTCGCGTAATCGAACAGGCCGACCCGGTGTCCCATGAAGTGCGAGAGGCTGCCGTCCAGCGTCTGCGGGCCGACGCGGCTGCCCAGCTGGGTCCAGTTCACGCCGTCGAGGCTGTAGTAGAACGTCGTCCACAGCTGCCCGACCGGAGAGCTGAAGTCGAGGTCCGCCTTCACGTACACCTGCGTCGCGTCTCCGAGCGGCACCGTCGTGCCGGGCACGAAGCTCTCGACCGCCGACTGGTCGATGTCGACCGCGAACGGCTGCACGCGGTTGACGACGCCCAGCGTGTTCTGGCCGTCGACGCGCTTGACCGCGACATAGGAGAACCCGCGGTTGTAGGCGGCCAGACCGGCGACGTCGCCGTTCTTCATGCCGGAGATGTCCATCTTGGTCTCGACCGACTGCCGGGGCCCGAACGTACGCTGCGACAGCGTGTTGCGCGCCTCTTCGAACCAGGTCAGCTCGTCGCGGCCGGACAGCTTGGTGTAGACGTACTTGCCGGTGACCACCTTGCCGGTCGTCAGCCGCAGCCAGCCGTCCCGGTCGGTGAGCGACCAGTAGCGGTTGTCGGGGGCGTGGTTCCACTCCCACACCGGGTCGAGCCGTGACCCGTTGGGGGCGATCTCCTCCTCGGACGGGCTCTCGGTCGTCACCGGCTGCCCGACGATCGAGACGTCGTCGACCAGGTAGTCCACGCTCGACGACGCCGGCTGCGGGTTGGCCCACGGGGTCTCGATCGCGAACTTGAAGCTGTCCACGTTGGCCGTCGAGGGGATGGTGTACTGGCCCGTGACGGTCGTCCACTGCCCGGCGGGAACGTTCCCGGACGCCATCGTCTGGACGCCCGTGCCCCAGTCGGCCACGAGGTTGAACCGGATGCTGCTCGGGCCCGAGGTGTACTTGATCTTCGCCGACACGGTGTAGGTCACACCGCGCTGCACCTTGCCGTTGAGGAACTGGTTGGGCCCGGAGCCGTTGAGCGTGCGGTCGCTCACCTTCAGCGCCGCCGATCCCGCGGCCGGGTCGGTGGTGTCGCGGGTGATCGTCGCGCCGTACTGCGTGCCCCACGGGGAGACCGCGTCGGCCTCGAACCCGGGGTTCTGCAGGAGCTCGACGCCGATGAGCGAGTCGTCGTACGAGGGCGGGTCGGGGATCGTCCACTGCTCGTCCATGTACGGCCGGTGCGGCGCGTCGTTGGCGAAGTCGTCGGAGGCGACGAGGCTCTTCTGCCGCTCGAACGTCTCCTCCGCCGGGCTCAGCGTGATCGGCTTGGCGAACGCGCCGCCCACCGGCACGACCCCGTCGGTGCCGAACGTCGGCCAGCCGTCCTGCCAGGTGGCGGGGATGAGCGCCGGGGTGCGCCCGATCGGGAAGTTGTCGCGGAAGAACATGCCATACCAGTCGGTGCCGCCGTCGCGGGAGATCGGCACGAGGCTGCCCTGGGCGAAGCCGTTGGAGTCGAGCACTCCGCGCGCCTCGTAGGTGTTCGAGCCGTCCGCCGACGTGTAGCGGCCGAGCAGGTCCTTCGAGCGGAACATGACGACCTGGCGTCCCTGCCCGGACGGCCAGGTGATGATGACCACGTAGTAATAGCCGTTGATGTGGAAGACCTGGGCGCCCTCGAACAGCCCGCCGATGAACGGCTTTCCGGCGTAGTCGTTCGCCGTGAAGATGTTCGGATAGTCCCTGTCGATGCCCGACATATCCGGCTTGAGGCGTACGGCGCTCGTCCCGCCGGAGCCGTAGAAGATGTACGGCGTGCCGTCGTCGTCGAAGAACAGCGACGGGTCGTGCAGGCCGCGGCCGAGCGGCGTGCGCGTCCACTTGCCGTTCTCGACGTCGTCGGTGCTGTAGAGGTACGCGCCGCCGAGGTTGTTGGTGTTGAAGACGACGTAGAACCTGCCGTCGTGGTAGCGCAGCGACGACGCCCACTGGCCCTGGCCGTAGGAGTTCTGCCCGTTGCGCAGGGAGAACGCGTCGCCGATGTCCGCCCGGCCGAACACGTAGTTGACGATCTCCCAGTTCACCAGGTCGTACGACTTCATGATCGGCGCGCCCGGGCTCAGGTGCATGGTCGTGCTGATCATGTAGTAGACGTCGCGGTGCTCCTTGTTCTCCGCGGCAGGGACGCGCTCCACGCTGATGTCGGGCACGTCGGCATTGGTGATCGGCACGGTGTAGGTGCCGTCGCCCTTGTCGGTCGAGGTGTACGACGGCGCCGGCGACCACCCGGCGGAGGCGTTCGCCACGCCGCCGTGGGCCGCGAGACCGCCGCACACGAGCGCGGCGGCCGTCGCGAGCGAGATCCTCCGCAACCGCCGGGGGACCGCCGGGGATCGGCGATTTTCGGGCACGCGAAACTCCTCTGCTGAGCGATGTCAGGCGATACCTGACGCGAGGGGGTGTGGGATCGGAGTGAGCGGTCGGCTGAGATGCGGCCGGACAGCCGGCCTGCGGAGGGGGGCGTCCGCGGGCCGGCCGGCTGGAGTCCCGGCGGGAGGGGCGCGTGTCCTACCGGTTGTGCCGGGCGGAGAGTGTGGTGTTCACCTCGGGCGCGGGTGGGCGGCCGTGAGGTGATCGCTCGTGGGCGGAGCCGAATATGCGTGGGCGGCCCGGTGCGAAACGTTCCCGTGGAGGGGCGGGGTGAGCCGCGGCGGGGGGACCGCTTCTCATCAAGGAGGCTCCTCGGTTGTTAGCGCTAACATTTCCTGTTGCGGATAGATTGCGGCGATGTTTCGTGACCGTAAGTGGGACGGCGCGCACTGTCAAGAGTGTGAGACGTGCGTCGAGGCCGTTAACGTGCTGTCCCGAAAGCCGGAAAGTTACCGTCTCGGCACGTCAGCGAGCGGTCCCGGACCGCCGGTAACGGATTCGTCGAGCCTCATCCGCTTCGTGCCGGTTCCTGGCCTTGGATGACAAATCGGTGACGTGTCTTCCCTGTCGCGATCAAGGCCGTACGATCATTTATGTACGACGAGGGGAGTGTTGTGGACGAGCGTAAGGCGCCCGCGGGCGTCGACCCGTTTACTCCGAGCGTCGCCCGGATGTACGACTACTACCTGGGTGGCAAGGACAATTTCGCGGCGGACCGCGAGGCCGCGGAGAAGATCATCGAGATCCTGCCCAACCTCCCCGACATCGCCCGGGAGAACCGCGAGTTCCTGATCCGGGCGGTCACGTACCTCGCGCAGCAGGGTATCCGCCAGTTCCTCGACATCGGCGCCGGACTTCCGACGCAGCGCAACGTCCACCAGGTCGCCCAGGAGGTGGCCCCGGAGTCGCGGGTCGTCTACGTGGACAACGACCCCATCGTCCTCGTCCACGCGCGGGCCATCCTGGCCGAGAACGAGCGGGTGCGCGCGGTCGAGGCGGACATGCGCGACACCGAGGCGCTGCTGCGGCACCCGGAGATCCGGGAGCACATCGACTTCTCCCAGCCGCTCGCCGTCCTGCTGCTCGGCGTGCTGCACTTCATCCCGGACGACGACGAGGCGATGAAGATCGTCGCGACGCTCCGGGAGCCGCTCGTGCCGGGCGGCTACCTGGTCGTGTCGCACGGCTCCCTCGGCGAGCTGAGCGACGACCAGGAGGAGGAGGGCCGGAAGGTCTTCAGCCGGACCTCCGTCCCCGGCACCACCTCCCGGTCGTACGACCAGGTCCTCACGTTCTTCGACGGGCTCGACCTGGTCGAGCCGGGAGTGGTGCCGCTGCACGAGTGGCGGCCCGACACCGACTACCCCTTCGTGCGGGAGGGCAAGGCCGGCGCGCTCGGCGGCGTGGGTCGCATCCGCTGACGCCGGCCCACGAGGGAGTGGGCAGGCGGGACTCGGCGTGGTCCCAGGCGCTTCCCCCGCCCCGGGGCCGGTAGGCCCGAAGCGGTTCGCTGCGGCGGACGAGGCCGCGGATGTGATCTCGGGCCGGAGCGTACCGGCGGGTGTCCCGGGCTCGCGCAGCGGCGGCAGATGCCGGGCGGCAGGCCGGCCGGTATGCCAGGTCGTGCGACCAGGCGCGGGCGCGGACGTCGTACAGGCCGGTGGTGGAGGCCGGGCAGCCGCCCGTCGCCGTCGAGCAGGCCGTAGTCGACCGCCCAGGAGTCCACGCCGACCGAGCGCACCGGCCCGGCCGCCCGCAGCCCGTCGAGTACGCCCTGACGTTTCGCCGGCTCCGCCGCCCCTTGCAGGCCGTCCGGTGTTGGCCGGGGGCGGGAGCCGGGGTTGGGGTGCGGGCTCGGGGCCGGGTCGGAGGCCGGGTCGTGATCGGGGGGTCGTGATCGGGGGGACGCGAGCGGGGGCCGGTCTCCGGACGCCCGGCCCGCCGCTGTAGCCTGCCGCGTGCTGTCCGTTTTGTAGCAAATAGTCCTAAAGGTCCAAGTATCGTCCGTGCATGCCTAGGGAGAGATCGCATGACCACGCCGGTTGAGCAGCTGCTCGAACGCGCGCACCTGCTGGGAGCCGACCCCCGGAACACGAACTTCGCCGGGGGCAACGCTTCGGCCAAGGGCACTGCTCTCGACCCGGTCACCGGCACCGGCGTGGAACTGATGTGGGTGAAGGGATCGGGCGGCGACCTCGGCACGCTCACCGAATCGGGCCTGGCCGTGCTCCGGCTCGACCGGCTGCGCGCGCTCACCGGCGTCTACCCGGGTGTCGAACGCGAGGACGAGATGGTCGCCGCCTTCGACCACTGCGCGTTCGGCAAGGGCGGGGCGGCGCCGTCGATCGACACCGCGATGCACGGCCTGATCGACGCGGCGCACGTCGACCACCTCCACCCCGACGCCGGGATCGCCATCGCGGCCGCCGCAGATGGCGAGGAGCTGACCCGGCGCATCTTCGGCGACCGGGTCGTCTGGGTGCCGTGGCGGCGTCCCGGCTTTCAGCTCGGCCTGGACATCGCCGCCGTCAAGGACGCCAACCCCCGGGCCGTCGGCTGCATCCTGGGCGGCCACGGCATCACCGCCTGGGGCGACACCTCCGCGGAATGCGCCGGCAACTCGCTGTGGATCATCCGCACCGCCGAGGCGTACATCGCCCAGCGCGGCAGGCCCGAGCCGTTCGGGCCGGTGATGCCGGGCTGGGAGCCGCTGCCGGAGCGGGCCAGGCGCGAGCGGGCGGCGGAGCTGTTCCCGGTGCTGCGCGGCCTGTGCTCGACCGACGTCCGCCAGGTCGGCCACTACACCGGCACCCCCGAGGTGCTCGACTTCCTGTCCCGCGAGCGGCACGCGGAGCTGGCCGCCCTCGGCACCTCGTGCCCCGACCACTTCCTGCGCACCAAGGTCGCGCCGCTCGTGCTCGACCTGCCCGCCGGCGCGCCGCTGGAGGAGGTGATCTCGCGCCTCGGCGAGCTGCACGCGGCCTACCGCGAGGACTACCGCGCGTACTACGAACGGCACGCCACCCCCGCCTCGCCCCCGATGCGCGGCGCCGACCCGGCCATCGTGCTCGTGCCGGGCGTCGGCATGTTCTCCTTCGGCAAGGACAAGCAGACCGCCCGCGTCGCCGGTGAGTTCTTCCTCAACGCGATCAACGTGATGCGCGGCGCCGAGGCGCTGTCGGTCTACGCCCCGATCGAGGAGTCGGAGAAGTTCCGCATCGAATACTGGGAGCTGGAGGAGGCCAAGCTGCGGCGGATGCCGGCGCCCAAGCCGCTGTCCACCCGGATCGCGCTGGTCACCGGCGGCGGCTCGGGCATCGGCGCGGCCACCGCCCGCCGCCTGGCCGCCGAGGGCGCCTGCGTGGTGGTCGCCGACCGCGACCTCGCCGCCGCGGAGAAGGTGGCCGCCGAGATCGGGGCCCACGCGCATCGTCCCGCCGACGCGGCCGTGGCCGTCCAGGCCGACGTCACCGACGAGGCCCAGGTCGTCGAGGCCGTACGGCAGGCCGTGCTGGCCTTCGGCGGGGTCGATCTGGTGGTCAACAACGCCGGGCTGTCGCTGTCGCGCTCGCTGCTGGAGACCACCGTGGACGACTGGGACCTCCAGCACGACGTGATGGCCCGCGGCTCGTTCCTCGTCTCCCGGGAGACGGCCCGCGTCATGATCGAGCAGGGCATGGGCGGCGACATCGTCTACATCGCGTCCAATAACTCCGTCTTCGCCGGGCGCGACAACGTGGCGTACGGCGCGGCCAAGGCCGACCAGGCCCACCAGGTGCGCCTGCTCGCGGCCGAGCTCGGCGAGCACGGCATCCGCGTCAACGGGATCAACCCCGACGGGGTGGTCCGCGGCTCCGCCATCTTCGCCTCCGGCTGGGGCACCAACCGGGCGGCCGTCTACGGCGTGCCGGAGGCCGAGCTCGGCGAGTTCTACGCCCGGCGCACTCTGCTCAAGCGCGAGGTGCTGCCCGAGCACGTCGCCGCCGCCGTCTTCGCCCTCACCGGCGGCGACCTGTCCCTCACCACCGGCCTGCACATCCCCGTCGACGCCGGAGAGGCCGCGGCATTCCTGCGCTGACGACGCCGCGCTCCCGCGTGATGAAGTAGCGGTCCGCGCGGTGAGCCGGCAGGTCACCGCGAACTCGCTGAGCGCCACCCTGTCGGTCACCGCCGCCCAGCCGACGGCCACGCGGACCCTGACCTGCACCAACGACTCCGCGACCGCGGTCACGCTCGACCTGGCAGCACGAGGGCGCAGATCAGGCGGACGGGCCGGGGCTCCGCCAGAACGGGTCCCTGCCGATGAAACCCACGAGCTTGGTCTGGACGTCCGCATCACCGGGCACCTCGACCCGGGCGCCGAACCGGCCGGAGGCGCGGATGACCCGCTCCATCTGCTCCATCCCGGCGAGCAGCTCGGCGCAGAAGCCGGCGTCGAGCCGGTCGTCCTGGCCGGTGGCCCGGGCGGCCCAGCCCGCGACGGGGGAGGGCGCGTCCCAGGCCCGGGTGCCGCGGACCCGTTCGGTGAGGTGCGCGGCCGTCCGCCGTCAGCCTCCGGGCGCGAAGGGGACGTGGACGCGGCCCTCGGTGTGCATGAGCTCGAACGTCCTGCGGATCGACGCGGCGTCGTTGAGGTGCGGGAACGGGACGTCCGGGGGGGCGGCGACCCCGAGGAAGGCGCACAGCGGTCCCCATCCCTCGCGTACGTCGAAGACCAGGAGCCGTTCGGCGGGAACGGCGGCCAGCACCTCGGCGACATGCCGGTGGTAGGCCGCGACGGCCCGCTCCTCGTCCGGGCTGTGACCGGGCTGCCGGTTTTCCCCGAACAACGACCCGCTGATCCGCTCGAAGAGCGGCCGGAGACTCGTGATCGCGGCGACCACCGGACGGATGGACTCGGGCGCCTCGTCCTCCCGCAGCGGCTCGCGCGGGCCCAGCGAGCCCAGCAGGCGGAAGCTGGCATACCAGCTCTGCGGGTCGCGGACCGTGAGGACGACCTTGGCCTCCGGATACGCCCGTGCCAGCTCCCGCCAGAAGAAGCTGGCGGGCCAGTCCACACAGGAGCGGAAGCCCTCGAAGACCCGGTCCCAGTCGGGTGCCGCCCCGTCCGCGCAGACGGGCAGCCATCGTGCGGCGAGCTCCGGGCGGAGCAGGACCTCGTAGAAGTGATAGCAGGGCCCGAACCCGAGCCGCTCCAGGGCCACCTTCACCGACGTCGTTCCGGTGCGCGGAAGTCCCGCGCCGATGACCTCCAGCATGTCCAGGCTCCTGTCGTCGCCTCCCCCGGCTGTAGACCATGCCCGCGCGCCGGGCGCCGCTCACGCGTCACGCTCACGCGCGGCCGCATGCCGCCCCGGCGATCTGACAACATTTCGGCGTCTTCATGAAACTTTCCAAAGCTCCTCGGCCTCCCAGCGGCAGGGGATGCCTCTGACGTCCTGCTCTTCGCCGCCGCAGAAGTCCAGGTGATCTGCGGGTTGAGTGCCCAGAAAGTTTTAGGCACGCTTCGGAAACATTCACATCGCCGATTCGGTGCGGGTGGGGCATCCACGGCCTGCGAGAAGTACGGGAGCCCGATCCCGGACGCCATGGCCACACCTCCCGGTCGGCGCTACCGGAGGAAGGACAGCGCACGTGAGACGACGCATCGTGGCCCTATTGGCCGCCGTGCTGATGCCCGTGGTCGCGGCGACCACGTTGCTGGTCACCCAACCAGCCGCCGCGGCCTCCCTGACTCGGGTGACCAACTTCGGCAACAACCCGAGCAACCTGAACATGTACATCTACGTGCCGGACCGGGTGGCGGCCCGGCCGGCGCTCCTGGTCGCCGTCCACTACTGCACGGGCACCGCGTCGGCGCTGTACAGCGGATACTTCCGCGACTACGTGAACGCGGCCGACCAGTACGGGTTCATCATCGTGTTCCCCGAGGCCACGCGCAGCGGGCAGTGCTTCGACGTGTACTCGCCCCAGGCGCTGCGGCGGGGCGGCGGCAGCGACCCGGTCGGCATCATCTCGATGGTCGACTACGCCAAGTCGCGCTACAACGTGGACCCCGGCCGCGTCTACGTCAGCGGCGTCTCCTCCGGCGCGATGATGACCAACGTGCTGGCGGCCGAGTATCCGGACGTCTTCACGGCGGGTTCGGCCTTCATGGGCGTCCCGGCGGGCTGCTTCGCCACGAACGACGGCTCCACCTGGAACAGCCAGTGCTCCAGCGGGCAGAGCATCAAGAGCGCCCAGCAGTGGGGTGACCTGGCCCGGTCGATGTACTCCGGCTACAGCGGCTCCTATCCTCGGATGCAGCTGTGGCACGGCACCAACGACACGACGCTGGCCTACCCGAACTTCGGCGAAGAGATCAAGCAGTGGACCAACCTCCACGGTGTCAGCCAGACGCCCGTGTCCACCGACAGCCCCTCGTCGGGCTGGACCCGCACCCGGTATGGCAACAACGGCACCCAGCCTCCGGTCGAGGGCATCAGCGTCTCCGGTCAGGGCCACTCGCTGCCCCTCAACGGCATGATCAGCTACGCGATCAACTTCCTCGGTCTCAACAGCACCACGCCGAGCTCCCCGTCGCCGTCCCCGTCGCCGTCCCCGTCCCCGTCTCCGTCTCCGTCGCCCACGCCGCCGAACAGCCCGTCGCCGAGCCCGTCGGCCACCCCTGGCGGGTCGCCGGCCACCACGCTGGGCGCCGCCGCGGCCCGCACCGGTCGTTACTTCGGCACCGCGATCAGTGCGAACAAGCTGGGCGACTCGCAGTACACCACGATCGCCAATCGTGAGTTCAACATGATCACGGCCGAGAACGAGATGAAGATCGACGCGACTGAGCCGAACCAGGGTCAGTTCAACTTCACCAACGCCGACCGGATCTACAAC
>NZ_VJVX01000095.1:0-12527 GCF_008033685.1 Microbispora sp. CSR-4
CGCTGGTGGCAAGCCGATAGAGGAACAGCACGCGACGGCCCGCCAGCCCGACCGCCACGGCGGTCGCGATGAGGCCTGCAATCGCTACCCAGAGCACGAGTCCCTCCAATATCGAACGTCGGCGGCCAGCGTAGGGGCGCGGCGCCCTCGCAAGAGCGGTTGTGCCCCGCCCTGTGGATAACGTCTGCGCTTCCCGAATGGTACCGGCGAGTAACTTATCCTGCGTCACGCTCGGCGAGTGGCGCTCGTCACTGCGTTTCCCGCCGACGGCACGATACTAGAACAAAGCTCTACAAGAGGGTACGAGTGGGGTGGCCGTAATCTATCCGGCCAGGTAGCGCTGCACGGTGGGCCCGACCAGCGCGACGATCTCGTCGACGTCGGCGGAGGCGAGCGGCTCGAACCTGAGGATGTACCGCGTCATCACCACGCCGAACAACTGCGCGAAGGCGGCCTCCATCCGCAGCGGCGGGACGTCCAGCGCCTCGGCCACCCGCCCGAGGACGGCCGTCGAGAGGAACTCCCTGACCATGCCGACGGCCTGCTCGTTCACCATCGCCGTCCGCACCAGACCCAGCAGCGGCTCCCTGGCCGCCGGGTCCGCCGTCATCATCAGGACGAAACGGACGACGCGCTCGCCGACCTCCTCACGCGGCCCCGCCAGGATGAGCGGAAGCGCCGAGGAGGGGTCCAGCGGCAGCCGCATGGCCGCGACGAACACGCCCTCCTTGGTGTCGAAATAATGGTGGACGAGGGCCGGATCGACCCCGGCCTCCCGGGCGATGCCGCGGATCGTCGCCTTGTCGAACCCCTTCTCCGCGAAGACCCTGCGCGCCGCGGCGAGGATCTCGCCGCGGGTGTCCGCCGAGCCCGGACGCCGGCCGGGCCGCCGCCCCGGTCGCCGCCTGCCGCCCGAGACCTCCGGCACCTCCGTCGTCACATCGATCCCCGCTTCAGTTCAGCCCCTGCGGCCCACCGCAAGATACACGCGCATCGGGACGGTCAGCCGCCCGTCGGGAAACACCCGGCCGAGCTCGGCACGCTCCCTGGCGAGCAGCTCCGTCACCACGTCTCCGTCCATACTCGCCATGTACGAGTGGGAGCGCAGGTCGGTCAGGAAGTCCTCCAGCCGCACCGACCTGGTCCAGCCGACCCAGGTGTCGGCCACGGCGAGACCGGCGTCGGACATGGCCGCGGCGATCGGCGGCATGCTCCACCCGGGCAGCACGGGCCCGATGTAGCCGGGGCACGACTCGGCGAGCCGCACCTGGTTGGCCGCCAGCCAGTCGGCCTTGCCGGGATCCACGCTGTTCCACCAGCCTGCGATCGCGCCGCCGTCCGCGATCACGCGTACGGCCTCGGCCACCGACAGGGCAGGGTCGAGCCAGTGCCACGCCTGGGCGTACGTAACGAGGTCGGCCACGCCCGCGCGGAAGGGCAGGTCGTTCCCGTCGGCGAGCAGGGCCGGGCAGGCCGTGCGGGCGCGCAACCGGGCCAGCATCCGCTCGCCGCGGTCGACGGCGACGACCCGGGCGCCGCGGTCGAGCAGCCCCCGGGTCGAGATGCCGGTGCCCGCCCCAACGTCGATCACGGTCGCCCCCGCGAGCCGGACCCCCGACAGGTTCTCCAGCGCGACGTAGAGGGCCTCGGGATAGTGCGGCCTCGCCGCGTCGTACTCCTCCGAGACGCGGTCGAAGACCCGGTGGCTGTCCGCGATCCGCTCGTTCATGAGGCCGTGGAGGAGGCGGCGAAGTGGAGCCGCGCGAAGGCGAGGGCCTCGGTCAGGTCCTCGATCCGCTCGCTGCGGCTGGCGGCCTTGCGCGTGTTGATCTCCAGCACGACAAGGCCCTGATAACCGTTGCCGGCGAGGCGTTCCAGGATCGGCCCGCAGGGCTGCGACCCCCGGCCGGGCACCAGGTGCTCGTCCTTGTTGGTGGTGCCCACCCCGTCGGCCAGGTGCAGGTGGGCCAGCCGGTCGCCCAGCTTGGTCGCCATCTCCATCGCGTCGGACCCGGACACCGCCGTATGCGACAGGTCGAGCGTCACCTGGGGGAAGTCGTAGTCGATGGGGTTCCAGTCCGGCGCGTACGGCACGACCTCGTTGCCCCTGGCCCGCAACGGGAACATGTTCTCCACCGCGAAGACGACGTCCGTCTCCTCGCGCATCCGGGCCAGGCCCCTCTCGAAGTCCCTGGCGTAGTCGCGCTGCCACCGGAAGGGCGGATGCACGACGACCGTCTGCGCGCCCAGCCGCTCGGCCGCCTCGCGGGCCCTGCGCAGCTTCAGCCACGGGTCGCGGCCCCACACCCGCTGGGTCACCAGCAGGCAGGGCGCGTGCACCGCCAGGATCGGGATCTCATAGTGGTCGCGCAGCCGTTCGAGGACCTCGACGTCCTGGCTGACCGGGTCCTGTCCCACCATGATCTCTACGCCGTCGTACCCGAGCCGGGCGGCAAGTTCGAAGGCGTCCGGCGTCCGCTCCGGGTACACCGACGCCGTCGACAGCGCCACCTTGCCGCTGGGCACGCGGATGTCACTCATGAGGCCAGCCTCCCCTGGCGGCCCGCGGGCACGTTCCAGTGCCGTGGCCGTGGCCGTCCGTTCGCTCCATGCGCCCGTTCACGGATCCAGCCTAAGCCGCACCCGCGCCCTGCGCCGCTTCGCCACAATCAACTACCCAAGGTCGCCAACTAATGTGGGGCGCATGGCACGGATCGTGAGCGGAGCCGTACCCAGTCCGAACATCTGGAACACTCCCCAGATCTACGAGCTGGAGAACCTCGCCGTCGGGCCGGCGGGCGCGGCCGAGGCCGCGATGCGGGCCGTACGGCCGTGGGGCGGCGCGACCGTGGTCGAGATCGGCTGTGGCAGCGGCTTCCACCTGCCCGCGCTCGCCGCGTCCGCCGGGCGGGTCGTGGGCGTCGAGCCGCACGGCGGCCTGGCCGCGCAGGCCGCCGCACGCTGCGCGTCGCTGCCCAACGTCTCGGTGCGTACGGGCACCGCGCAGGCGCTGCCCCTTCCCGACGCGTCGGCCGACGTGGCGATCGCCCGGTGGGCGTACTTCTTCGGGCCAGGCTGCGAGCCCGGCCTGCGCGAGCTGGGGCGGGTGCTGCGCCGGGGCGGCGCGGCCTTCGTCGTGGACGTGGACGCCGCGCGCGGGGCGTTCGGCCGCTGGTTCCGCCGCTCGCTGCCGTCGTACTCCCCCGAGGCCGTGGAGCGCTTCTGGTCCCGGCAGGGCTGGCGACGCGAGGAGCTCGACCTGCGGATGACGTTCCGATCCCGGGCCGACCTGGAGGCGGTGCTGCGCATCGAGTTCACGCCCGAGGTGGCCGCCGAGGCGCTGCGCGAGGTCGAGGGCCTGGAGATCGGCTATCCGAACGTCCTGCGCTGGCGGGAATTCTGAATCCGGGCTTGACCTTGTCACCGGCGTCAAGCTTTAGCGTCGTGCCAGGACAGCCGAGGAGGGGCCGATGCGGATCGGCGAGCTGGCCCGGCGCGTGGGAGTGAGCACCCGCGCGCTGCGCTACTACGAGCAGCGGGGCCTCATCCGGTCGCGCCGCTCGGCCAACGGATATCGCGAGTACGACGAGTCGGACGTCCGGATCGTCACCGAGATCCGGGAGCTGATGTCGGTCGGCTTCACACTGGAGGACGCCCGCCCGTTCGTGGACTGCCTGCGGTCCGGACACCCGTCGGGAGGCTCCTGCCCGGAGTCGGTGGCCGTCTATCGGCGCAAGCTCGCGGAGATCGACCGGGAGATCCGCGACCTGCTCGCCCGCCGCGCCGAGGTCGCCGCCCAGTTCGCCGACGCCTGCCCCGGCTGTCTTCTCACACGACGAGGAGAGTCATGATCACACTGACCACGGAGAACTTCGACGAGCAGGTGCTGCACAGCGACAAGCCCGTGTTGGTGGACTTCTGGACCGACTGGTGCCCGCCGTGCAAGATGATCGCCCCGATCCTGGAGGAGATCGCCGCCGAGTACGGCGACCGCCTCACGGTCGCCAAGATCAATGCCGACGAGCACCCCGAGATCGCCCAGCGCTACCACGTCCTGGGCTTCCCCACGCTGAACCTCTATCGGGACGGCGAGATCGTCCAGCAGATCAGGGGCGCCAAGCCCAAGCGCCTGCTGCTCGCCGACCTCGCGGGCCACTTCTAGTCATGCCCGTCCACCGGGGGCCGCTTATATAAGCGTTGACTTTTATAAGCGGCTCTCGGCATAGTGGGCGCGTGCACGCATTCGACGCGCTGGGGGATCCGGTGCGACGCCGGATCCTGGAGCTGCTCTCCGATGGAGAGCAGACGTCGGGCGCGCTCACCTCGGCCATCCGCGCCGAGTTCGGGATCTCACAGCCGGCCATCTCCCAGCATCTACGGGTGCTCCGCGAGTCCGGGCTCGCGTCCGTACGCGCCGCGGGCACGCGACGGCTGTACGCCCTCGAACCCGCGCCGCTGCGGGAGGCGGACGCCTGGCTGGAGCGGTTCCGCGGCTTCTGGGGGCAGCGCAGCGACGCGCTCGGCACCGAACTGGCGCGGGGCAGCCGGGAGCGGCGGCTCGGACGGCGGCACGGCGGCGATGCGCATGACGCGACCACCAACGCCGCCACCAGCGCGGCCACCAGCGCGGCCACCAGCGTGGCCGCTGACGCAACCGTCACGCTGCCGGGCACACAGCCCACGACGGACGGACCGACACGGAAGAACGGCCAATGAGCGACTTCATCGACATGATCAACCAAGTCCACCGCGCGGTCGGCTCGCGCGACCTGCCGGAAGGCGACGCCCGCACGGTGCTGCTGCGGCGCACCTACGACGCCGGCATCGAGGACGTGTGGGACGCCTGCACCGACCCCGAGCGGATCAGCCGCTGGTTCCTCCCGGTGAGCGGCGAGCTGAAGCTCGGCGGGCACTACCAGCTCCAGGGCAACGCGGGCGGGGAGATCCTGCGCTGCGAGCCGCCCCGGCTGCTGCGGGTGAGCTGGCTGTTCGGCGAGAACCCCGGCTTCAGCGAGGTCGAGGTGCGGCTGAGCCCGGAGGGCGACGACCGCACCGTGTTCGAGCTGGAGCACGTCGCCGTGGTCCCGCCCGAGTTCTGGGACCAGTTCGGTCCCGGGGCCACGGGCGTCGGCTGGGACCTGGCGCTGCTCGGGCTCGGGCTGCACCTGCGCGGCGAGATGATCGACGACCCCTCCGCGTGGGAGCAGTCGGAGGAGGCGCGCGAGCTCATGCGGCTCAGCAGCACGTTGTGGGGCGAGGCATACCGGGCCTCCGGCGCGCCGGACGACGTGGTGAACGCGGCTGTGGCCGGCACCACCGCCTTCTACGTGCCGGAGAAGCCGCAAGGCTAGTCCGGCCGCCTTCTCCCGGAGAGGCCGCCGTCGGCCGGAAGGGGCACCGCTTTCCGGTGAAGCCGCCACTTCGGAAAGGGACGCCGTTGCGCGGAGGGGCCGCTGTCTCTCGGAAGGGCCACCGCTGCTCGTAAGGAACGCCATCGGCCGGAAGGGGCACCGCTTTCGTGAGGGGCCGCCGCGGTTTCCGGCGGGATTGTCGGCGGCGGCCGGTAACCTCCCGCACGTGAGCAAGGCAGCGAAACCGGCGTACCGGTGCGGCGAGTGCGGCTGGACCACGGTCAAGTGGGTCGGCAGGTGCGGGGAGTGCCAGGCGTGGGGCACGGTCGAGGAGGCCGGCGCCCGGCAGGGCGTCCACGTGGTCAAGCCGGGCGCGGTCTCCGCCCCCGCCGTCCCGATCGGACAGGTGAAGGCCGAGGTCGTCAGCGCGCGGACGACCGGAGTCTCCGAGCTCGACCGCGTGCTCGGCGGCGGCCTCGTCCCCGGCGCGGTCGTGCTCCTGGCGGGAGAGCCGGGCATCGGCAAGTCGACGCTGCTGCTGGAGGCCGCCGCCCGCACCGCGCGGGGCGAGACCGTCCTCTACGTGACCGGCGAGGAGTCGGCCGCCCAGGTGCGCATGCGCGCCGACCGCATCGGCGCGATCGAAGACAGGCTCTACCTGGCCGCGGAGACCGACCTGTCGGCCCTGGTGGCGCACGTCGAGAAGGTGCAGCCGAGCCTGCTCATCGTCGACTCGGTCCAGACGATCGGGTCGGCCGACGCGACCGGAGTGCCCGGCGGCGTGACCCAGGTCAGGGAGGTCGCCGGCAACCTGGTCCGCCTGGCCAAGGAGCGGGCCATGTCCACCGTGCTCGTCGGCCACGTGACCAAGGACGGCACGATCGCCGGCCCCCGGGTGCTGGAGCACCTGGTCGACGTCGTGCTCCACTTCGAGGGCGACCGCAACTCGCGGCTGCGCCTGGTGCGCGCGGTGAAGAACCGCTTCGGCCCGATCGACGAGGTGGGCTGCTTCGACCTGCACGAGCGCGGCATCACCGGGATCGCCGACCCCAGCGGGTTGTTCGTCTCCCGCCATCCCGAGCCGATGCCGGGCACCTGCATCACCGTGACCATCGAGGGCACCCGGCCGATCCCGGCCGAGCTGCAGGCCCTGGTCGGCCCGACCGAGGCTCCCCAGCCCCGGCGCACGTCCTCCGGGCTCGACTCCTACCGGGTGGCGATGGTGCTCGCCGTCATCGAGCGGCGGCTCCGCGCCAATATCGGCAAGTGCGACGTCTTCACGGCCACGGTGGGCGGCATCCGCCTGACCGATCCCGCCGTGGACCTCGCGCTGATGCTGTCGGTCGTCAGCGCGGCCGGCGACCAGGCCCTGCCTCCCGGGCTCGTCGCGCTGGGCGAGGTCGGCCTGGCCGGCGAGCTGCGGCCCGTACGGGACGTCCGGCGGCGGCTGGCCGAGGCGGCCCGGCTCGGCTTCACCAGGGCGCTGGTGCCCACCGGTTCGCTGGACGAGGAGCCGCGTCCGGAGACATCGGCGGGCCGCGGCCGGCTCGTGGCGCTGCGCTCGCCTGCCGGCCGTACGACGCCGTTCGCACCGGGCTTCGAGGTCACGGAGGTGGAGAACGTGTGGGACGCCCTCAATCTCATGGGATCCGCCAGGTGATCCCTCGTCACACCGGTGAGCACGGCATCACGCCGGTAAACTCTGTTGCCTGCCCGGTCGGCCGTGGCCTCGCCCCCGCGCCCCCGACGGGCTTCACCGGGCGCCTGCGGAGCGCCTCGCGGATCTCGCCGCGACAGGGATCGGTGGGAAGACGATCTGACGGCTAACGACCGGGCGAGCCCACTGGGGTGGATGTGCTGGACAACGACAAGGCGATCGACGACCGCAGAAGGGCCGTGCTCGCCGCGGTCGCCCCGGGGACGGCGCTGCGTGACGGGCTGGAGCGCATCCTGCGCGGCCACACCGGCGGCCTGATCGTCCTGGGATACGACCGCACGGTCGAGGACATCTGCACCGGCGGGTTCACGCTCGACGTCGAGTTCTCCGCCACGCGCCTGCGCGAGCTGGCCAAGATGGACGGCGCGATCGTGCTCGACACGGCCCACCAGAGGATCGTGCGGGCCGCCGTGCACCTCGTGCCCGACCCGGCCATCCCCACCGACGAGTCCGGCACCCGGCACCGTACGGCGCAGCGGGTGGCCAGGCAGACCTCGCTCCCGGTCATCGCGATCAGCAAGTCGATGCGGATCATCGCGCTCTACCTCGACGGCATCCGCTATGTGCTGGAGGAGTCGGCCGCGATCCTGTCCAAGGCCAACCAGGCCCTTGCGACGCTCGAACGCTACAAGAAGCGGCTCGACGAGGTCTCCGGCAACCTGTCGGCCCTGGAGATCGAGGACCTCGTCACGGTGCGCGACGTGGCCGTCGTCGTCCAGCGCCTGGAGATGGTCCGCCGCATCGCCCGCGAGATCGAGGGCTACGTCGTCGAGCTCGGCACCGACGGACGGCTGCTGTCCCTCCAGCTCGACGAGCTGTTCGCGGGCGTGGAGACCGACCGGGTGCAGATCATCCGCGACTACGCGCCCGATTCGCTCGGCGCGCGTCCGTACGGCGACGCCGACGCCATGCGGGAGCTGGACGAGCTGTCGTCGGGCGACCTGCTCGACCTGTCGAAGGTGGCGCAGATCTTGGGTCACCACGGCGGCGACGCGCTCGACACGCCGGTCAGCCCGCGCGGCTTCCGGCTGCTCACCAAGGTCCCCCGCCTGCCCGGGGCGATCATCGACCGGCTCGTGAGCCACTTCGGCGGCCTGCAGAAGCTGCTCGCGGCCAGCACCGACGATCTCCAGGCCGTCGGCGGCGTGGGTGAGACCCGGGCACGCAGCGTCCGCGAGGGCCTGTCGCGGCTCGCCGAGTCGTCCATCCTGGAGCGCTACCTCTGATCGATGCGCTCGGGCACGGCGGTGCGAGCACGAGGACGGAGAGGTCGCCGACGCTCATGATCTAGGGGGTGAACAGCTTCCAGTGCCCCTCGGAGACGACCTCGACCTGCCCGTCGATCACCTTGATGGCGGTCTCGTCGTCGATCGCGTACGCCTGGTTCGGGATCCCGGCCGCCCACCTTTCCGCCTTGGCCATGGTGTTCTCCGGCAGGCGTTCGTGATCCAGGTGCGGGAAGATCGAGAAGTCGACGACGCCCGGGGATGCTGTCGTCACCGGAGGGCGGCTTCCACTGGACGAAGTGCTTGCCGATACAGGGAGTCAGCACCATGCTCCCGGCGCTCAGCCCCGCCCGGACCGTCTCGTTCAGCGACGGCAACAGATCCGCCAGCCCTGACCTCCGCATCCAGTGACACAGGAACAGCGGATCGCCGCCATTCACCAGCAGGACGTCCGCCTCCCGGACCCAGGGGACCCAGCGCTCCGCACCGATGCTGGGCTTGCCGGCTGACGTACGACGCCCGGCGTGCCGGGTGGAATGCCCGATCAGCCGCCGGCCGAGGCGCTGGACGACCGGCACCCTCTCTCAGCGCAGGTGGAAGACGACCTTCGGGCTCTTCAGCCGGCCCGAGTGCGCGGTCGCGACGTACGTGCCGGGGTCGGCGGGCGACCGCTTGCCTGCGCACGTGCTCCCCGAGCGGTGGCGGTCCCACCGGATCGAGCGGACATAGGGGATGCCGCGCTCCAGCAGCTGCTTGTCCACGCCGTCGCCCGCCACGCAGTCGGCCGTCGACCACACGCGATCGCCGCCCGACAGCACCCGCATCTCCAGGGTGCGCGGCCCGACGTCCACCGTGCATTCGACCTTGCTCGTGCTCACCACCGTCAGCAGGAAGGACGGCGTGACCCCCTTGCCGTACACGTCCTGGCCGGTCTGCAGCGCGAGCACGAGGTCCTTCTCGTCGCAGGGGTCGCCGGGACGCCGCGGCTTGCCGGGCGAGGGCGAGACGCCCGCGGAGGCGGACGGCGACGGCTGACCCGCGACCGCGCCGGAGACGGCGGGCGTCTTCGGGGCCGGCCCGGCGGGCAGCGAGACGACCAGCCGGTCGGAGGGCGCCGCCTTGACGGCGGCGGCGGTCTCGTCAGGCCGTCCGGAGGCGCTGCTGCACGCCCATGCCACGACCGCCACCACGACGAGCATCCCCGTGAGCACCGACACCCGGCGGCGCCAGTAGACGTCCGCCCCCTCGACGCCCACGTCACCACGGAAAGTGTCCGGATCCATGCGGACAGTATGGGGAGCCCTGGGGGCCCGGCGGGAACGCCTCGCTGATCCTTGCCCGTTCCCAGATCGCAGCCTCGCCGGGTCTTTGCGCAATCGAGCGCCGCACGCTCCTCGGCGACTCCCGCTTCGCTCGTCGGGGCGCTTCCAGGCCGTGGGGTCGTGCCGGGGCGCACCGCGGCCTTCGTCGCCCATCGCAGGCTTCTGTTCACCGTGGCCTACGAGATGCTCGGCTCGGCCGCCGATGCCGAAGACGTGCTCCACCAGGAGCATCGCCCACGTCGCCGCTCGGCCGCTTCGCTCCCGCGCGTTCCTCGGTCCGGCGCACGGCCGCGCCCCTCCGGCTCGCTCGGTACAGTCGGGGGCGTGTCCGCCTCCTTACGTGAGCCCATCCTCGACTGGTACGCCGAGCACAACCGCGACCTGCCCTGGCGGCGTCCGGACGCGACCCCGTGGGGCATCCTGGTGAGCGAGATCATGCTCCAGCAGACGCCCGTCGCCCGGGTGCTACCCATCTGGACCGAGTGGATGGAGCGCTGGCCCACTCCCGAGGCGCTCGCGAAGGAGTCCCCCGGCGAGGCCGTACGCCACTGGGGGCGGCTCGGCTACCCGCGCAGGGCGCTCAACCTGCACGCGTGCGCGCGGGCCATCACGGCCGACCATGACGGCCGCGTGCCGTCCACCTACGACGAGCTGCGGGCCCTGCCCGGAATCGGCGACTACACGGCGGCGGCCGTGGCCAGCTTCGCGTACGGCGGCAGCCACGCGGTGCTCGACACCAACGTGCGGCGGGTGCTGGCCCGAGCGGTGCGTGGCGAGGAGTATCCGCCGAAGACGACCACGGCGGCCGAGCGGCGGCTCGCGGAGTCGCTGGTGCCCCCGGTGGGCGCGCCCCGCTGGGCCGTGGCCGTGATGGAGCTGGGCGCGCTGGTGTGCACGGCCAGGGCGCCCCGCTGCGAGCGCTGCCCGGTCACCGCGCAGTGCGCGTGGCGGCTGGCCGGGCGTCCGGCCCACGACGGCCCGGCGCGGCAGGGCCAGACGTACGCGGGGACCGACCGGCAGTGCCGGGGACGCCTGCTCGCCGTCCTCCGCGAGGCGCACGGGCCGGTGCCCAAGGAGGCGCTCGACGCCGTCTGGGCCGACCACGTGCAGCGCGAACGCGCACTGGACGGCCTCCTGGACGACGGCCTGGCCGAGGTCCTCCCCGACGGCACCTACCAGTTGCCCTCCTGACCCCCGGAAGGCGCGCACGGCACTGCTAAGGAGCCGGCGCCTTCCCCGACGGCACATGCCGGTCGCCTTCGTGACCCCCGCCGCCCGCCGCCCGGAGAGCGAGTGTGAGGTCCGGCTCGTGCTCCCGGCGGGCCGGGACGACCGACCGCCCGAGTGGGCGCGGGGCTGGCAGTCGACGGCGGCCGGCCCCGGCGCTTGCCGACGGTCAGGCGGCGAGCTTGAGGCCGAGCGCGGTGAGGTTGCGGCGCGTCCAGTCGAGCTCGTCGGCGAGCTTCGCCACCAGGGCGGCGGGCCCCTTCGCCTTGGGAGAGGTCCCGTCGTGGGCCTCCACCTCGACGTGCGCGGTGCCGTTCACGGCACCGGACAGGATCGCGGTGAGCGTGTCGGCTATCACCGGCTGGGTGCTGGGGATCTCCTGGCTGTGGTTGTGCACGTGGCTGAGCTTGACCACGGGAGCCCCGGCGAGAGCCAGCCCGCGCAGCGCCGCGTCGGGCTTCTCGGTGCCGCACGACAGGTGGCAGGCGTCCAGGCAGACGCCGAGGTGATCGGAGTCGATGTCGCAGACCCGCTCAAGAGCCTGCTCGGTGGTCTCCAGCACGCAGCCGGGCCAGGGCTCGAAGCCGACCCTGATGGTCTTGCCGGTGACGCTGTAGAGGCCGCGCAGCTCACGCGAGAGCCGTTCGAGCCGGCGGGAGGCGATGGCGTGCAGGTCGGCGGGCCAGTCGCGGCGCCAGCCGATGGGGATCGTGGAGATGCCGCCCGACTGCACGTCGTCCGGCAGCAGGAACGCGAGGATCTTGGCCAGCGCCATGGTGTAGCGGTAGCGCTCGGGCTTGGCCCAGTCGGGCCCGGGAACCTCCTGGTTGCGCCCGCCGGTGCCGTTGAGGCTGACGCACTCCAGGCCCCGCTCCTCCAGCGACCGGCGCAGCCGTACGAGCTCGATGCGGTCGGCGACGAGGTGGTCCGCCACGGCGGGAGCGAGCCAGAGGCCGACGCCAAGCCGGTCGACTCCCAGCTTCCTGCGCACCGGCACGGCATAGCGCGTGAGGTGGGCGATCAGGTTCTCCAGATCCTCGGCGGGATGTACGCCCGCGTTGTAGGCCAGGTGAACCAGCGTCCCATCGTCGTGCAGCAGGCGCATCAGGTGCCTCCAAGGCTTGTGCACTTCCGGACCGCCAATCCGCCCACAGGGCGCGTCCCGCCTCGAATGGGGACCTCGGTCCTCCTACCGCCGGGATCTCTCCCGGGCTGACCGAGCTTCCCCCGTGCGCCCGGTCCTCCGCGTCCGCCCCGCAGCGGATTGTCCGGTACGCCGCAGGGATGACATTCCATCCGCCCGCGCCCAGAACGTGCCGCGAACGGCTCTACGAAGTGTAGTACTACGCCCGGTGGTGCGATACCTGTTCTCACCCTCTCGACGGGAAGGTGACCGCACCGTGACCGAGGCAGGCAGGAAAACGCCGAGGGGCGCTCCTTGCGGAGCGCCCCTCGGGTGGAACGGGTTATCGCAGGCGGATCAGCGCTGGACCGCCTCCGCGATGGAGGCCGCCGAGTCCGGGACCGCCGGGCTCTTCGCCTCGCCGACGAAGGTGAACTTCGCGGCGTCGCCCTCGCCCTCGATGTCGATCTTGACGACCTGGCCCGGCCGCAGCTCGCCGTAGAGGATCTTCTCCGACAGCGTGTCCTCCAGCTCGCGCTGGATCGTGCGGCGCAGCGGACG
>NZ_VJVX01000096.1:0-12362 GCF_008033685.1 Microbispora sp. CSR-4
CCACCTTCGTCAACGGCAAGCTCGTCGAACGCCCCGACGATCAGCCCTCACCAGCAGCTGCTTAGGAACTCGTGATCCACAGGTCTTGACGATTGCTCGACACCGGTCTGGTGCACCAGTTGGCGTGGCGACGCCAGTCCCTTGATCGGCGCCAAGCTGGGCCTGGAGCCGTTCCCGCATGTCGAGCTGGCGCGTCAGGACATCACGACGAGCCACCCCAACGGCTACCTCTGGAAACGGGACGACGTCTCGGCCTGGCTCGGCACCGCTGGGGCCGTCTGGATCGACGACGATTTCACCCCCGCCGACCACGCCTGGGCCGCAGGCCGGACGGCAGCAGGAATTCCCACCTTGCTCGTTCAGCCGGATCCCAGGGTCGGGCTGCTGCCGGCGCATCTGGAGACGATCCGTTCGTGGATGGCCGAGCTCGTCAGCATGCCCTCCCGGCCCTTCACGTCCCTGCGCGATTGATACGAGCGTCGCCTGAGCAGCGCGTCAGCAGATGGGCTTGCGATACCGGGATAGGCGCAGTTCGTATCCCGTCTCCGCGCCAGCGGCGGTGAGTGCCGTGCCGCCGCTGGTCGTGGCGTTCCAGATCCAGGGCAGTACGTGGTGAATGGGGGAGGGGCCGGGTGAGGCGCAGATGGCCTGCCGTAGGGATAGGCGGAGCTCCTGCAGATCCTGCAGGTCCGTCACCGCGTGACTGAGGGCCCGTTGCCGTCCGTCCCTGGCGGTGGCATCGACCAGCGCCATCGCCTCCTTGAAGGGGTCGGCCGTCGGCTGCGTGTCAGCGACGGGAGCCTCGAGCTCGGTGCCTGGCACTACCTGGAGCCGGGCTGTGCGCCAGGTGCTCCAGTCGGTTCCGATGCTGTCCAAGGCGGCCAGCAGTAGTTCGACGACGCGCCGCTCTGCGTCGTCGCCGTTTCCCCACACAGCGGTGATCAGCGGAGTGACCTGAGCCCAGGTGAGGTGGTTGAAGCGCGTCCGCGCCTGGGCGGCCGGCGGTGTGTGAGGCATCGGCGGAGTCAGGTAGGTGAGGTCGATGCGGCGAGCCGGATGATGATGTTCGGCGAGGTCGAGGTACCCCGAGAGCTGTCCTCGACGGTGACTTGCGGTCTCGGTCTTCAGCTCGATCATCCACAGGCGCTCGGGCCAGAGCATCGCGTAGTCGGGTGCTCCGCCCTGTTCGTCGTCATGTCGGCGTGGAAGGTCGAACTCGTCGACGAACTGCGGCCGAACTTCCCAGGCGCCGGTGCCGAACGAGAGCGCGTCCAGCTCAAGCAGGAAACGGGCTCCGCGGTCCGAGGGAGTGTTGGGCGTGTTCCACCGCGGATAGGGCCCGCCGAGGATCAGCATGGTCAGCAGCCGCTGGCAATATTCTTCCCGGCCAAGCCGGAGCCGTCCTAAAAGGCGCAGAGGATCTTCGATCGCCATGACCGTCACGATCTCACGGCTCGGCTCGGGCCGCCCAGGGTCAGGATGGCCGAGCGCACGAGAGCCGGGGAGACAACCAAGGTCTTCCCGCTCCCTGCCACTACCTCGTCGGCTTGCTTGCCTGCCGCCCGCCGTCGGAGTTGGACCTTGAGGCGGCCGTGACCGCGCCGATGGGAGCCACCCGGATGTTCGAGGTGTACTGCGATGCCGTCGCGCTGTTGGCCACGGT
This sequence comes from Microbispora sp. CSR-4, assembly GCF_008033685.1. Classification (NCBI taxonomy): domain Bacteria; kingdom Bacillati; phylum Actinomycetota; class Actinomycetes; order Streptosporangiales; family Streptosporangiaceae; genus Microbispora; species Microbispora sp. CSR-4. Next base: position 1,664 of record NZ_VJVX01000096.1, read on the forward strand.
GGTGTCGTCGAAGAGTGCCGAGACCAGGGCGGGATCTCGGCGGCGGTCGAGGATGGACAGCGCGACCATGACGCTCGGACGCTCCCCAGGAGTGGCCGTATCGAGAGCAGCTCGATTGAGATCCGCAAGCACCGAGTTCGTGTAGCCGACGACGTCTCGGTACGCCCCCACGAGGGCTCGTACCCCGGATGCTCCCACCTGGCCGTTCACGGCAGCGGTGGTTCTCGACATCGCGTGGATCGCTTCGATCTGGCCAGGGGCGGTGACCTGCGCCAGATCACGATGGCCGAGTACGGCGAGGGCTTCTACGGCGTGCCGGACGGAAAGCAGGATCTGCGACATGTCCGCGGTCGTCGGCGCCAGCTCGGCTGGGGACTTCAGCGTCGGCAGGTTCCGCAGCTCGAAGGTCCACTCCGGGTTGGTCGAGATGAGACGGCCCAGGCGAATGGTCATCTGGTCAAGGTGATCCGCGGGGCTCGGGCGTCGCTGGTCGAACAGGAGCCGCTGCCAGCGGTGCCGTACGGCCTGCCAGCGGTCGAGCACACGGTGAAGGCCTTCTGCGGACAGGCGTAGCGTGCGGCGGACGAGCAGTTCGCGGGCGGGATGCAGTTCGGTGTGCCGCCGGGTCAGCATTGTGACGGCCTGGTAGGCGCAGTGAAGGGCCACGACAGCGGCGGTGGCGTTACGTCGGCAGTCCGCGGACGACAGCTGTCCTCCCGCCTCGGGCTGGGCCGTGCGTATGCCCTCGGCGTTCGTGATGATCCCGGCGCAGAGCTGCTCGACCGAAGCGGTCGCAGGTAGCGCCGAGGGCGGCCGGGGCGCCTTGAGGGGTACGGCGGCCAGCGTCTCGGTGGCTCCCGGCGCCGTCACCCGGAAGGCGATGTCGCCCGCGGTCTGCAGAACGATGACCAACCGGTCGAGCCGTACGCTGTCCAGGCCCGCCCTGCGCACTTCGGCTCGAACCGCCTTCATGACTCGGCCGAGAAGCTGTGCCTGGCGTGCCACGACGTCCAGCACCGCGTGCCGGACGCCCATGTCCTCAATCGCGTTCGCCCAGTCCGATCGCGGGTTGTAGTGCGTCTTCAGCAGGTCATGGCCGGTGCCGAGAGCGAGCGCGGCGCCGGCGACATGGACCGGGACGGGATGCGCAGTGTTGCGATTCCGGCCGGCGAGTTGCCGATCGAGGTCGCGCAGGATCACGCTGCTTCCTCAAGCAGGACGCGCGGGTGGTTCACCCGGTCCCACAGATGGGACAGCCGCTCGTGCGCGGGGGCGCGTTCGGGCGCGAGGTCGTCCAGGTACCGGAGCAGGACCGTCGTCATCCGGCGCGCCGGATCGATCGTCGCGATGGCGGCGACACCGGAAACGGAGCGTTCGGCGCAGTAGACGGCGGTGTTCATCTGCTCGGACGCCTCACGCAAGAAGTCGCCGAAGACGGTTGCCATGGTCGCTCACCCGCCCAGGAAAAGCTGGATGCGGGTGCCGCAGCGCGAGGCGGTCAGCGCGGCAAGCCGAGCGTCCGGGGTCTTCAGATCGAGAGCCCTCTCGGCCATCACCTCGCGGAGGAGCCCGCCCAGGGCAGCCATCGCCTCTGTGACAGCAGACCGGTCGTCGGCGTCCTTGAAGACCAGCGGCATGTCGTACGCCGTGGCAGGAACCGACCTCAGCGCGGACGCACCCTCGAACGCGGCGCTTCCGGCCGAGACCCATGCCGGAAACTCCTCTGGATCACTCGCGCCTTCCATGGCCCTGGCCGCCTCCGATGCGACCAGGAACGCGTGTAGAGCGGTGTCGACGTCGCGCCATGCCTCCAGCTCGGCGTGCGCCTTGGACAGCTCATCGATCAGGGACACGAGACCTCCTAGTGATTCAGACATGACTGTCGAGCTCGGGCTCATCCGCCGGGCTATCCGAAGCGGATTCTGTGGAAGACCCCCACCAGCCAGGCGGGGCGGGTTCAATGTTGGCCAGATGGGGTTCGAGGTGTTCGTCCTCGCTGCACTGATAAAAGGGACCGCGGGCACCGAGCAGGATGGGTAGTTGGTGGTCGAGGTGGTCGCGGTACCACACGCCCATGCCGGTACCGGCTTCCAGGCGCAGCGCCTCCCAGGCGTGCCAGAGCGCCGTGAGCCGCGAGATGGCCTCGGCGTGCCTCCACCACTGGGCGCACCAGCGGAACTCCCCGCCGAGCGTCCGCCGGTACATGGGGACGAACCGCTCGGTCACCCATTCCTCGACCGTCTCGTAGACCGGCTCCGTCATCGTGCCGCTCCTTCCGCGATGAGCCGTTCAAGCCGGTCACGGCAGGCTTGGATCCGGTCAGCGTCGCGGCTCTCGTACCAGGGGAGCAGCGATATCAGGGCGGGACGTCCGCCGGTGGCCAGCAACAGCGCGGTCCCCGGCCGTAGCGCGCGGATAGCTGCGGGTTCGAGGATGTCCTGTCGGCGCAGCGAGATCTGCTCCGAGGCCCGGCCGTCGGCGTACGAGACGGAACGGACGGGCACGTCGTGCTGGCCGACGAGCGTGGCCAAGTCGCGAGCCAGGCGCGGGGAGTCGACGCCGGCACCGATGACCTTGCGGGTCGCCGCGCCCCACATGGCGGCCATGCCCGCCTCGCCCCACACCGTGACGCCCTGCTCGTACGACTGGAGGATCGTCACGGGGACGATGCCGCGCGAGCCGAGGTGGCTGTACAGCTCGGGCAGGTCGGCGATCCGGCAGATGTTGGCCGCCTCGTCGAGGGAGACGACCATCGGCGGGTCGAGCCTGCCGCCCATGCGCTCGGCCCGGCGTTCGGCGGCCCGCATTGCGGTGTCGGTGAGTGCGGCAATGAGCGGCGCGGCAGCCGAGCGCGACTTCGACAACAGGTAGAGGGTGTCGGTTCCGGCAGCGAAGGCCTTCGGGTCGAAGGCGGGGAGGGTCGACGGTGTGACCCAGGAGATGATCGCCTCGTCGCGCAACGCTTTGGCTGCGGTACGAGCCGTCTGGTAGATGCCGTCGCGTGTCTCGACCGCGCCGTTCTGCGCGCCGCGCAGCGACGAGGCGAGCAGGGAGAAGCCCGCGGCCTCCAGCAGTTCGACCGGCGTGGGTACGGCAGGCGTGTCGAGCCACTTGGCGACATCGCGCATCGTGCGGCCGGAGGAGGCGGCGGCGAGGAACAACGCGCAGAGCAAGTCCTGCGCGGCAGGCCCCCACAGGTCACGCTTGGTGCCGTCGTCGACGGTGAGGACGAAGTGCCCGGCGAGGCGGTGAGCGTCCTCCACCGTCGCGAGCCCGCGTAGCGGGTCCCACCACCAGGTCTGCGGCTGATAGGTGATGTGCTGCGGGTCGAACAGCCACACCGTCCCTTCGACGGCTCGAAGGGTGGCGGTCGCCGCCCACAGGTCGGACTTGTTCGACGTCGCGATGACCGGCCCGGGAGCCGAGAGCACATACGGAATGCTCAGGCAGGTCGTCTTGCCCGACCTGGGGGCCATGAAGGCCACGATGGTGTCCTCCCAGGAGGCGTACAGCGTGGGCCCGTTGCGCATCAGGTCGCCGAGCGCCAGCCCGATGTCGCAGGGCATCGCCGGCCCGTACAGGGACGGCCGCAGCTCGCGGGCCTTCTTCTCCGCCGCTTCCGGCTTCAGCGCAGCGAGCCCGGGATTGTCCGCGAGGGCGGCCACCGGATCCACGGGATCGGGGAGCCGACCGATGACGAACCTCCAGGCGGCCACGACAACGGCGAGCGCAGCTGTGATGAAGACGGCGGCAACGACGACAACGGCAAGCGTCGGCGTGCCGGGCCACGCGGAAGCCGTACGGCCTTCGAGCACACGCCATGCGAAGTCGGTGCCGAACTCGCGGACCTGCCCGCCGAACAGGGCGGCCGCGACGCGGGCGGCGACCCAGATGAGGCCGAAGAAGGCCACGACGCCCCAGCCCGCGAAGAGCGCCACCCATGCTCCGGTCGCGCCCTGCGGGGTGAACCCGGTGCGCGGTCCCAACGCCCTCGTCATCGGATCGCCTGGTCGGTGTCGTAGAGCTCGTGCTCGACGCCGACGAGCGCGAGCTCGACCGGGATGCCGAGCCGGTCGCCGGTCTTGATGAGGTACTTGCCGCGCCCTGGATGCCGGGCGCCTGGCTGCCAGGAGTCCGGCGCGGACCAGGAGGCGACAAGTTCCTGCTCCGGCCCGGTCAGCCGGGTGATCTCACTGACGCGGGCCAGCTCACGCGGGGGCAACCCGGCCAGCACGGTGATGGCGCTGCGGTCGATGAAGCCGCGGGCCTTGGCCCGGTCCTCCTCGGTGGGGAGCGCCTCCAGATCGGCAAGCGAATGCGTGATCATGATGGAGGCCATGCCCTTGGCGCGATTGAGCCGAGTCAGGCTGTCGGCGTACTCGACCAATCCCGGCGTCCCGCGCAGCGCCCGCCACAGCTCGTCCATCACCGCCAGGTAGGAGTGGCCGGTGGTGCCGTCGACCATGGCGAAGCCGTACGCCCAGGTGCACAGCATGGCGGCGGTCAGCAGCTTGTCGCCGGCCGCGCCGACGCGGGAGATGTCCACGGAGACCGCGGGCGCGGTCAGGTCGATGGGGCGGGTGGTCGGCCCGTCGAAGACGCCGGCAAGCGAACCCGTGCAGAGCAGTTCGAGGGTGAAGACGAGGTCGCTGACTCGCTCGCGGTACCGCTCCGGGTCGTCGGTCCGCGCGGCCGATCGCAGCGCTTCGGGGCCCTCTTCGAGTACGGCGAGCACGTCGGGTACGGTCGGTGTGGCGAGGCGTTCGTCGAGCAGGTCGATGGCCCGGCCGAGGATGACCTCTTCGGCGTTGCCGACCGGCGCCTCACGGATGAGCGTGCACAGCGCCATCAGCAGCGAGAGCCGCCGTCCACGCAGCTCCCAGCGCGTACGTTCGGCTTCGGCCCCGCGTTGGGTCCGTACGGTGGCGCCGAGCGGGCCTGCGTCGAGAGGGTTGATGCGGTCGAGGCCGCGGCCGACGCGGATGACCTGCCCGCCGACGTGCTCGACGAGCATCGTGTAGTCGGGCTTGGTGTCGCCGAGGATGAGCGCGGTGGAGCCGGACGCGATGGCCCCTACGATGAGGCGCTTGACCAGGGTCGACTTGCCGGTCCCCGGCTGACCGAGGACGAACACGCCTGGGTTGGTGACCAGCCCGGCGCGCAGCCAGGCCAGTGGGTCGAGGCAGACGACCTCGCCGAACAGCTGATGGCGGCCGATCGGTGTGCCGATGGCGGGGGAGCCCGAGCCGGCCACGAACGGGAACAGGCCGCACACCTGTGCCGTGGTCGCCTGGAACTCCTCGCCGGCCTCCACGTGCACGGCGCATCCGCCGTACGGCTCTCGCCAGCCGCGTGCGGGAGTCTTCACCATGACCTCCTGGTCAGCTCGGCCGGGCAGACGCCGCAGGGCAAGGTGGTGGCGAACCCGGCGGACTGGCTGCCCCACAGCCGGCGAAGCCGGATGCGAGAGGCTTCCGCGGCGGCCTCGGTGACCGCGACGGCCTGAGCCAGGTCCTCCTCGCGTATGACAGTCGTGGTGACGTACAGCGTCACAAGCGTGACCCCGGCCCCGGTTGCCTCCTCGGCGGCGGCCTGCCGGGCGCGGGCCTGGTCGTAGGCGTCGCGGGCGGTCTCGTCCCGCCCGGTCCGGCGGCGGTACTGCTCACGGAACGCGGCGGCGTTGACCTCATCTTCGAGCACCCGCGTGGCCTCGGCGGCGGGCAACGGGCGGTATTGGAGACTGACCCGCTTCGGGTGTGGACCCGGAGCGACCAGGCGGCTGAGCACGTCGGCGGGGACGTTCTGCCGTGGCGCCTCGTGCCAAGCCCAGCTCACGCTGATGCCACTGTCGTGCCGGTAGTGATCCGGGTGCTCCTCAGCGCCGATGGGACCGGCGTCCGCCCACATCAGGTCATCGGAGCGGGCCGTATCGGCGCGAGCAGCGGGATCGTAGGCGGCGCGGACGATTCCGGCCAGCTCGGGTGCGGTCGCCCAGCCGGTGACGGTGACGCCGCACGATCCGAGCGCGGAGGCCAGCGCCTCGGTGGTGCGGCCGAGCTCGCCGATCGCTGTGCTCATGTCGCCCTGTCCGGCGGGGGAGCGGGCCGGGTCGAATGTCACGCTCACGTAGGTGTTCACTCGGGCCGCCGTACGCGGTGCCGTACTGACCAGTTGCCGCATGAGCAGGGCCGCCGCTTCGGGCGCCGTGGGAGACAGTGCGCGGCCGACGGTGTCGGCGAGGGCGGAGCCGGGCTCGGGTGCGGTGTCGATGGTGACCGTGACCCAGCGGACGGCCGGCATGTGCCCGAGCGAGGCCAGCCAGGCGCCCCAGTTGGCCACCCAGGTGTCTGCGTCCGACCGCTCCGCCAGCCAGGTCGAGGCGGGTGACACCTTCAGCGTCGCGGTGAACAGCCCGGTGCGGCGGTCCCACACGATGCCGTATGGCCGACCGAAGGCGTCCTTGGCTGACATCAGCCGGGTCGCGGCCAGAACTCCGGGCAGCTGAAAGGCACGAGGATGGGCGACGACAACGCCAGCTCGATAGCGAGTGTGGCCGCGGGCCTTGCCGTACGACCAGCGGATCCGACGCGTGATGAGGTTGGCGATGGGAACGCCGCTGACCCGGATCAGCACCAGCGCTCCGGCCAGGGCAGCGGGCGGACCGGTATAGAGCGCGGCACGGAAGTCCACGGACACGGTGAGGACCAGTGCGGTGAGCGCGCCCAGCGCAACGAACGTCCCGGTCGTGCCCAGGCCGAGCAGGCCGAGGCCGCGCCGTCGGCGCCAGCCTCCGTAGGTACGGATGTCCGTCATCGCTGGTGGTCCTCTCGGATGGAGTTCGCGGCGGTCTTCGCGCCGGACGCCACGCCACTCGCCGCGGTCGCCGCCGCAGCGGCGGCTGGTCCCGCCGCTTTGGCTCCTGCTCCTGCCGCCGTTGAGCCCGCGGTCGTCGTCCCAGAGGATGAGGGCGCGTCAGTTGACGCTCGTGTGCCCCCGAGCTGGGATGACAAGTAATCGGCGTGGCTGCTCGCGCCTGTGGGGGAGGAGGACGGAGACGAGTTGCGGAAGGAGCTGAGGGCGACGGCTCCGGCGACGCTCGCTCCGAGAATGCCGCCACCTCCACCGGCGCTTGCCAGCGAGCCCGTCGTCCAGGTGAAGAACTTCATCAGCACCGGCATGGCGATCAGCGACAGGAGCATCATCGCGAACCCCATGAGGATGGTCCGTACGTCCTTGCCTTCGCCGACCATGGTGAACGTCGTGGCGAACACGGCGGCGACGGCGGGCTTGTAGAAGATCAGGGCGAGCATCCAGCCGGTCACCTTGCGAAACCACGGCTTGGTCATCACGGTCATCGACCCGGCGGCGGCCAAGGGGAGAAGGCCGGCGAGGACGACCAGGGCGGCCTCGCGGAACAGCATGAGCACGGCCTGCACCACGCCGATCAAGATGGCGACGATCCCCAGCACGATCACCACACCGGGTGCCGCGCCGGTCAGAGCCAGGATTTTCGTGAGGCGCCGGCCGAAGTCGTCGTGGGAGACGGTGTCGAGGATCCAGTTGGACCAGGCGTCGCCGGCTTTGACGAGCATCGAAGCCGTCAGCACGCCGATGGTCGAGGTCGCCGCGATGACGACCAGGCCGGAGCCGACGTCGACCAGCGGGCTGCCCTTGCGGGTCAGCGCCATCTTGCCGCCCGCGCTGAGCACGCCGAGTACGGCGACCGCGATCGCGATCGGCAGCGTCCACTCACGCAAACGGTCCACCGCTGATTCGGTGGACAGGTCGGGTGAGGGCACCCTGACCCACCAGGAGATGCTGTTGCCGACCACCCATGCCACGCCGTCCTGGATGGCTTTGGCGATCTCACCCAGCACGCCGTTGGCGGCCCCGGCGGCCACCTTGCCGACGACGTACTCGGTCACCGAACAGCTTGGAGAAAGCAGGCTCTCGCACGGCATGACTGGTCACTCCTCGAAGCGGGTGTAGCCGTCAAGGGACTTGAGCTCCGTCGCGGCGTTGCCCCAGTCGCCGTCGAGCGGCGCGACCACGCGCCAGTCGCCGTCCTGCCAGACGACCTGGATGCGGGTGGTGGCTCGGACCGTGGTGCCGCGTGGGTCCGGGCCGGCGCTGACGATGTCGACGGTGGCGGCATCGGTGGCGTAGGACTCCCAGCGATAGGCCTCCTCATCCACGTAGGCCTTGCCGAGCGGACTGCCTTGGGGGAGCCTGGCTTCCTGCCTGCTCTCCTCGTATGTGGTCCGCGTCTGCTCCAGGAGACGACCTGCGTCCGGACCGACCACCTGCTCAGTGATGGTGGGCTCGAACACGGTCGGGCCCCACTGCGAGTTCGCCCGTACGCCGATGTGCAGCGCCGCGAGCAGCGCACCCTCCCGGGTGTGGGAGAAGCCCTTGGCGCGGTCATGGTCGAGCACGCGTGGGCCGTCGAGGTCCGACAGCGGCAGCCGGACTCCATGGAAGTCCTGCCAGGTGATGCGCGCCTGGCGGACCGGGGAAGCCGGGGCTGTCGACGTGCCGCAGGCGCACGCCGTCAGCAGCACCAGGACGAGGGCGGGTGCCTTCATCGGAGGAACATCCCGACGATGCCGGAGGCGGTCGCGGCCAGGCTGAGCCCGCCGAGCACCCAGGGGATGCCGGACGCGCCGTCGGCGGCGAAGGAGGAGCGGTTCTTGCGACCGATCGCCATCTGCGCGCCGCAGATCAGCAGGCCGGCGACGCCCGCGACGATGACGCCCCACTTCCCCCAGCCGAGGATGGTCGTGATCGGCCCTTCCAGGCCCGGCGGTGCGACCGGCGCCGGATTCGGCACCGGCCCCGCCTGAAGCATGTCGGCAACTGCGCTGACCAGCATGGATTGCCCTCCCTTTGCTGATATGGGGTCGATGGATTGTCGCAATCAGTAGCGTGACTGTCACGCTTCGTGGGTATTCCAGAGCGCAAGCAGTCTCAAACGGCTGCATCCGTCTTCAGGTATTCACAAGACGTGCTGTCGCAGTCGCGTGGGGGAAACTGAACGGTGACCACTGACCACGAGGAGTGACCATGAGCGATCCGCTTGGCCGTGACCCGGACGTGCTGACCACCAAGGAGCTGGCCGCGAAGCTCGGGCTGTCGGCGCAGACTGTCCGCCGCATGGCCAGCGCCGGCCAGATCCCGGCGCTGCGGACCGGCAAGGACTACCGCTACTCGTGGAACGCGGTCCTCGACGTGCTGCGACAGCCCCATCCGATAGCGGGGGGCAGTGGGGATGAGGAGAGCAGGCCGGGAGCCGGGCGGCTGGCGACGCAGCAGGCTCGGGGCCGAGCTGCGCGAGAGTTGTAACACTGGCCGGTCTCGATGACCGCGCGGCTGCTCGTGGCGGCCGCCGGACTGCTCATCGCGATGCCGCTCGGGCTGATCCTGGCGTTCACCGCCATGAGCGGCTCCGTTGGCTGCAGTCGGGGACAGGACGGTGACATCCCACCGGACTACCTGCGGCTGTATCAGCAGGCCGGGCAGAGGTACGGCATCCCCTGGCAAGTGCTCGCGGGGATCGGTAAGGCCGAAAGCGACCACGGGCGCGGTACCGGTGTCGGTATCCGGGATGGTGCGAACCGTGCCGGAGCGATGGGGCCGATGCAGTTCCTTGGTACGACCTGGGCGGCGTACGGCGTGGACGGAAACGGCGACGGGCGGACCGACGTCTACGACCCGGCCGACGCGATCCCGTCGGCGGCGAAGTACCTGAAGGCGAGCGGAGCGCCGGCGGACATGTACCGGGCCATCTGGCGCTACAACCACGCCGACTGGTACGTCCGCCGGGTCCTCGACTTCGCTCGCGGTTACTCTTCGGGCTCGGCTGGCGTGGGGGAGGAGCTGTGCGCGCTTCCTGCGGCGCCGACTGCCGTGGCCGGCCGTGTCCTCGCCTACGCGCGGATGCAGCTTGGCAAGCCGTACGCGTGGGGAGCTGAGGGGCCCGGCGCGTTCGACTGTTCGGGGCTGACGATGCGCGCCTAGCAGTACGCGGGGATCCTGCTGCCGCGTGTCGCCGCCGACCAGTGGCGCCAGGGCCCCGCTGTCACTCGCGGCCAGGAGCAGCCAGGCGACCTGGTCTTCATGCACCCGGGAGCCGGCGGGCCTGGGCATGTCGGGATCGTCGTCGCTCCCGGCCAGATGATCCACGCGCCGCACACCGGTGATGTCGTGCGCTACGCGTCCTATTCCGCTCGTTCCGACGTGGTCGGGTTCACCCGGCCGGCAAGCTTGATGGAGAAGAGATGAAGGGCCTCACCCTGGCCGAGCTGCAGCAACTGCCTGCGACGGTCGACCTGCTCACCGCCGCCCGGGCTCTCGGACTCGGGCGGACCAAGGCGTACGAGCTGGCCAAGAAGGGCAAGTTCCCCTGCCGCGTCATCCGCGTCGGCGTCGCCTACCTCGTCCCTACCGCCGAACTACTCAAGCTCCTTGGAGTGGAGCCGCAGTCCGGGGGCAAGCCTTGATCTACTTGGGGGTTGATGTCGGAGGACGGGCTCGAACCAAAACACTAGCTCGTCTGGCCTGCGGAGACATCTCATTGGACGCTGAGTGTCCATGAGTCCAATGAACCACTCCGACTTTCGTGGAGGCCCTGAAGCCAGCATCATCTGCTGGCGGAAGGGAGAATCACGTCACGATGCCAGCCCCGAGGAAGTATCCCCAA
>NZ_VJVX01000097.1:0-12222 GCF_008033685.1 Microbispora sp. CSR-4
AACGGCAGCTGGTCGGGGTCCAACCCCAAGCCTGCGTCGTTCACGCTCAACGGCGTCACCTGCACCGGCTCCATCACCACCTCATCACCCTCGCCGACCCCCACGCCCTCACCCTCACCCTCGCCCTCCGCCACGCCCTCGCCCTCGCCCTCCGCCACGCCCACGCGCTCGCCTTCACCCTCGCCCTCGCCGTCGCCCACCGGTGGGAAGCCCACGGTGGCCGCCGACGGAACCGGCACCTACCGGACCGTGCAGGCAGCGATCGACGCCGTGGCATCGGGCAACTCCAGCCGGAAGGTGATCACGATCAAGCCGGGCACCTACCGGGAGATCGTCACGATCCCGGCGAACAAGCCGTACATCACGCTGCAGGGTCTGGGCTCGTCGCCCGGGGACGTAGTGATCGTCAACAATCACTACGCCGGGGGGAACGGCGGCACCTTCAACGGCGCCACCGCGTTCGTGAACGGCCACGACTCCGCCCTCACCAACCTGACGATCTCCAACGACTACGTGGAGGACGGCAGCACCGTCAACCAGCAGGCCGTCGCGCTGAACCTCAACGCCGACCGGGCGGTCCTGTCGAACGTCCGCCTGCTCGGCGACCAGGACACCTTCCTGATCAACGACTCCGCCCGCGCCTACGTCAAGAGCTCCTACATCGAGGGCACCGTCGACTTCATTTTCGGCGGTGGCACCGCGGTTCTCGACGACTGCGACATTTACGAGAAGCGCAGCAGCGGCGCCCCCATCACCGCCGCCAGGACCGACGCCGCCAAGACCTACGGCTTCCTCGTCTACCGGTCCCGCATCACCGGCGCGACCGGAAACACCACCCAGCTCGGGAGGCCCTGGGGCCCTGACGCCCAGGTGCTCTATCGGGAATCGTCGCTCAGCTCGACGATCAAGACCTCGCAGCCTTGGACCGACATGTCCGGCAACTCCTGGAAGAATGCCCGCTTCTTCGAATACCGGAACACCGGAGCCGGCGCCACGGTGAACTCCAACCGCCCACAGATGAGCGACTCACAGGCGGCGAACTACACCCCGCAGAAGTACCTGGCCGGATCCGACGGCTGGAACCCGATCGGCTGAACGCGTTCGCTTCGCCTGCCGTCCGGCATCCCCGGATGACGACGACGTCGAGCGCTACGAGCCGGGTGCGTGCAGGTGGCGGGTGTCCACCTGGTGGCCCGCCTCCTCCAGGACGGTGACCGCTTCCTTGACCCTCGGCTCGGGCACGAGGACCAGGTCGGCGTGGAACGTCGAGGCGACGAACACCGGGATGGCCGCCTCGGCCAACGGGCCGACGATGGCCGCCAGCATGCCCGGGACGTCGAGCGCGTGTCCGGTGCCCCCGCCGTACAGGCCGATCCACCGCTCACCGGAGCCCGTCGGCCAGGCCTCGCGGATCACGGTGAGGCCCTCCGGGGCGCGCACGAGCGCGATCCAGTCGTCGTCTTCGGGGAACGTCGCCTGCGGCAGGTGCTGGACGGCGAACACGGACGGCACGATGCCGAGCTTCTGGGCGGCGGGTGAGGTCATGACACGTGTGTAGCAGAGCCCCCCGACAAGACACCCGGACAAGACACCCGCCAGGACGCCGGCGTCTAGACCTGGGCCCACTCGGTGATGGGGGCCACCAGCAGCGGCCCGTCGAAGGAGCGCGGGGTGAGGGTCACCCCGGTGATCGTGGCGGCGAGCGCGAACGCCTTCGGCAGCGCGTCGTCCCAGCGCGTGTCCCAGGCCGCCTTGCCGGCCGTGGCGGTCAGCGGCAGCCCGACCCTGCGCATCGGTTCCTTCAGCCGATCGGGGTCGCTGCCCCAGCGGTTGACCGACGCGTGCGGCGTGAAGGCGGTGACGATCTCGCCGTCCACGGCGTACAGGAAAGCGTGTTCGGCGTAGTCGTGGCGTCCGACGGCCACCGCCTCGCACTCCTGGGCGAGGCGCGCCAGGTTGTCGCCCAGCGCGGTGTGCCGGCCGCACGGCTCGATTGCAACGCTCCATTCGCCGATGCGGGTGATGCCGACATATCCGCCGCCGTCGTCGCCGTCGGTCTCCTCGATGAACTCCGCGACCTCGTCGTGAAGCTCGTCCAGGGTCATCGAACGGACCGCCGCCGCGGTCGGCTCGAAACGGGCCGCGACGTCGGCGGGCTCCAGGCCATGGAAGAACGACACGCTGAAGACGTCACCCAGCGGGGTGTGCACGTTGTCCGTCGCGGGGGCCGTCAGCCACCGGAAGGTGGCGAGACGATCGGGCACCTGGGCTCCCTTGGTCGTTTCACGACATCGTGGCAGCCGCCGCCGACAAAAACCGGGGGCCGAGACCATTCGTCGCGTTTCCGTCATCCGGCAGCGGGACGCCGCCGACGTCAGGAGCATCGCGATGCGCTCATACGGCACGAGAGCTCTTATGGCACGAGGCTTATGGCACGAGGGTCTTCGAGACGAGCCGGTCGCGGACGAAGCACAGGCGGTAGGCCCGGCCGGAATCGGCCGTCATCGTGTAATAGACGCAGTCCTGGCCCGGCGGCGGATCGGGAGCGCCGTCCGGCGCGCCGTCCCGGGTGAACACCGGCAGCCGCAGGTCGTGGCGTGACTGACCCGCCTTCAGCCCCTCGTACGTCGCCGGGTCGAGGACGGAGAACGACGAGCTGACGAAGCTCAGGGGGATCAGGAGCGCGAAGATCCCCGTCAGCACGGCCACGGGAACCCCGGCCGCCTGCGCGAGCCGCAGCCGCACCCGCCGCCGGGCGAGGTGCAGCTCCCGGGCCGCCGTGGTCTCGGGCACGCCGAGGCCTGCCGTCGTCCGCGCCTGTTCGCGCGCCGCCCGGCTCCCGGTGACGGGCAGCTCGGCGGCGACCTCGAAACCTCCGCCGGGAACCGGGCCCGCTCGCAGGACGCCGCCCGCCAGCCGCACCCGTTCCGCCAGCCCGACGAGACCGGAACCACCCGAGGCCACGCCGGTCGGGGCCCCAGCCGGAGCGGGGTCGTTGACCACCCTGAGGATGACCACGCCGTCGTCGGACCCGACCCGGACGCGTACGGTCGCGCCGGGGGCGTGCTTGGCGGCGTTCGTCAGCGCCTCCTGGAGCACGCGGCGTACGGCGAGCGCGGTCATCGGGGGCAGCCCGTCGATGACGCCGGCGTCGCCTGCCGGATGCTCGATGACGATCGGCACACCGGAGCCGCGGGCGCGTTCGACGATCGTTTCGACGCTCTCCTCACGCGGGGGTGTGCCGACGTCCTCATCGTCCGCGCGCAGCACGCCGATGATCTCGCGCAGCCGCTCGGTCGCCGCGGCGGCGGCCTCGCGCAGCTCGCGTACGGCCGCCTGCCGCCGCGGATCGAGGCCGGGGCCGAGTTCCAGAGCGCCGGCGCGCACCGCGAGGAGCGTGAGGTCGTGACCGAGCGAGTCGTGCATGTCGCCCGCGATCCGCGCCCTCTCCCGCAGGCGGGCGCGATCGGCGACGGCCTGCTGTCCGCGTTCCAGCCGGTCGGCGAGCAGCCAGCCCGTACGGACCAGTTCGGCGTGCTGACGGCGCCAGCGACCGAGCAGCCAGGGCACCACGACCGCGAGCAGCAGCGTGACGAGCTGCGTCGGCCAGCCCCACAGGTCGCGCAGGACGAGCCCGGACAGCGGCAACCCCGCGAGGGCGACGGCCGAGAAGAACCACAGCGCTGGGCGGGCGCTCGCCATCCGGTGCCCGGCCAGGTAGCCGAAGACCACCAGCGCCGCCCACGTCCAGGACAGGGGGCCGAACATCTGCGCGTCCAGGGCCAGGCTCACGGCGACCGGGATGGCGAGCGCCGCCAGCGGCCACCTCCGGCTCACCGCCGTGGCGGCCCCGAACAGCGGTACGGCCACGGCCGCCACGGCCATCCCCCGGGCGTCGTGGTCGTCGAGGGCCAGCGCGACGGGCGGCCCGCACACCGCTATCCACACCGCGAGCCACCGCGCGAGGTCGAGCAGACGGGACGGCCGCACCACCTCACGCCCTCCGGTCGAGCGGACTGCCGGGCACGAGACCCGCCTCGTACGCCAGGATCGCGGCCTGGACGCGGTTGCGAAGGCCGAGACGGGCGAGGATCTGGCTGACGTACCCCTTGACCGTGCCCTCGACGAGATGCAGGCGCCGGGCGATCTCGGCGTTGGACAGGGCGGCCCCGACCAGGGCGAGCACCTCGCGTTCGCGGTCGCCGAGCCCGTCCACGAGGGCGCGGGCGGCGGACTCCGTGCCGAGCGGGCGCTCCCGGAGGCGGGTGATGACCCGCCGCGTGACGGCTGGGGAGAGATAGGCGCCGCCTGCGGCGACGGCGCGGACCCCTGCGATCAGTTCGCGTGGGTCGCCCGACTTGAGGAGGAAACCGGACGCGCCGGAGCCGAGCGCGCTCGTCACGTAGTCGTCCTCGTTGAACGTCGTGAGCATCACCACGGCGACGTCGGGGAGGACCCGGCGCAGCTCCGCGGCGGCCCCGAGCCCGTCGAGCCGCGGCATCCGGATGTCGAGCAGGCAGAGGGCGGGACGATGCCGCAGGGCGAGGTCGACGGCCTCGTGCCCGTCGGCCGCCTCGGCGACGACCTCGATGTCACCGGCCGTGGCCAGGATGCTCGCGATGCCGGCGCGGATCAACGCCTCGTCGTCCGCCAGCAGGACGCGGATCATCGCGTTTCTCCCTCAATCCGGCCTATTGCGCCTTGTGGACTGATTAGTGTGTTTCGCTCGCCCATGCGGGGACGCTACCAACGGCCCGTCGCCGGAGCCGTACGGCGTGCACGAGGCGGGCGGTGTGGACGAGGCGGGCGGCCACGACGGCGACGGCGGCCAGCGCCCCGGTGGCGGCCCAGACGTAGAGGGCGAGCCACACGTAGGGGAGCTGGCCCAGCGTGCCCACCCGGTTGAGCAGCAGCCCGGCCAGCTCCGCCAGCCCCAGATAGAACGCGACCGGCAGCGCGTACGGGGCCAGCCGTGCGGCCATCCGCCAGGTGCGCCGCCGCGCGCGGCGGGCGGCCCAGCGGCGGGAGCGCAGCACCCCGGTCAGGCCGAGGGCCAGGTTGAGCAGCGACAGGCCGCCCAGCCAGGGGTCCGCACTCGTGGTGAACGGCACGGCGTGCGCGTCGGGACGTCCCTCGATCATGTCGACCAGGCCGTCGCTGATGATCAGCGCATCGTCACCGGAGATCATCCCGGTGTCGGTGACGACCGCGATGCCCCACCCGCTCGCGGGCAGGAGGGTCTGCGCCGAGTTGTGCGTGAGCAGCCAGCCGGTGTGCCGCAGCATCGGGGCCCCTCCGGCAGTCCGCTCGGCCGACCACCCCATGCCGTACGTGCTGCCGCCCACGCCGGACGGGGTCTGGGTGGCCGTGACGAGGTCTCGGGGGAGGGCGTCACCGTGGCCGTTCTGCGTGATCAGCCACTTGCCCAGGTCGTGTGTGGTGCTGACGACCCCGTAGGAGCCGTTGACGAACCACTTCGGGTGCGCGCGCTCGATCAGCCGGCCGTACGCGCGGATGTATCCGGCGCCCGCGCCGGGCAGTTCCTCCGTGGTGTCCACCGTGCGGGTGGAGGTCATGCCGAGCGGCCTGAACACCGTGGCGGCCATGAAGTCGGCGAACGGCGTCCCCGACACCACCTCGGCCAGCCGCGCCGCGACCGCGTAGTTGGGGTTGTGATAGATCATCCGGGTGCCCGGCGGGGCGGCGAGCGGCGCGGTCCCGAGCATCGCGACGGCGTCCTTGAGGTCGTCCGGCGCGGGCAGCGTCAGCTCGGGAAAGGTCCGGTCGCTCATGCCCGAGGTCTGCTGGAGCAACTGCCGTACGGTGATCTGCCCGGCCCGGGGATCGGCCATGGTGAACTCGGGCAGATAACGCCGCACCGGCGCGTCGAGGTCGATCCTGCCCTGGTCGGCGAGGCGCAGCACCGCCAGGGCGGTGAACGACTTCGACAACGAGGCGAGCGGCATGGGGGTGTCCGCGGTGATCGCCTCGCCGCCGGCCGTGTGACCGAGCCCGGCGGCGTACACGACCGTGTCGTCCTTGACGACCGTCACCACGGCGCCGGGCAGGTCCGTACGCCGCATGTAGTCGCGTACGTATCGGTCGACGGACTCCGCGGTCAGGCCGGGCCGTCCGTCCGAGGGCGCCGCCCGCGTCGTGGCGGCGACCGCCCCCGATCCCGTTATGAGCAGTCCCGTCATGAGCAGTCCTGTCATGAGCAGTCCCGTCATGAGCAGTCCTGTCGTGAGCAGCACACCGCTTATGGCGGCGGTCGCCGCGATCCTGCGCATTCGCACCGAGTTTCCCCTCCGAGCTCTTTCCGTTCGCAGGTCATGAACGGTAGGAGCGGCCGGAGGGGCGGCACATCGGGCGATCGGGAGGTCCTCACCTGACTTTCGTCAGGTCGCCCGGCCCGGTCAGCGGCCTCGGCGGGGCAGCGGGGGCCGAACCACCGGAGGAAGGAACGCCTCTGACGCTTCTCGGGAGCGGGCGCGGGGGCGGGGTTCCGCTCGGCGGCCGGATGAGGGGCCCGCCACTCGGCGGCGACCTCGTCCGCGTCGATGAGCGGCTGCACGACGGGCGGACCGGACAGGGGCCTGCGGTAGCTGTCGCGGATCTTGTCGTTCATCTCCTCGACGATCCGGCGTGCCTCGGCCTCGGTGCGCGCGCCCAGCGCCTCCGCCCTCGCCTCCTCGGCCTCCTTGCGCAGCGCCAGCGTCCCCGGCAGCGGGAACGACAGGTTCTCCGCCTGCATCTTCTGCTTGATCCACCACATGTCGTCGTGGGGCTTGCCCTGACCGGGGATGGGCTTGCCTGCGCCTGGCAGGTCGTCGAACTCGCCACGCTCGGTGGCCTCGCGAATCTGCCGGTCGATCCACGACTCGAAGCTCACTCCGAGGGGCTTGCGTTCGGTCACGGCCTCACCTCGCAATCCTCTTGTGAGGATAACCACCGAGATCGGCGGGCCGATGTCTGGGTCAGGGCCCCGGATCAGGGCCCCGGATCAGGGCCCCGGATCAGGGCCGCAGCAGGTCGATCACCCCGGTGGTGCCCTCGTCGCCGTGGCCGTCCGCGAGCCGCCGCGCCATGAGAGTCATGAACGGCGTGAGCAGTTCGGGGCTGACCTTCTGCTCCTCGGCCGTACGCAGCAGGGTCGCGTTGCCCCTGACCATCATCGCGAGGTTGGAGGTGACGTCCTTCGTGTAGTCGCCGCTGTCCAGGTGCTCGGCCACCCCGTACGCGTACGGGACCATCGCCTGCAGCCAGCCCGCGACGAGGTCGGCGAACGCCTTCGGCGGGATCTCGTCCCGGACGAGCGCGAAGGCGTGCGACACACCCGCGAACATGCCCGTCATCGCGCTGAGGAGCGCCACGTCGTGGAGGGCGGCGAGCCCGGGGTCCTCACCCGTGTAGACGGTGGCGGCGGGTGCGGCCAGCGTGTCCGCGTGGGCCTCGAACACCGCCGGGGAGCCGCTGTAGAAGACGTACGCCCCGGAGCCCGGCACCCCGATCATGGGCGGGACCGCCATGATGCCGCCGTCGAGGAACCGGGCGCCGCGCTCCTGCGCCCAACGTGCCCGGGCGCGGGCCTCCTCCGGCGTGCCGGTGGTGAGGTCGACGAGGTCCTTGCCGGACAGGTCGGCGTCGGCGAGGGCGTCGTCCACCGAGGCGTGGTCGAGCAGGCAGACGACCACCAAATCGCTCGCGGCCACGGCCTCGGCGGCGGTCGCGGCGACGCGGGCGCCGTCCAGGGCCTCGGCCTTCCCCGGGGTGCGGTCCAGACGGTCAGGGGATGCCCGGCGGCGAGCCAGGCACGGGCGAGCGCGCCGCCCATCGCGCCCAGCCCGAGAAGGGACAACGAAGGCTTTTCAGCGGTGTGAGTCATGCCGATTAGGCTGGTCACGAGCCCCGAGAGGATCAAGTACGCACTTTGAAGTGGGTGCTTACCCCGAGGTGAGCAAGCAGCCGGGAGGGGATGGGCAATGCGGACCGCGCGGCGTCCGATAGCGTCCGAATGCGGGATCGACGCGGCCATGGAGGTGATCGGCGGCAAGTGGAAGAGCTCGATCCTCTGGGCGCTGAACGAACGCCGATGCCGTTTCGGTGAACTGCGCAGGATGCTCCCGGGCGTGACCGAGAAGGTGCTCGCCTCACACCTGCGCGAGATGGAGGCCGACGGCATCGTGTGCCGCGAGGTGTACGACGAGGTGCCGCCGCACGTCGAATACTCGCTGACCCCGCTCGGCGTCACGCTGAACGAGGCGCTTGCGCCGCTCGGCGCGTGGGGCCGGGACCACCTCCTCGGCGGTCGTGACGCTCACTGACTCCGGCTTGGCTATCGCGTTCGGCGCGGCGTTGGCACCACTCGGCGCGTGGGGCCTCCTACGCGGGCGTGAGGGTCCACTGACCTGGTTCGGCCATCGCGTTCGGCGCGGCGTTGGTGCGCTCGGCGTGTGGGGACCTCCTCGCCGGGCGTGATGGTCACTGATCCGGCTCCGGTGACGGGCGGGCACGTCGTCCTGACGGCGGGAACGTCGTCCGCCGGGGAGGGCGGGCATATCCGGCTCGGCGGGCAGCCTGGACGTGCGCCGGCCCCTCGCAGCCGGTGACAGTTCGTGGTCGGCCAGCCGAGGACCGGGGTTTCATGGGGTGGTCTCGTGACCCGGTTGCCCGGGTGTGCGCCGCTGCTGCTTCAGCTCGGCCTCGTAGAGGTGACGGCGGCCTCCGGCCAGTTCGTTGCGGGCCTGGCGTTCCAGCTCCTGGAAGGTTGCGTAGTAGCCGTCGTCGTACTCCTCCACGATCTGGAAGGTCCAACGACCCTGGATGACGTTGCGGCCGATCAGCTCGCGTTCGATCCGGTCGGCCCACTTGTCGTGCCCGGCCTGGCGCAGCAGCCGTACGGCGTTGTCCAGCTCGAAGTCGGCCGTGCCGGTGAGCTGGTGGAAGGAGTAGAGGTGGCCCCTGACCCGGTGGATCGTCTCCAGCGCCTTGCTGAGCCTGCCCAGCGCGTCGACCGTGATGTCGTCCAGCCCTTCGGGGCGGCGGTGGTCGGGATCGGGCAGGCCGGTGGGTTCCTCACGTTCGGTCATCATGTCCCACCGCTACCCCTCGCAACGGCGCCTCTATCGGTCTGAGCAGCGGTGAGACGCTCAACCGGCGGGCGTCCCCGAGGCGGACGGCTCGGCGGACGAGCGGATCGCGGCCAGCGCGCGGTTCAGGTCCCGTGACGACAGCACGAGCTTGTACATGATGAGGGCCTCGAAGAGCAGCAACAGGGCGGCCGCGCCGATCGTGACCGGGACGACCGCGCCGAGCAGCGGGCCGATGATGAACACCGCCATCTGGAACTCGATGCCGCTCACCAGGTGTGTGCGGATCCGGTGCTCGCGCAGCCACTCGCGCATGCCGGGATACCAGGAGAAGCGGCTGCGGAACTCCTGCTGCAGGTCCACGGCCTCGGTCAGGCGGACCCTGATCTCGTCGGGGTCGCCGTCGAGGTCGTCGTTCAGCAGGGACGCCGGCAGCGCGGCCGCACCCCCGGACGCCGACTCCTCGTAGGCGAGCCGCAGCGTGCGGCGCATCTGGCGCCGCACCTTCGCGATCTGCAGGGCGTCGACATAGCGCAGCATGTCGAGGAACACGACGGCGATGCCGAGGAGCAGGTAGACCTCCTGCCCGGTCGCGCGATATTGCCCCCACATCAGCGCGGCGGTGCAGGCCAGCACCCGGATCCGGTCGAAGACGTAGTCGAGCCAGCCGCCGAGGACCGTCCCTGTCCCCTTGAGCCGCGCGATCTTCCCGTCCATGCAGTCGAGGACGAAGCTCACGTGGTAGACGACGGCCCCGGCCACCAGCCACCGCCACTCGGCCTGGAGGAAGCACCAGGCCGAGCCCAGACCGAGCACGAAGGCGCCCCAGGTGATCTGGTTCGGGGTGATGGACGTGCGATTGGCGGTCGTCACCACCAACCGGCCCGCCAGGGGATCCACCAGGAAAACGGTCCACCAGGCGTCGCGCGCCTTATATGTCCGAGAGCGTACGTCGTGAAGCGTGAACGTCATTTGGGGGCTTTCTAGATTATGGGGGGATTTTGGGTAAAACGTCAGAAGTCGTCGTCCAAATCGTCCATTTCGTCCGCATAGTCGTCCGGGTCGAGCGCATGCGCATCGTCGCCCAGGTGCAGGTCGTCCTCGTCGAGCAGTGCCACCATTTGCTGGAGAAGCATCTTAAACATGATTTTGCCCTTTGACCGGCGATTGTTTCGCTACCGCTCATCAAAGCATCACCAGACATCACTCGCTGACGTTTTCCACAGGCCCTCCGGGTAGCTCGAATTACCCGAAAAGCCGAATTTTCCTTTTTGGTGTACCCGCGTTTCTTCCCCGTACGGGACGACGGGAGGGCGCGGAGCGGCTCAGGCGACGGCGCGAGCGAGATCGGAGAGCCATCGCTCGTGGTTGGCCCGGAGCATGGGCTCCCGGTAGAAGAGCGGCAGCAGTGGGCCGGCGAGCGACTCCTCCACGGTGACCCTCGTGCGCCCGTCATCCAGGGGTTCCAGCACGTGCCTGTCGACGGCCCGATAGCAGCCGAGGAAGGTGCCCGTCCAGGTGAGCTCCCGCAGGGGTTCGACCACGGCGAACCGCGACCGCAGCGGCACGCCGTTCAGGCGCCACCGGAAGGACGCGCCGGGGCGCACCTCGCCGAGTTCGAGGATCCGGATGCCGGAGACCCACGACGGCCACGTCCGCAAATCGGCCATGACCTTCCAGACTCGGTCCACAGGCGCGTCCATGACCAGCGTGGACGAGGAGGTCAGCTGGGCGTCGGGATCGACGCGTCCCCGTGCGGCGTACTCCTCGTGCAGCACGGCCAGGGACGGACCCGAGTAGAGCAGCGACATGTACGGCTCCTTGAGATTAGTGCTCATTAACGAGAGCGATGCTCTCTCATGCGCATGGACATGTCAAGAGCAGTGCTCTCGGAGTCGTGAAATGCCGTAGACGCGGCCGTCGCCGGTTGCCTAGGGTGCGGGCCATGGCGGACAGCTCCCGTGCGGGCCGGTGCGACTGCGGCGCGACCCCCGGTCCGCTGGGTGAGTGCGCGGACTACTATCACGCGATCCTGGCCGAGGAGCAGGCCGATCCCGAGATGGTCAGGTGGCACACGGTCGTGGTCTGCGCCTATCTCCTGCAACACCCCGCCAGGGGCCACGAGAAGCACCTCGACGGTCAGTTCCGCCTGCTGCAGTTCTACCTGGACAAGGGCCTCGACGCGTTGCTCCGCGCCGCGGCGCATCAGGTGGCGCGCAACAGGCGTGGATCGCGGTCGGGCTACGACATGGCCCCGCTGGAGGCGTACACGCCGCTCCCGCAGAGTGTGTCCCCCGGACCCTTCCGTGCGGGCTTCTGCGGGTTGCCGTTCAGGGACGGCAGCCTCGTTGCCGACGGATATCCGGCGTACGGCAGCCGCATCGAGAGCATCGCCGCAGCGACCGTGGAGTCCTGGAGAACCCTCACGGGCTGATGTGGGCAAGGGGCTCACCGAACTCACTCGCCTCGGCTTGCTCTTCGCGACGCAGGACGAGTTCGCGCCCGTGGAGCCCGTGCTCGGGTTCACTCCCGGACCCGTCGCGTTGAAGGGGGCCAGCGCCACTGTCAAGGGTCGGCGCTACGGCACCCGGGCCGCCCCTGTGACCTCTGTCGGCCCCTCCGAGGTCGGCGGTGCGTTCGTCGCGGGCTACCTCGGTGCGATCCCGGACGATCTGTACCCGGTGTGGGCCGCCAACGAGACCTCTGTCGGCCCCTCCGAGGTCGGCGGTGCGTTCGTCGCGGGCTACCTCAACGCGATCCTGGACGGCCTGCAACGAGACCTCTTCGGCCCGACTGGCCGCGCGCTACCAGTCTTCGGTGGCACCGATGCGGGACCGCCTCAAGCGCGGCATCTCGGTAGCCACCTTCAATGGCCGCCTTCGCGGTCGTCGGCCAGAGACTCTTGGCATGGCTTGCCCAGCCACAGCATCTGGCTGGCCCGCCCGGCCGCGGCGAACTACCCCGTGACCTGGGCGATTCCCTCAATCTGTGATCCCAAGAGATTCTTAGTTGATCTTGCACAAGCTCCGGAGGGAGGAGAGAATTAATACAAGTTTTCGAATCGCTTGATGGAGGTGTGATGGATCTGTTCGACATCGATCCTGAGCGCCTTCGTCATTCGAATGGCCCCGAC
>NZ_VJVX01000098.1:0-11525 GCF_008033685.1 Microbispora sp. CSR-4
CCGGCGTCCTGCTGGTCACCAGCGACTGCCACGCCGGGCTACGTGACGCGATCGCCGCCACGCTGCCCGGCGCCTCCTGGCAGCGCTGCCGCACCCACTTCGCGAGAAACCTGGGCACCTGTGTCCCGAAGACGGCGCAGCCGTGGGTGCACACGATGCTGCGCACCATCTTCGAACAGCCCGACACCGAGTCCGTGCACGCCCAGCACCGGCACGTGGTCGAGGTGCTGGAGGCCAAGTACCCCAAGGCCGCCGACCGGCTGGACGAGGCCCGTGATGACATGCTGGCCTTCACCGCCTTCCCCACGGCCGTCTGGCGGCAGATCTGGTCCAACAACCCCCAAGAGCGGCTGAACAAGGAGATCCGCCGCCGCACCGACGTGGTCGGCATCTTCCCCGACCGGGAGGCCATCGTCCGCCTGGTCGGCGCGGTGCTGGCCGAGCAGAACGACGAGTGGACCGAGCAGCGCCGCTACATGGGCCTGGAGATCCTGGCCGAATGCCGTAAGCACACCCACTCTCAAAATGAGACAAATGATGCTAAAGTGAATATCGAGGCGATTACGGCTTAGAAGTTCGCCGGATTACGAGTGGTCTTCTCATACACCACGATCATGGACGCGGCCAGACACCGTCTCCGCTGAGCCGACCGGAAACGGCCGACTGCTGCAGCGAGAGGCCTGGCGGTGGGCGCAGCAGAACCGTCAGGCGGACGGCGATCTACCCAGCGGTGTCGCCATCGCCCGGGCCTTCGCCCGCAGCCCCCGCTGGGGCCGCCTAGTCAAGAAAGCTGGGCTTGCCGGCGAACTAGGCTGCTGAGCAGCGCTCCAGTCAGTCCAATGGGCTACGGCGGGCGGTCCGAACCTGCAGGTCACGTGTGGTGGCTGAATCGCCGTGCTGCACAGGACCGGCATCCTCGGGGCGGGACCAGTTGAGGGCCTGGCAGTCTGGGAATGTCGCCCTTCCAATGAAGTCTTCATTCGACTTCTATGGAAGTATGCCGCCTCCCCTGCGAACCATCGACCCGGCGCGACTGGCCGCTCGGCGTGTCGAGCTGGGACTCACGCGTGCAGCGCTAGCCGAGCGAGCCGGGGTATCGCCCCGCATGATTTTTTTCTATGAGGAAGGACGACATACGCCGACGCCAGCGCGATTGGAGCAGCTGGCTGCGGCTCTCGGCTGTGAGGTGGATGCACTGACCGGGGCCCAGCGCGGACAGGAGACGTTGGTCGACTTGAGGTATGCCGCAGGGCTCACCCTCGAGCGAGTCGCCGAGCTTCTGCGTGCTTCGCAGGCGGGGCGAGTTTTGTGCGTCTCTGCCTCCAAGATCTCCGCTTTGGAGAACGGTCGACCGGTTCGAGGACGGTACTGGCAGGATCCCGAGATGACCGGGCGGCTGCTCGCTCCGCTGGCCAAGGCGTATGGTGTGCCCGTTCGAATGGTGCTGGACGCCTGGATGCGTACGCGGGTGAACGAGCCGGCACCGGTGCTGGCGGACAGGCCGAAGCGGGAGTTCTCTAGGTCTGCGCTGGCGACGTGGGAGTCGCTGAATGAGCGTCAACGTATCTACCTGGGGGAGATCATGCGGGACGACCGCATGACGGAGACCGAGATGTGGATGCGGAGGATCCAACGGCTGCCGGTGCCGCGAGCAGCCGAATGGCGCAAACTGCCTTTAACGCTCAAGGCCGCGCCGTCAATGGTCGGCTACACCCGCCTGCAGGAGCGCCTTCGCCAGCGTGGAGTACACGATCCCGGCGCCGGGCAGACCGTGCACGCACTGGAGCGGCGGGGTCTACTGGTTGTCAGCGAGGACTCGATTGAGCATCCCGCTGTCGGTGAGGTCGGCCGAGTGCTTGTGGAGATCACCCGGCGTGGTCGTGCGGCTGCGCGGGCAGGGCTGGGTGAACCTCGGGAGCCAGACCCTGCCGTCCATCTGCTCTCCGAGTGGCTATGGGGAGTTTTGGTGCGTGTCGCTGTTGCCGAGCCGCTTGGCTTGGAAGATGACCAACTGGCGGGTCGCTCTCTCTTCTTCATCGGTGTGGGCTACAGAGGTAAGGCTGGAGGGCGGCCGAGCCGCGGTTTCGTGGATTCCGTTCCTGTCATGGCCCCGGGCCGCACACATGTCGTCGAATACCGGTGGCGGCTGACTCAACTCGGTAGACGCCACATAGAGGAGTACCTCACCGTCTATCGACAACTCTATCCGAGCGTCGATACCACAGGACTCGATACTCCTGTGGGCGACATACTATAAATGAATAGCTCGCCCTCTTCGTGGAAGGTCTTGTCGTAGGTGACATTTACGCTCTGCACCTGTGACGAGTCCTACGGATGACGGTGTACAGAAGCTCGACGAGGTCAGGGTCCGCTACCTTGTGACCCGCGCCGCCCTACGCGCGGCCAAGGCGATGACCACACCAGGGTTGGAGCCGCAGCAACGCCTTGCGACCCTGATGGAGTGCCACGGCACGATGCTGGCGGCGCGAGGCCCGGGGAGCCCCCTGCCGTTCGGAGAGTTCCGTCGAGCTCTCAAAGGCGACCTGGCTGGCCTGTTGCCGGAAGGCGTCAAGCCCCTGGACCTGGACGGGATGCTGGTCGTCGACCAAGACGGGCAGATCACCGAGGACGCCTTCGACCTCGACCTTGAGCAGCGGATGCTGCTACACACCCTGCGCAAGCTCGACAGGACCGCGGGCGTGGTGAGCGATCGAGAACTCCAGTCTGAGATTGATCAGGAAACGGCCTACGCGCTGTTGAAGAAGCAAGGCGACCAATCCGTGTACGCGGCCGGCCGTTCGGACCTGATCCGGCATCCCGCAGGCCCCGTCAGCGAACTGTGCGAGCTGAGGCTGCCCCCCTTGGTCGTTGACTTTTATAAGGAGATTCCCTACGACTCGGTCTATCGAGGCTGGTGGTTCCCCTGCCCGATCTGCGCCTGGCCAATGCGCCTGGTCGTCCGGAAGAACGCCGGCGAGCGGGTAGGAGCGGCTCGCTGCTGGCATGCCCCGCATGCCGACATGGGAGCCTCCTACCTGTTCCGGCTTCCGGCGGACTCCAGCGTCCCAGAGTTGTTGCCCGAGCCGTCCCCTCCCCGCCCCGGCGGCCGACAAGCCGTGCTCTATCCAGATATCAAGGAAGTTCCGTCGGCTCTGTCCGCTGATGGCCACAAAGCTCTCGCTCGGGGCATCTGGCGATACACAACCGTTCCCGGACTGCCCGAGTTGGCTCTGCATGACCGGCTGGCTGAGCGCGGACTGAAGGTGGAGATGTGGCCAGGCTTGGACGCATACGACCTTCTGGTCGAAGTCGGCCCAAAGCGAGGCAAGAAGAAGCCGTTCAAGGTCGATGTCAAGGACTACACCTCGGCTACGACGCTCGCCAAGCTCATCCACGCTCAAGAGGGGGACAGAGGCGGTGCCGACTGGTTGGTGGTCCCGGACTACCGGGCCAACCAGGTGCCGCTGCTGTCGGGGGTGTGCGCGAAGTACGAAATGCGGGTGACCACCGCCTCTGAGTTCGGCGAAATGGTCTGTGCGAAGTCAGGGGTGAGCTGGGCATGAGTGATACGCCGATTGGTGAGACTGCGGTCTTCACCGCGCTGGCCCTGGCCGCCCACTACTTCCCCCAAGCGGTAGAGGGGGACGCTCGTGCTGCCGCCCCCTTCGCCCAGGCGGCTTTCCTGCTCTCGGGGAAGTACCAGGCGTGGGACCGCTGGAAGGGCCTCTCCCACGAGGAGAAGCAGCGGATCGCCATGGTCTGTTCGATCGCCCCTGGCGAACTCGCCGACGTCCGGACCTTCTCTGTCGCGGCGCGTTCCCTGCTTGCACCCCTGAGGCCGGAGGCACCCGGCGGTACGCCATCCATGGCGCCGTTCGAGCTTGTCGGGGAGAACCCGTTCACCGCCGGCGCCGCGTTGCCGAGGGTCGGGGGCGACCTGCTCGGCTACGTTGACCGGCAGATCGCGCGCTTCCGGCGTCCCAGCGCCCGACCCAAGCCTCTGGAGTTCGCTGGTCCGGGCACGTGGGCCACGGGCGAGATTTTCGTCAAGGAGGTGGGCCAAGTCCACGGAAGGCTTGTCATCCCCACCTATCCCCAGTTTACTGAGCCGCTCGGCCACGATCGGCTCCCCCATGTCGCGACCGCTCCGCACCTCGCAGATTTGCGGATCCCCACGCCCGAACTGCTCGACCTTGCGGAGAAGATCGACTTACGTTATCCGGTGGAGAAGCGCTACCTGCGCCGGACCCTCGGACAGCTTTTCGACGTGCTGCAGACCACTGACACGGTGTCGCCCCAGGAGGCGCTGACGCTGACCGCAGGCGGCATGGAGATCTTCAATGCGCCCACCGGTACCGGCAAGAGCGTCATGGTTCGAGTCATGGCTTCCTGGTTCGCCGTGAACGACCTGCGCGTCGCCATCGTTCTGCCGGACATCAAGGCTTGCCTGGCTGCGACCTGGAATGTGCGCGAGGACTTGACCCATCTGCACCGCTCGGGAGTCATCGACCACGAGGTCACGTGTGCGCACCTCATGTCTTCCTCTCGCATGCACGGGCGTGCCCTGAAACTCGCCTCCTTGATCAACGAGGATCCCGACAGCCCGGGCGAGTGGGGGGAACGAGCCGAGCGCGACGTGGACCCACTGGCTTACGGCTGTGCACTGAAGACGTTCCTGGAAGCCACAGGAGACTACCCACCGGGGCGCGAGCCGTGCCTGACGCTTCACCGACAGGGTGTGGGCTCAGCAGCCTGTCCCTGGATCCCCACCTGTGGGAAGTTCACCCCAGTGTACGAAGCGTCCACCGCCAACGTCGTCATCATGAACCACTACGTGTTCATGCAGGGCAACTTGCGAATCGGCGTGAACCTGGACGGTCGCCCCATGCGGAGCATGACGGCGGCCGAGTTCGCACTTCGGACCTGCCACGCAGTGCTTGTCGACGAGGTCGATCAGTTCCAGTCTCGAGCCGTCGACATGTGCGCCAGCGAGATCGTCCTGCACTCCAGGCGCCACTGGTCGGCGGCACCCCAGGAGATGGACACCGACGCGAAGCGGCTGCGCATCGACGACGAGCACAACCTGCTACCCGCCGTCAGTCACGTCCGCCTCATGGCTGAGTTCCTGCTGCTGAGCATCTGCAAGAACGCCCTCAGCCTGCACGCCACGGAGGACGACCGTGCTCAGGCCCGTATCCCCGACCAGACCAGCACCCGCTGGCATCTGGCCCGCGGCCGGGACCGCACCTTGATCCGCTTGCTCTGGCCCGATGCGGACCAGGCGGAGGAGACGAACATCCCGGCGGAGCTGTTCCAGCAGCTCAACGCTCTGATGCCTGCCCGATACCAGCGCCTCGACCCGCTAACCGGACAGGCGAGCCTTCTCCAGCCCGACTGGCACGAGGTACGGGACGCGCTGGGCGCACTGGTGTCGCCGCGCGGTGAGCACCTGCTCGATGCGGTCAAACTCGAACTCCATCGCCTCCTTGAGGACAGCATCAAAGACCCGCACCAACGCGCGCAGGCCATCAACCTCCTTGTCACCCGGACCGCCATGATCGAGCTGGACGAGGCACTGTCGGAGCTGCAAGAAAAAGCACACGACTACCGCTCCTCCGGCCTGCGCTCGGCCCAAAGGATCGTGGAGAACCTCCAGGCGACAGCCGTCTCGTCGGTGCTCCCGCTCGGCATGCTCGGCCGTGCCATCACCGGCTACCGCGTCACCGGACTCGACGATAGGGAGAAGAACGCCGCATTGGTCGCCCAGACCATCGCCGGCGACCCGCACACCTTCACCGCTGAACTCGGCGGCATCGTCTCCCTGGTCCTGGCAGGCACCGAACGACCGGTGATGGGCCTGTCAGCGACCGCCTACTTCCCCCAAGCCGTGCGGGAACACCTCTACGCTCCGGTGCGCTGGTGGATGACCGACGCGCAGGCCAAGTCCATCCGAGCCAAGAAGCACCGCATCAACTACGGTCAAGGTCACCCACTCCTCGGCGAGCCCATCAAGGTCTCCGGCACCCACCCCAGTCGAAAAAAGGACGCGCTCATCGAGCTGGGTAGCAACCTGTACGACCAGTACATCCACCGCGAACTCGAACGCACGGCCATCCAGGATCCCGACCGCGCCCATGTCCTCGTTGTGGCCAACTCCTACGAACAATGCGCCTGGCTCGCGCGCGGCATCGCTCAGGCCGGCCGGTACAGCGGCGGACTGTGCGTAGCAGTCCGGTCCGAGGACCGGCATCGCGCCGATCCCGAACTACCCAGGGAGAACATCGCCGTACGCCTGACCGCAGAGCAGTTCGAAGACTTCCCGCAACACGGGAAGATTTTGGTCGTGCCTCTGTCACTCATCGCCAGAGGACTCAACATCGTTGTCGGCATCCGCTCGGCGGTCCGATCCGTCTACCTGTGCGTGCGCCCCCTCGCGCTACTCAACGAGCCCGCCGAGATGTACGGCAGCATCAACGCCGCCGGCCTACGTGCACTACCCGCGGGCGGAAGCACGGACCCGTCCCATGCCTTAGCCGAAGCCCACGACGCGGCCTGGGAGCGGCTGGCGCTCCTCCTGCGCACGGCCCCTCAGTTCACGGCCATGCACAAGTCGCTCCAGGAGGAGGTCGTGGCAGGCATGATCGTCGATCTCATCCAACTTGCCGGCCGTGCCCGTCGCGGCGGCACCGAAGCCGTACTGCATATGGTCGACTACGCCTTCCACGAGGACACCTGGAGCGCCGACCTGGAGACCGTTCTGCGCCGCATCCACTCCAAGTGGACACCGGAGGTGCGACAGCGGATGAACGACCTGTACGGGGAGGCGCTGAACGCGTTCCTCTCCTACGCCGGTATCGAACCCCATGAGCCCGGACAGCCTGGCAACTGAAGAGAAGAGGACGCGTGACCCAGCACGACCGCGAGCCCGGCAAGTACCTGAACACCCTCGCCTTCCGGTGCACCCCTGACCTGGTCGGCGACTCCACAGTGCACGTGCGGCACCTCGACAAGGCGACCTTCAAGCTGTGGGACGACTTCGACCTACAGTGCAAGCGAAAGTACGTCAACGAGTCAGCGCAGGCCCCCTACTCGATCGCCACCACCGTGCTCAGCATGCTCGGTGGCGGATACGTCTACTTCGAGCCGGACCACCGCGCCCCGTTCCTCGCCTCGCTCCACCCGATCGACAGCAAACTGCTCAGCCGCGTCTTCACCTTGACGTACTTTCTTGCCCTAGGCCAGAAAGTCGACACCATCGACCTCACCGCGCCACCTGAATTGGCCAAGCGGATCGCCAACACCCCTGAGCAGAAGTACAAGCTCGCCGATTACCTCACGCCTGCCAATGACAAGCAGCCTAAGGCGCCCAACTGGGTCTACCGGACGGTGGCGTGGGACCTTGCACGGCGGATGGCGGCCATCCCCTGGGCGATCTCCGAGAACAGAAAGATCATCCTGCGGCCCGACACCACCGGCGGCCTGGTCGGCCTAGACGACCCCTGGGAGAACGACCAGGGCGGCCGATACGCCTTGTCGCGAACCGCGCTGCGGCTGAAGACGCTTCCAAACATCACCAGCCCAATACTGCTACTGACATCCCGGGTGACCCGAATCTCCTCCTCGCTGATCTTCTCGACGACCGCGCTCGCAGAGCAGCCCGGCGAAGGCCATCCGGTGCTGGAGGTTACACTCAACGGCCGCGGGGGCGCCCGCACCGTCAATCGTCTCGCTCTCGAAGCGCTCGGCCGGCTGGAGATGGACTACTCCATCCTGCACGCCATCGCCGAGCGATCCAAGAGGGAGCAGGAGCTGCTCGGACGCGCTAGGGAAAACAAGGAGGCCGCCCGCTTTCCGCGCCAGCACCCCGGCCAGATCTGGCCCATCCTACCGAAGAACTTCTCATTCCCCATCGGCACGGGCACTGGCATGCAGCACCTTCGCCTACTCCACCAGCACTTCAACGAGGTGTTCGGGACCACAGCTGAGCCGCTCGTCATGCGCGAAGTCCGTATGCGGCTCCCACACAGGCCGAACGACCCGGAGAACGTATCAAAGCAGGAACTCCAGCGCCGCAAGGAGGAACGCGAAAAGAACAACAGCAAGGAACCGCTCCGCCCGCGCGGAAGCCTCTTTCCCACACCGGAATCTATCGTCGCCTCCATCGAGGCCGCCGGCTTCAAGAAACTGCGCATCGCCTGCCTCTGGTACCGAGACGAGACTCGCCTGCGGATGCTCGACACCTTCTGCAAGACCTACGGTCTCGACCCCGCGGGCCTCGATCCGAAAAACGGGGAGGAGATCAGCCTTCACGGCGGCCAGATCACTGCGGTATTCCACAAGGCCTTCGATTTCCTCAAGCCGGGGCATCCCGAGGGACGAGAAGAGGCCCTAAAGAAGGTCCGCGTATCGCTCCTCTCTCAGGACGATGTTCTCGTCGGCGCCTGGTGCGAGACCGAGATCCCCACAGCCGAGGATGCCCAGGACGATGGCAAGGTGGATCTCGACGACCTGGACGCCAAGCCCCAGACCAGGCACATCCTCGCGGGCCTCGATGTCCCCACCCAGTACCTCAAGGGCAAGGACGACAATGGCGCCATCAAGCCCAAGGCGAAGGACCACCCGGCCGAAATGGCCCTTCTCGATCTCTACCGCTCGCTCGGCGTCATCGACGACCGCATCGCGAACGCGCTCCGGCCCGAGAAAGCGGGCTACCCGGTCGATCGCATCGCCCATGTCGGCATCCACGTTCGGCAGCAGAACCGTCGCAAGGGCGAGTCGGGCCAGCCCAAGGTGATTATCACTGCAACAGCTCTCGTGCCGCCAGAGGTGGTCGGCGGTGCCTGGACCATGCTCGGCTGGAGCTCTACCCGGCCCGAGTGGCAGCCCTACCGTCTCGCCCAACCCGCCTTCCATGCCACCGCCTACCCCGAGGGGACCGGAGACAAGAAGAGCTACCGACAGCGATGGGACGACGCAGCCGAGATCGTTGAGCATGCCCTCAGCGACCTCGCCGAGGAATTGCACGGCATCCCGTACGTCGTGACGGTGGACGAGCTCGCCTCCCGGCGCATGTGGGATGGGCTGCAGAACATGCACCAGGGTTCCTCGCCGGAAGGCCGCACGAGCCGGTATTGGCTCCCCGGCAGCAGTTTGAGTCACGACGAGCGGCCCCGGGCCGTCATCCGCATCAACATCGAAGACGAGGAAGTGCCGCCTCCCGTCAGTACCACCCGCATCGCCAAAAGCGAGGACAGCGAGCCAGCGGAGGGGGAGACCGCAACCACGCTCTACAAGGTCGCCACGGATTTCGGCACGCCTGTGTGGATTTTCTGCAACGTTCCCCGCGCCTACGACGGTGACGGTGCAGGCAGGCTGGGATCGAAGTACACACGCTGGGAGGCGAAGCGATCCGTCTACTCCGAGAATAAGGAAGAACGTCGCAAAAGTGAGATGTCCCAGAACTGGTACTCGATGACAGCCAGCGAAATCTATCCCCTCTCGTGCGCCAATGGCGTTTCGGAAGAAGCCCTTGCTGTCGTTACGGCGAAGCTGTGCCACCAGACTCTCTTTTGGTCCGACCGCTCCCGCTTCCCCGTACCCCTGCACGCCGCACGGCAGATGGACCTTGACCACCCGCAGTACCGCCGTACAGCTCCTCTGGAGGAGAAGCAGATTTCCGAACCTGGCGCTGAGGAGTTTGTGGAGTAGACGTCAGGTGCAGGTAAGGCTGGGCGGTATGAGCCGAGACCGAGGCGTACGGTGACGGATCCCGCGTAAGCACTCGTGACGGATCGTCATCGTCGGGTCGGGAAGAGGGACGGCCCAGCCTGCGGATTCTGGCCAGGAACGTAGTGAAGCTCCTGGTAAGAAGTTGTCTTGCGACAGGCTGAGGCGGCGCTAGCAAATCAGGGCGCAGCCGACCGATGCTGAGGAAGGCGTGGTGGATGTCCTCGCGGGCTTCCCGGCGGATGCGCAGCCTGCGGAAGCCGTGCAGCAGGGCGAAGGTCTGCTCACGACCCAGCGCTGTTCGCCCAGGCCGAAGCCGTGCTCAGTGCCGCGTCGGGCGATCTGCGGGCGAACGCCCAGCGCCCGGACATGCTTGCGGTACTTGTCGTAGGGCCCTCCCCCCGAAGTGTGGACACCTTGAGTGCCAGATCATGGAGATCTGGAGACCGAGGAGTTCCTGGTGGTCATGAAGGTCTACCCGCCTGAGTTCAAAGCCGACGCGGTCGCGTTGTATCTGTCGGACCCGGCCCGGACGATCACGTCGGTGGCCCGGGATCTGGGGATCAGCCGGGAGACGCTGCGGTTGTGGGTGCGTCAGGCCCAAGCGGCGGGCACCGCCCCAGCGAAGGCGACGCCGGTGCCCAAGCGTGCAGGCGCCCCGCTACCGTCGGACGACGTGGAAGAGGAGAACAAGCAGCTCAAGGCCCGGATCCGGGAACTGGAGCTGGAGCGCGACATCCTGCGCCGGGCGGCGAAGTATTTCGCCGGGGAGACCAACTGGTGAGTCGCTTCCAGTTCGTCGCCGACCACGCGAGCGCCTTCGGCGTCAAGCGACTGTGCCGCGTCCTTGCCGTGTCCCGCTCGGGGTACTACCGCTGGCGCGCCGCCGCACCCGCGCGATCAGCCCGTGCCGCCGCGGATGCCGAGCTCGCGACGCGGATCAGGACCATCCACGTCGAGTTCGACGGGACCTACGGCAGCCCCCGCATCACCGCCGAGTTGCGCCAGGACGGGGCGCGCGTCAACCACAAACGGGTGGAGCGGGTCATGCGCGCCCACGGCATCGTCGGGCTGCACCTGCGTAAGAAGGTCCGTACCACCGTGCCGCAGCCGGCGGCGCAACAGGTACCCGACCTGCTCAAGCGGGACTTCACCGCGACCGGGCCGAACCAGCGCTACGTCGGCGACATCACCTATCTGCCCCTGGCCGAGGGCCGGTTCCTGTATCTGGCCACGGTGATCGACCTGCACTCGCGTCGGCTGGCCGGCTGGTCAATCGCCGATCACATGCGCACCGAGTTGGTGACCGACGCGCTGCACGCCGCGGCCGCCACCAGGGGCGGCACCCTGACCGGGGCGATCTTCCACAGCGACCACGGGGCGCAATACAGCTCTGCCGAGTACGCCGCCGTGTGCCGGCAGCTCGGGGTGCGCCAGTCCATGGGCGCGGTCGGCACCAGCGCGGACAACGCGCTGGCCGAGGCACTCAACGCCACCCTCAAGCGGGAGACCCTTCAAGGCGGCAGGTGCTGGCCCTCCGCCCGAGCGGCCCGGCTGGCCGTCTTCGCCTGGATCACCCGCTACAACACCCGAAGGAGGCACTCCAGCCTGGGCTACCTCAGCCCCATCGACTACGAACAACAGCCCGATAAGGTGCTGATCGCCGCTTAACAGCCGGTGTCCACACCTCGGGGGGAACTCCCCGGCGCCCTGATAGGCCTTGTCGGCCAGGGTGATGATCCCGGCTTGGTCGAGCGCGCGCAGGATGCCCCAGATCCGGGCGGCGGTCAGGTCGTGGG
>NZ_VJVX01000099.1:0-11419 GCF_008033685.1 Microbispora sp. CSR-4
CGTCCTCATCCCCGCCCCGGCGTCCTAGAGATGCCGGTGGAGGACGTACTCCACTGGCCAACGTGAGCTATGCGAAGGCGGACGCCACCGCTACTCGGAAGTCGCGTCGCTCTCCCCGGAGGAGACGGCCTCCTTCGAGGCGCGCTACCTCGCTCGGGTCGCCGAGCTGCTGAACGAGCCGGACGCCTTCGACCTGCCGGTCATGTACGTCTACGCCCGCAAGCCCGGGCCAGCGGGCCACCGCGAAGCGGCGGCCATGCCGTGAACTGCGGTTCCCTAGGAGGCGGTGACCTGGGGCACGGACTCGTAGAGTGCCCAGTCAGCGCTGATCGCGCCCGCGGTCTTCAGCAGCAGCGGCAGGTGCTCCTCGGTCAGCTTCTCCAGGGAGGTCTCGGCGGCGTGGCTGTTGACGTTCACGGCCGCGATGACGTTGCCGGAGCCGTCGCGCAGCGGCGCGGCCACCGAGCGGATCCCGAGCGCGAGCTGCTCGTCGGTCAGCGCCCAGCCCTTCGCCCGCACCTCGCGCAGCACGGCGTCGCGCTCCTGCGGACCGGGCCGCCAGCGCGGCTCGATGCCCGACCTGCTCGGCTCCGCCAGCACCCGCTCCAGCTCGTCCGGCGGCAGCGCCGCCAGCAGCACCTTGCCCAGGGACGTCTGCATCGCGGGGAACCGCGTCCCGATCTGCACCGACAGCGCGACGATCTTCGGCACGGCCACGCGGGCGACGTACACGATGTCGGACCCGTCGAGCTGGGCGATCGACGACGACTCGTTCGTCTGGGCGACGAGCCGTTCCAGGTGCGGCCGGGCCACCTCCCACAGGCCCATGGAGCGGATGTAGGAGACGCCGAGTTCGATCACCCGCGGGGTGAGGGCGAAACCGCCCTGCGCCGAGCGGGCGTACCCCAGCTCCTGCAGCGTGAGCAGGATGCGCCGCGCGGTGGGCCGGGCCAGACCGGTCGCCGCCGCCACCTCGGTCAGGGACATCACCGGACGGCCCGGCTGGAACGCCCTGATGACATCGAGGCCGCGCGCGAGCGCCTCGATGAAGTCAGGTCCGGTGTCGCCTCGTGCCATGAACGCCTCTTCCGCTCGAACTCGCCGAGTCAACCTTAGACCCTGCCCACGGCCGACTGTCCGCCTGTCGGCGCTCTGCGTGGTCAGAGATGACCAGCGTCACACCGCCGTAACACGCCCAGCCGGTGGTTGACAGGCCGTTGCATGACCGCCATGCGGACCTCTGTCCGCACGAGCGGCGCGCTAACAACGCCATGACAGGACCATGAGAAGTGTGTCCGGCCGCCATGTCGGGAGGATCACCGGCGACCTACCGTGCGCGGAAAGGATCGGTGCGCCAGGTCAAGGAGCCCCCATGGTCACGTCCTTCCCCGTACGGCCGCCGCGAGCGGCCCTCGCCCTCACGACCCTCCTGCTCGTCCTCGCCGGCCTGCTCGGCACGGCCCTGATCCCCCCGCCCGCGCGGGCCGCCTCGCTGACGCAGGTCGGCTCCTTCGGATCCAACCCCGGCAACCTGGCGATGTACGCCTACCGCCCTGACAACCTGCCCGCAGGCCGTCCGCTCGTCGTCCTGCTGCACGGCTGCACGCAGAACGCGAGCGGCTACTTCGCCGACTCGGGGTGGCGCAAGTACGCCGACCAGTGGGGCTTCGCCCTGGTGCTGCCGCAGACCTCCAGCTCCAACAACTCGTCGAGCTGCTTCAACTGGTTCCAGACCGGCGACACCACGAGAGGGCAGGGCGAGGCCGCGTCCATCCGCGCCATGGTGGCGTACGCGGTCGCCAACTACGGGACCGACCCCGCGCGGGTCTACGTGTCCGGGCTGTCGGCGGGCGGGGCGATGTCCGCCGTCATGCTGGCGACGTACCCGGACGTCTTCGCCGCCGGATCGATCGGGGCCGGCCTGGCCTACCGCTGCGCGAGCAGCCTGCTCGAGGCGTCCGGCTGCCAGTACGGCCCGACGAGCAGGACCCCGCAGCAGTGGGGTGACCTGGTGCGGAACGCCTATCCGGGCTACTCCGGGCCGTACCCGCGAGTGGCCGTCTGGCAGGGCCAGTCCGACTACACGGTCGTGCCCGCCAACGGCGCCCAGCTGCGCGACCAGTGGACGAACGTGCGGGGCGTCTCCCAGACTCCGGCCTCCACCAGGTCGCTCACCGGTGGCACGACCCTCAAGGTGTACGGCGACGACGACGTGCGCCTCTACGAGATCAGCGGCATGGGCCACGGCCTGCCGGTCGATCCGGGCGGCGCGGCCGACCAGTGCGGGGCCACCGCGGCGTACTTCCTCGACACGATCTGCTCGGCCTACCACGACGCCCGTTTCTTCGGCCTTGACGGCGGCGCGCAGCCCAGCCCCTCGCCGAGCGCCACGCCCAGCCCGTCCCCCAGCGCCGGTCCTTCGCCCAGCCCTTCGCCGAGCCCTTCGCCGAGCCCTTCGCCGAGTGCCACGCCGCCGGGCACGTGCGTACGGGCCAGCAACTACGCCCACACCACCGCCGGGCGGGCGTACCAGTCGGGCGGCTACACCTATGCCAAGGGGTCGAACGACGCGATGGGCCTGTGGAACACCTTCACCACGCACGCGCTGCGCCAGACCGGCCCGGACTACTGGGTGCTCGCCGACGGCCAGTGCTGAACCTGCCGCGCCCCGGGCCCCGCTCCCCGATAGGCCGGGGCCCGGGGCGCGGCCCACGCGTCACACGCTCACGGCCGGCAGGGGCTCACCCGTCTCCAGCAGGGTCTTGAGCGCGGACAGCACCTGGGGCCAGCCCCCGGCGACCATCTCGCGCAGGGTGCTGCCGGGTTCGAAGCCGTCGTGGACGACCGTCAGCTTGACCGTCTCCCCCATCTGCTCGATCTCGAACGTCACCCGCGACCTGCGCTCCCCCTTCAGCTTGGCGAGCACGTCCTCCCCCAGGCCGACCGCCTCGGCCCACTCGGGGGTGAGGGAGTGCCAGGTGTAGGAGAGCCTGCGGCCGGGGTCGGACTCGACGACCACCTGCTCGGGATCGGTGATCGCCACACCGCCCTGGTGCCAGGTCATCGGCGCCCCCGTCTGCCAGTCGGTGTCGAAGGACAGTCCCCAGTAGCGCCGAGTGAAGCCGGGGTCGGTGAGTGCCTGCCACAGCCGCTCGGGCGTGGTCTTGATGTAGGTGGTGTAGACGAACTCGGGGTTGCTCATCGGCTCCTGCTCCAATGCGTTCTTGAGATCGGCGAGAGCACGGGCCCGCTCGCGGTCGAACCTGCTCATCCAGCGGTCCGCGATGGCGTTGATGGGCACGGCGTTGAGGTAGTGCAGCTTCTCCCGGCCACGCCACACCGTGGTCACGAGGTTCGCCGCCTCCAGCACCGCCAGGTGCTTGCTGACCGACTGCCGCGCCATGTCCAGCCCCGCGCACAGTTCGCGCAGCGTCTGGCCGTTGCGGGCGTTCAGGCTGTCCAGCAACCTGCGGCGGCTGGCGTCGGCCAGCGCCTTGAACACTTCGTCCATCTTCCCCATCCCGGACATGCAGCCCTTTGGCTGCATGAACGATAGGCAGCTGTACGGCTGCATGTCAACCTCGCCCGATGATCAGGGACAGGAGCGCAACGCTCCACAAATGGGGGTGAATAGGGCAACAGACCGGTGGTCGATATGTATGTCGCGCCCCGGAATCAGTCCGTCATTACTCTCCTCCGTCATTTATGTCGCCGCCACTTTCGGATCGACACAAGGCGTTACCAACCGTGTATGCACACGTCATTGGTAAGACCACGGCGGTCTTTTACGGTGAGGTTCCCGCCGGCCCGTGGAGGAGTTCCGGATCGACGGCACGACAAGGAGGGGATTTCTCATGAAGACACGGAAATTCCGATTAGCGGCGGCAGCGGTCTCGGTGACCGCGGTCCTCGGGGCGGTGGTCCCGTCCGGCCCGGCGGCCGGCGCACAGTCCGCCCTGCGGATCTATCGTGGCACCGCCACCGTGGTGGTCGACGTCTACGACTACTGCGGAGGTCCCCTCTGGGGCGAGCACCGGTTCGTCGGCACCAGCCGATACAAGGCGGCCGCGAAATTCGTCACCGGTCCACGCAAGTCCGCCGCGGGCAGGGTCGAACGCAACCCCTTCTACTGGGAGTTCTATGTGGGCGACATCGGAGCGCTCGGATCCTTCCAGTTCGGCTCCGCCCACGTTGTCACCGCGTCGGCCCGCGATCTCGGCGGTAACGTACGCGACCCGAAACTCCTGCTGGGCTACTGGGTCACCAGCCGATCGGGCACCTCCTGGTCCGGCAAGCTGGTCGACAGCCACCGCGCCGAAGGGGCCACGTTCAACCATTTCTACGGCGAGAAGACCATCGTCCCCTGCCGCGATCTCGGCACGTCTCGTTTCCTCTACGCCGTCAACGCCGGGGCCACGGTCTCGGGCCGGGTGAGCTCGGGGAGCGCGGCGTTCACCATCCGCGGCTCGACCTACGGCGACAACTACCGGTTCAGGATCACGTTCAACGGCTGACGGGAACGTTCCACGGGTACGACAGGAGGACCAGGTTCGCCACACGGTTCGTGCGGCGACGGCGCACCGGGGGTGGCGCCGCCGCCGGCACCGCGGGCGGGGCGGCGCCGGTCCTCGACCAGCCGCCGGGACGTACGGAGGTGTTGGCCGATGAACGGACGTGTCCTGCCGGTCGCCCTGCTGACAGCCGGTCTGCTGGCCGGCACGGGCGGCGCGTACGGCACCGCCGCCTCGGCCGCGACGCCTTCCTCACCCGGTGTGCCCACCGCGCCCAGCGACCCGACGCCGCCGCCGACAACGCCGCCGACAACGACGGCCGACCACAACGACCAGGACGTCATGTTCGCCCGGATGATGATCCCCCATCATCAGCAGGCGGTGGAGATGGGGCGACTGGCCGAAGACCGGGCGGCGGACGCCCGGGTCGCGCGGCTCGCCCGGCGGATCGAGGCCGCGCAGGCTCCCGAGATCCGGACGATGAGCGGCTGGCTCACGACCTGGGGCGAACAGGTGCCCGGGGAGAGCCCGGCGCCGACGCATCACGCCATGCCCGGGATGATGTCCCCCGAGGACATGCGGCGTCTCGAAGGGCTGTCCGGACGGGACTTCGACCGGGCCTTCCTCACGATGATGATCCGGCACCACGAAGGCGCCGTCACCATGGCGCGCGACGAGCTGAGCGGCGGAAGCTACGAGCCGGCGCGTAGGCTGGCGGAGTCGATCATCTCCAGCCAGTCGGCCGAGATCAAGGAGATGAAGAGCATGCTGAGCGGCCTGCCTGGTTGACCTGCCGGGTCAGCATGCCGGGTCAGGGCACCGTGACGGCCCGGACCGGCGCCGTGCTCGCCGTGGCAGTCGCCACGGCGGAAGCGGCGAGCACGTCGCCGTCGAACACGTCGCCGTCGAACACGTCGCCGTCGAACACGTCGCCGACGAGCGTGGCGCCGTCGAGTATGGCGTTCGAAGCCCTGGCCGTTTCGGACCGGCCGGAGGTTCCCCTGATCGGGCCGGAGATCGCCAGGGCCGGGCCGGAGATCGCCAGGGCCGGGCCGGAGGTCCCAAGGCCCGGGCTGGAGTCCCTATGAGCGGCGGGAGATCCGGAAGGGGGAGGTCACCCGCGCTTGCGGTGCCGTCCGTCGGACGACGCCGCCGCGGTCTTGACCCGTATCCCGGTCACGGCGGTGGAGACCACCGCGAACAGCAGACCGGCCGACAGGACGGCGTCGCCCGGCGAGCACACGATGTCGAGCGGCTTCCCCTGCGTGGCCGCCATGTTCCTGGTGGCGGGCGCAGCGGCGCTCTGGACGCTCGCGTTCACGGCCGCCATGGGCTGGATCGTCACCGGCGTCTTCGGCGTCACCTTGACCTTGCGCGGCAGGCCGTACCCGACGATCGTGCTCGTGTCGCGGACCTTGCGCTTCAGCCACACGCCGTCGACGTTGCCCTCGATCGTGTGGACCTTCCGGCCGACGACCTTCTCGACGATGCCGACGTGGTCGATGTCGCGGATCTTCTTGGACCCTGACCAGGCGAAGAAGACCACGGCGCCCGGCTCGGGCTTGTCGCTCCAGGCGTGGTGCTTCTCGAACCACTTGGCGTGCCGCGTGGTCAGCGCGAACTCGCCGACATGGTCCTGCACCCCGGCCCGGTCGGCCGCCCAGGAGACGAACATGTCGCACCACGGGGCGGCCTTGAAGTCGGGGTCCTTGGCGACGTTTTCGGCGTACCACTCGCCGAACTTGGTGTGTTTCCCGGCTCGTTCGCGGTAGCCCAGCTCGGGGCGTACGGCGTCGAGCAGCTGTCGAGCTATCGGATCGGTGGAAATCGGGGGCTCCTCATGGCGCGCTTCGAGACATGACGAACCGGCCCGCGGGCGTGCGGCATGACGGCATGACCGTCCGGGGACACGCCACGGCGGGGCGGAATCAGAAACGGGAGATGTGGCAGCCCGTCACGGGCGCGCCATCACCCCGGAAGCCTGGAGACGTTCCAGGGCGGGCAGGTGGTCCGGCGACACGACGCGGACCGGGTGGGCAGGTGGAGCCGACACTCCACGCTCTCCTCTCCTTGGCCGCCTACCGGGTTAGCTGACGGGTTCGGGCCAGGAGTAGCCCTACCGGATGGTCCGGATTCACCCCAAGAGACGTGGGTCCCCGGTTCCCGGGATCGATGACTTCCGGGATTCGGCGGTCGCCGGTCGTCCTCGGGTTGAGGACCGCTCACCGGCGAGACACACGGGAAGCTTAGTAGATAACAAGTAAGACACGGCCAAATGGCCTGTAAAGGGGATCATCCCGGCTGTCGCCGTTCCCTGCTTCCGCAGGTCCTCACGGTCGCGGGCCGCCCGCGGTGAGATGCGCCACACCACGCCGTACGGCGCGGCTCTGCCAGCGCGGGTCTGCCGGCGCGGGGTCTGCCGGCGCG
The DNA here is from genome assembly GCF_008033685.1 of Microbispora sp. CSR-4. Classification (NCBI taxonomy): domain Bacteria; kingdom Bacillati; phylum Actinomycetota; class Actinomycetes; order Streptosporangiales; family Streptosporangiaceae; genus Microbispora; species Microbispora sp. CSR-4. Next base: position 6,939 of record NZ_VJVX01000099.1, read on the forward strand.
GCTCTGCCAGCGCGGGCCTGCTCGCGCGTGTCTGCCGGCGCGGGGTCTGCTGGGCCGAGTGCCGACGCGGTCGAGGGCTTCCGGCTGTCTTGGCGCTCCCCTCGCTCGCGTAGTCGCCGGGTCTGTCCGCGCGTCAGCCTGGGCCTGCCCTGCGCATCGCCCACGCTCCCGCCTCACGCCTCACGCCCGCAGCCTCCGGGGCCGGTCCGTGCGTCGCCCGGGCCGGCCTGTGGGTCCTCCACCGCCTGCCTCCCGCCTTACTCGTGTAGTCGTCGGGCTCGTCCGAGGCGGTGGTAGGTGAAGGCCCAGCGGTCTTCGCCTACGTTGCGGCGGGTGTAGCGCTCGGGGTGCTGGTAGCGGTCGCGGTTGTGGAACTGGCACGCCGGGCCCAGCAGCTTCAGGTCCGTGAGCCCGCCGGTGCTCCAGTTGTCGGCGTGGTCGATCTGGCACATGGTCGCCGGCAGCGGGCAGCCGTCGATCCAGCACGTGGCGTACCGGGCGAAGATGGCCCGCCGCTGGGCAGGAGTCGCCAGACGGACCTTGCGCCCCATGTCCAGCACCTGTCCCTCGGCGTTCATGACGATCCGCACCAGAGTCGAGGTCCGGGCGAGCCGATGCACGCTGGAGACGGGCAGCACCTGCCCGGTCGCCAGCAACAACCCCGGCGCTGTCCCCGGTGCCATCCCCAACGACGCCCCCAGCAGCGTGCCTGCCGACGCTCCCAACGACGCACCCAAGAACGCCCCGGGCATCGCGCCCGCCGACGCACCCGGAGATCCCGGTGACCCACCTTGCGCCGCCCCCCGCGATGCCCCCTGTGCGGCTCCTTGCGATGCCTCCTGCGCCGTCTCCGGTGTCGCTCGCCCGGCTCCCGGTGCCGTTTCCGATGCCCATCCGGGTGGTGTCTCCCGCTCCGGTCCGGGCCCGCCGGGCGTCGCTCCCGACGGTCCCGATGTCCCCGACGCCTGCGTCGCACGCGAGCACCGCGCCTCGCCGCAGCACCGGCACGCGCCCTGGCCGTCGCACCGGCACGTGCTGTGGCCATGCCGGCAGTCCCCCGCAGGCCCAGGCCCGGCGTGGGTGTGACGTGCGGAGGCGTCCTCGGGCGGAGGGTCCGGCCACGCCGCCTCCGAAGGCGCCACCTCCGTAGGCGCTGCCTGCGAGTGCGCCGCCTGCGATGGCGGCGCATCCGAAGCCGTCGCGACCGAAGCCGTCGCGCCCGAAGACGCTATGTCCGAAGGTGCTGTGTCCGAAGGGGCAGCGTGCGAAGGGGCAGCGTGCGAAGGGGCTGTGTGCCAATGCCCGCCACCATGAGCAGGCCATGCTGACACACCCCGCCGGACATGGGTTGCTCCAGACCGGGCCGCGCCGCGATCCCACCCATCGCCCTTGGCGGGCGCGGTCTCGTCGCTCCCGGCAGAGCTGGTACTCACGGTGTCGTCGTCCTCGGCGGAGCCGGCGTTCGCGGTGTGGTCGCCCTCAGCAGCGGCGGTGCTTGCGGTGTCGCGCGGCTCGCACTCGCCGGGCCGCCGCTCACCGGCCCCGCGCTCACCGGCTCCCCAGTCACAAGGCTCCTCATCGCGAGGTCCGATCGCGGCGTCGCCAGAGCCAGCGGCAGGGTCGGTGGCAGGGGCAGCCTCGGCGATGTCGAGCCCGTCCGGGCCGTCAGGGGTATCGGTGCCACCCGAAGCATCGGGGTCGGCCATCGCGCCGGAAACGGCGTCGTCGGCGTCGGCGGGCGCAGGGGCGGCAGTGGTGTCGGCGCTCCCGGCACCGGCATCCGCCTCGGTCTCGGCAGTGTCGAACTCCTCCGGGATGTCGAGGTCGTCGGCCTCGCCGGGCGTCGGATCGCCCGTGTCCTCCCGGCCTTCCCCGAAGCCCCCGGCATCCCGCGCGTTTTCGACGTGGTCGGTGGTGTCGTCGGCCTGGCTCGGCTCGTCAGTGGTTCCGGTGGTGTCGGGGGCGTAGTCGCTGGGGGCGCTGTCGCCGAGGTCTGCGAAGTGGTCGCTGACGTCGTCGTCGGCGGCAGGGTCGGCGGTGTCTTGGGTGGCCGGGTCGGTGTCTTGGGTGGCCGGGTCGCTGGTGTCGTCGGCGGGGTGTGGGTTGTCGTCGGTGGGGTCGGTGGTTTCGGGGTCGGTGGGGAGGGAATCGGCGCTGACCACGACGAGGAGCTCGGTGACGATCTTCTGCTCCAGCAGGGCGATCAGCGCGTCCGCCTGACGTACCGTCAGCGGGCGGTCATCCCCCTGCGCCCTCAGCTTGGCATACGCCTGCAACAACGCCATCAACCGGGCACCGGCCTCACGCGGCAGGTAGAACTCCCCTTCCACGCCGCCGCCCTTGCCCGGGCGGACCCGCAGGAACCGCCGCCCGTAATCAGCCCGCTCATCCCGCTCATCCCCATCGGGGTCCAGCACCGCCCGCAGATGGCGGCCGGCCTTGGCGACCTCCGCCGCCCCCGCTTTACTGGCCAGGTCCACCAAGATCGGCTCCGCCAAGGTGGCCTGCTCATCCGATAGTCCGGCCACAGCGGCGCAGATGGCCTCCACCACCCCCGCCGCCAACTCACCCGCAGCGAACTTCTCCCGCACGACGGGGAGGCGCGGCAGTTCCGCCCCCAACGTGAGCAGGCGGCCCGCACCGCCCACCGTCATCCCCCCTCTGGTGCGCAACCAGCACCGGGTGGAGGCATGCCCATGCTGCCTGGCCTGCCCCGCACGATGCACCCGCCCCACCCGATCGGCCAGCGCGCAGGTGATCCGATCCCGGGCGAACAGCAACTCCTCCGCCTCGGCCAGGCACACATCCACGTCATCGGGAAGCGGGGTCAGCGCCAGCTCTTGGGCCACCTCACGAACCGACCCCACCACCACCCACGACGACCGCACACGACCCCGACCACGGTCACGACCACGATCACGCCCACCCACACCATCGGAAGCACCCGCACCCGCACCAGCACCCGGGCCGGCCGCGCCAGAACCATCCGCGCCAGCAGCGTCCGCGCCATCGGCAGCACCACGCGCGGCACCAAAGCCAGCGCCGTCCATGCCAGCGGCATTCGCACCGGCGGCGGCCCCACGCGCGGTATCCGCGCCAGCGCCGTCCGCACCACCCTCATGGGCGGCAGCCGCGCCAGCGCCATGCGCGCCCGCGCCAGCAGCGTCCGCACCATCAGCGGCCTCACTGGCGACATCTGCGCCAGCGCCGTCAAGGCCGACAGCGTCCGCACGGGCGGCACCAACGCCAGCGCCGTCCACGCCAGCGGCAGCCCCACGCGCGGCATGTGCGCCATCGATATGCGTGCCCGGGCTGGCTGTGCTCGTGGCACCGGGCGCGTCGGCGCGCTGCCGCTGCCCGAAGTTGATGATCGGGAAGGGATCACGGGCGGACGAGCCGTCGGATGACCACAGCGGCGAATTGGCGATCAGACGGTCCCACCACTCACCGTCAATATCGCTCGAACGGCGAAGGCGCTCAGGATCGATGTCGAACATATCCATCACACCCTCCTCGATTGATTCGAAATCCCGTTTGAATTATCTCCTGCTCATGTCACTCTTAGCAACCGGACGACCCGGTTCAGTTGGGGCCACAGACTTGCGGCGCAGCGGGTGTGGGAGAGCCCGGCCGCGATGAGGACGCACCACCAGCGACGGACCATCAGCCGAGGCAGAGAACGGGCACGTGTCCCGCCCTGGCACAGAGGCGGTCGAACCGGGACGGTAGGACGGTGCGAGGCTGCTGGCGCGACTGAGCAGGACGGTCGAACTCGGACGATCGGACGGCGCGAGGCTCCTGGCGCGACCGAGCAAGACGGTCAGACCCGAACGATCGGACGGCGCGAGACCTGGCGTGACCGAGCAGGACGATCGGACCCGGACGGCCGGACGGCCGGACGGCCGGACGGCGCGAGGCTCCTGGCGCGACTGAGCAGGGCGGTCGGAGTGGGAGGGTCCTGCGGCCTTTTGGGTGGCTACGGATCTTGGGCAAGTCGGTCACTGCGCCGCAAGGAAACTCCGGTCCTCACGAAGCCCGCTCCGCTGGGCCTTCGCTGCGGTCCTCGTTCCCTTCCGCTCCGCTCCCTCCACCCCGGAACCTCGATGGACGGACTACCAGCCGGTCAAGCGGCACGGCGCGATGAGCCGGCTGTTCGCCGTCGCCCGCGGGTAGCAGGAGCGCAGCCGCGACCTGCTGCTGCAGTCCGATGGAGCTGCCGGCGTGCGGGGGCCATCAACAAAGTCGATCAGCAGGGTCGATCAGCAGGGTCAGGCCGCGGAGTCAGCCGACAAGGTCGGCGGGCAAGGTCAGCGGGCAGAGTCCAGTTCTCTCCACAGCTCTTCGGGCACGGGCGTGGCCGCGAGGTCGAGGTCTTCCCTGACCTCCTCCGCGCTGCGTGCGCCGATCAGGATGGTGGTGACGGCGGGGTGGCGGTGGGGGAAGCGCAGGGCGGCGGCGGGGAGCGGCACGCCGTGGGAGGC